>CAVPTY010000045.1:0-31406 GCA_963708655.1 uncultured beta proteobacterium
GGATCGGACCAGTTCATGGTCGTCGGCCAGAACCACGCGCACGTGCTGCGGGATGGGGCTCATTTTCATTGGGGTACACCCTCGGAATGGTTCAAAGGACGGCGCGGACCGCGACGCCGCGGCCGGGGCGCGTGCGGATGTGCAGGCGGCCGCCGGCCAGTTCGGTGCGCTCGATCATGCCGTACAGGCCGACATTGCGCTCGGTGGGGACGCCGCCCAGCAATTCGTGCTTGTCGAAGCCGACACCATCGTCGATCACCAGCAGCGCGACGCGGTCGTGCGGCAGGAAGCGCAGCCGCACGTGCACCGTCGCCGCGTGCGAGTGGCGCACCACGTTGTTGAGGGCTTCCTGCACCAGCCGCAGGGCGACCGAAGCGGTCTGGCCGAGGCTTTTCGGCTCCGTGCCGCGCGCGCTGAAGCGGCAGACGATGCCGGCGGTGTCGGTGATCCGGTGCGCCGCCGATTGCGCCGCCGTGACCAGGCCCAGGAGGTCGAGCTGCGCCGGCCGCAGCGAAAACGACAGGGTCCGCACCTGCTTGACCGCCGTCTGCGCCATCTCCATGGCGGTTTCGCGGTGGCGGCTGGCCTCGGCTCCGTCGGGGGCGCGGCTGGCGGCGTGGAGATGGATCACCATGCCGGTGAGCGTCTGCCCCAGTTCGTCGTGCAGTTCGCGCGAGATCAGCGACCGTTCGCGCTCCTGGGCGACCACCAGCCGGGCCGACAGCTTCTTCAGCCGCCGGTAGGCGTCGTGCAGTTCGTTGGTGAGGCGCTCCTGCTCGCGCAGCCGTTCGCGTTCGGTCATCACCCGCTCGATCACCTGGGGCAGCGTGCCCAGCTTGTCCTTCGTGACGTAATCCTTGGCGCCGCAGCGCAGCACGTGAACCGCCGCTTCCTCGCCGATGGCGCGGGTCACGACCACCAGCGGCGTGCCGCAGTCTCGCGTCATCAGGATCTGCAGCGCCGCGTACGGGGAAAACCGCGGCAGGTTGAAATCGCAGAGGATGGCATCGAAGCCGCCCTCGTCGAGCGCCGCGACGAACGCGCCGGCCTCGTCGACCCGATACAGCCGGTACTGGCGCCGCGGGTCCGCCTGCTCCAGCGCGATGCCCATCAGCTCCACGTCGTCGGGGTTGTCCTCCACGCAGAGCAGTCGGATCGTGGCGGGTTCGGGCGGGCGTGACACGGGCTGGCCTGGGGGCTGGACCGGTCAGTGTACCGGCCCGCCGCGCTCCGGCCCTGAGGATGTTGCTTAACGCCGGGCTAGCGGCGCGGCTTGGGCAGGTCGACCATCACCGGCTGACCGGGGACGTTGCAGCCCATGTCGCAGCACTTGCCGGCTTGGCGGTTGCGGGTGATCGGCCGCTGCCGGGTCATCCGACAACCCGCGTTCGAGCAGCCGCTCGACCAGGTCCACCTTGGAGCCCACCGGGTAGTTGCGCCAGATTTCCTGCTTCATCGCGGCCGGCGAGCCGCCGCCGTGCAGGCTGATCAGGCTGTACCAGCCGCCCTGGTAGCCGGCCGTCAGGTCTTCGAGGAAGCGCGCGGTCTGGATGCGCTGCTCGTAGGGCACCGTCGGATTGGCGCGCAGCACGTCCGCCAGCCGCGCGGCGGTCTCCGGGTTGTGGTCCTCGTCCGGGCCGGGCAGGCTGACGATCAGGCCGCCGCTCACGTAGTGCGCGATGCGGTGCATGTCGTAGATCTGCGTCGCGAGCAGCAGCTTGCCGATGTTCGCGAACACGGGATCGGGCATGAAGCTGCCGCGTGCTCGTCGGCCTGCGCATAGACACGCCGGCCACGCCGCAGGCGTAGAAGCCCTCGACGATCTTGATCAGTTCCACCATCTGCTCGCGCAGGTGCGACTCGCGCTCGGGATCGAAGCCGTTGGCCTCGCTCATCAGGGCGCCGGCGCCGATCAGCAGGTCGCCGAAGCCGGCGCGCGCGCCGATGCAGGTGTGGCGGTGGTGCGTGGCGTAGCTGTAGGTGAGGTGGCCGCTGTGCTGCCATTCGCCGGCGAGGAACACGTGCTCCCACGGCACGAACACGCGGTCGAAGATGCAGACGGCGGTGGTCTGGCCGTACTTGCGCGAAAAGAGCGCCTCCGCCATGCTCCACCTTCTCGCCGGGCCGGCCGGCCGGCCGCGCGACGATCGTGAGCCCGGCCACGTCGACCGGCACGCTGCAGCAGACGGCGAAGGCGGCGTCCTCGGCGCCCATGTTGCGGCAAGGCATCACCAGCAATTCGTGCACGTAGGGCGCGCCGGTCACGATCGCCTTGGTGCCGGAGATCACGATGCCGCGCGCGTTGCGCTCGACGACGTGGACGTAGCTGTCGACATTGGCCTGCTGGTGCGGGCGCAGGCTGCGGTCGCCCTTGGCGTCGGTCATCGCCACGCCCAGCGTGAGGTCCTGGTCCTGCACCCGGTGCAGGAACTCGAGGAACCTGGCCGTGTTGTCCGTGGTGCCTTTCGCGTCGTCCAGGCGCGCGGCGACCTGGCCGATGGCATTCACGGCGTCGTGGGTGAGATAGCGCTGCGCGCAGCCGGTCTCCTGGCACAGCAGCCGCACCATTTCCAGCTTGTTCAGCAGGTCCTGGGGCGAGGTGTCGATGTGGCTGAGGCGGTTGACCCGCTTGCCGCTGGTGTGCTGCACCGCCGTCATCAGCGACTCGTATTCGGGCTCGAGCGCGAAGTCGTAGGTGAGGGCGATCGCGTTCACGCCCGGCCGCAGCAGGGGCTCGTCGGCGACGCTTTCGACGCAGTGGCCGTCGACGAAGACTTTCGGGCGCAGGCGGCGCAGCGATTCGCGGTACTGCTCGCCGGACATGAGGGTCGGGGTGGCGGGGGCATCCATGGGCTGTCTCCAGATGTTCTGCAGCTATTTTGAACGCTGTTCAATTTTCCTGTCAACGTTCAGGCCAAGTGCCTCCGCCCGCTATAGTCGGGGCATGGAAGCCAGACAGCTGCGCCAGCAGGCAATGAGCGAAACCCGCCGCGCGCTGGTGCTGGACGCCGCGCGGGCGGTGTTCGAGGAACACGGGCTGGAAGGCGCCAGCATGCGCGAGATCGCCCGGCGCGCCGGCTACACGCCGGGCGCGCTCTATTCCTATTTCGACAGCAAGGAGGCGATCTACGGCGCGCTGCTGGGCGAGTCGCTGGAACGGCTGAACCGCGCCGTGCGCGATGCGATCCCGCCGGACACTCACCCCGCTTCCGTGCTGCAGGCGAAGGCGGCCGCCTGGTTCGGCTTCTATGCGGCCAATCCGCGCGAGCTGGACCTGGGCTTCTATCTGGTGCACGGCCTGGCACCGCGGGGCCTCACGTCCGACCTGGACCAGCGGCTGAATGCCCGCCTGTACGAGGCCTTGGCGCCGGCCGAGGAGGCGCTGCTGGCGATGGGGCTCGATGCCGGCAGCGCGCGGCGCGAAAATACGGCCTTGTTCGCGCACGGAGTCGGCCTGCTGCTGCTGCAGCACACCGGGCGCATCCGCATGTTCAGGCAGGAGGCGGCGGACCTGTTCTCACATTACCTGGCGGTGCTCGTCGCGCGCACCGCCGCCACCGGAGGCAAGAGCGATGCTGCTGGATCATGAGGAATGCCAACTGGTGCTGGTGGACTACCAGGCCCGGCTGATGCCGGCGATCCACGACGCCGAAGCCGTGCTGCGCAATGCGATGCGGCTGGCGCAGCTGGCGCAGTTGTTCGAGGTGCCGGCCTGGGGCACCGAGCAGAACCCGACGCGCCTCGGGGAAAACCCGGGCGAGCTCAAGGCGCTGTGCCGCAGGACGCTCGCCAAGATGCACTTCGGCGGCTGCGCCGACGGCCTGGTCGACCTCCTGCGGCCGGCGCCGCGCCAGGGCGGCAACGCGCGCAGCCTGCCCAGGCACCTGCAGAAGGCCCCGGCCGCCGAGCGCGGCACCATCGTGCTGGCCGGCTGCGAGGCCCACGTCTGCCTGTTGCAGACGGCCCTGGGGCTGATCGAGGAGGAGTTCGACCTGTGGGTGGTGACCGACGCCTGCAGCTCGCGCACGGAACGCAACCGCGACGCCGCCTATGACCGGCTGGCCGCCGCCGGCGCCGAGCTGGTCACCACCGAAATGGTCGCCTTCGAGTGGCTGCGTACTGCGGAACACCCCATGTTCAAGCAGGTGCAGGCCCTGATCAAATAGGGCAGGGCGTCCGCCATCCACCGGGCCGCCCGGCGCGCGGCCCGCGCTGTCAGCTTCGGGCAAGCACGCTGGCCACAATCGACCACACGAGCGAAAAGCCCCGAAGGAGACACCATGAGCCGTTATGCCGATTTCCATCGCCGGTCGCTGCAGGACCGTGACCGCTTCTGGGCCGAGCAGGCCGAGCTGATCGAATGGCGGCAGCAACCGCAGACCATCTGCGACTACTCGCGCCCGCCGTTCACGCGCTGGTTCGTGGGCGGCACCACCAACCTGTGCCACAACGCCGTCGACCGCCACCTGCGCGACCGCCCCGACCAGCCGGCGCTGATCTACGTCTCGACCGAGACCGGCGCAGGAGCGCAGCTACATCGTTCCGCGAACTGCACGACGAGGTGCAGCGCAGCCGCCGCCGCGCTCAAGGAGCCTGGGCGTGGCAAAAGGGCGACCGGGTGCTGATCTACATGCCGATGATCGCGGAGGCGGCGTTCGCCATGCTGGCCTGCGCGCGCATCGGCGCCATCCACTCGGTGGTGTTCGGCGGCTTCGCCTCGGTCTCGCTGGCGTCGCGCATCGAGGACGCGACGCCCAAGGTCATCATCAGCGCCGACGCCGGCTCGCGCGGCGGCAAGGTCGTGGCGTACAAGCCCTTGCTGGACGAGGCGATCCGCCTGTCCAGCCACAAGCCGCACGCCGTGCTGCTGGTGGATCGCGGGCTGGCGCCGATGGAGCGGTCGCCGGGCGCGACCTCGACTGGGCCGCCACGCTGCAACGCACATGACGCGGCGCAGGTCGACTGCGAGTGGCTCCAGGCCGACCGACGTCAGCTACACCATCTACACCAGCGGCACCACCGGCAAGCCCAAGGGCGTGCAGCGCGACGTCGGCGGCTACGCCGTCGCGCTGGCCGCGAGCATGAAGCACATCTTCCTGGGCGAGCCGGGCGAGACCTATTTCTCCACCAGCGACATCGGCTGGGTGGTGGGCCACAGCTATATCGTCTACGGCCCGCTGATCGCCGGCATGGCCACCATCATGTACGAGGGCCTGCCGATCCGCCCCGACGCCGGCATCTGGTGGAGCCTGGTCGAGAAGTACAAGGTCGACGGCGATGTTCAGCGCGCCGACGGCGGTGCGCGTGCTGAAGAAGCAGGATCCGGCGTTCCTGAAGAAATACGACCTGTCGAGCGCTGAAGGCGCTGTTTCTGGCCGGCGAGCCGCTGGACGAGCCGACGGCGCACTGGATCACCGAGGGCCTGGGCTGCCGATCATCGACAACTACTGGCAGACCGAGAGCGGCTGGCCGATCCTGGCGCTGGCCAACGGCGTGGAGACGCCAGACGCAGCAAGTTCGGCAGCCCCGGCGTGCCGATGTACGGCTACGACCTGAAGCTGGTGCACGAGAGCACCGGCGAGGAACTGACGCGCCCGAACGAGAAGGGCGTGGTGGTCATCGAGGGACCGACCCCGCCCGGCTTCATGCAGACGGTGTGGGGCGACGACGCGCGCTACGTCAACACCTACTGGAAGACGATTCCCGGCCGGATGCTGTACAGCACGTTCGACTGGGGCATCCGCGACGAGGACGGCTATTACTTCATCCTCGGGCGCACCGACGACGTGATCAACGTGGCCGGCCACCGGCTGGGCACGCGCGAGATCGAAGAGAGCATCTCGAGCCATCCGAACGTCGCCGAGGTCGCCGTGGTGGGCGTGGCCGACCACCTCAAGGGCCAGGTGGCGATGGCCTTCGTGGTCGCCCGGGACGCGAGCGGCCTGATCGAGGAACGCGGCCGCCTGAAGCTCGAGGGCGAGATCATGAAGGTGGTCGACGAGCAGCTCGGCGCCGTCGCCCGGCCGGCACGCGTGCGCTTCGTCAGCCTCCTGCCCAAGACCCGCAGCGGCAAGCTGCTGCGCCGGGCGATCCAGGCCGTCTGCGAGGGCCGCAACCCCGGCGACCTCACCACGATCGAGGATCCGGCGGCGCTGCAGCAGATCCGCGACCTGATGAGCGACTGACCGGGTCCCGTCCCCGCGACGGGCATGCCGGGTTGTCCCTGAAAGGCCCGGCATTCAGTGGCACAATCCCGGCTCGCAACAGGCCTTCGGGCCGCCGAACGCAACCGCCATCCGGTCCAGCCGTGTCGCGGAAGGTTTCCCAAACCAGCCAAAGTCTCCCGCAGGGAGGCGGAAAGTCAGCGCAGCATGAGTGATTCCCGCTCCGTCTACACGGCCTACCAAAGCAATTCCTATCTGTTCGGCGGCAACGCGCCGTACGTCGAGCAGATGTACGAGAGCTACCTCGCCAATCCCGGCAGCGTCCCCGACAACTGGCGCGACTATTTCGACGCGCTGCAGAACGTCCCGGCGGCCGACGGCAGCGAGGCCAAGGACGTCCCGCACCTGCCCGTGATCAACGCCTTCGCCGAGCGTGCGAAGCAGGGCGGCACCCGCGTGGTGGGCGCCCGCGGGGCCGAGTCGGAGATGGCGCGCAAGCGCACGGCCGTGCAGCAGCTGATCGCGGCCTACCGCAACGTCGGCGCGCGCTGGGCCGACCTGGACCCGCTCAAGCGCGCCGAGCGCGAGAAGATTCCCGAGCTCGACCCGGCCTTCTACGGCTTCTCCGATGCCGACCAGGAAGCGGTCTTCAACATCAGCAACACGTTCTTCGGCAAGGAGAGCATGCCGCTGCGCGAGCTGATGAATGCCCTGCGCGAGACCTACTGCGGCACCATCGGCGCCGAGTACATGTACCTGACCGACCAGCACAAGAAGCGCTGGTGGCAGCAGAAGCTGGAGTCGATCCGCGCCAAGCCGAATTTCTCCCCGGAGAAGAAGAAGCACATCCTCGACCGCGTCACCGCCGCCGAGGGCCTCGAGCGCTACCTGCACACCAAGTACGTCGGGCAGAAGCGGTTCTCGCTGGAAGGCGGCGAGAGCTTCATCGCCTCGATCGACGAACTGATCCAGCTGGCCGGCGCCAAGGGCGTGCAGGAGATCGTGATCGGCATGGCCCACCGCGGCCGCCTGAACGTGCTGGTGAATTCGCTGGGCAAGATGCCGGCCGACCTGTTCGCCGAGTTCGACCACACGGCCAAGGAGGAACTGCCCGCCGGCGACGTGAAGTACCACCAGGGCTTCAGCTCGGACGTCGCCACGCCCGGCGGCCCGGTGCACCTGAGCCTGGCGTTCAACCCGTCGCACCTGGAAATCGTCAACCCGGTCGTCGAAGGCTCGGTGCGGGCCCGCATGGACCGCCGCGGCGACAGCCAGGGCCGGCAGGTGCTGCCGGTGCTGGTGCACGGCGACGCCGCCTTCGCCGGCCAGGGCGTGGTGATGGAAACGCTGGCGCTGGCCGAGACCCGCGGCTACTTCACCGGCGGCACGGTGCATATCGTGATCAACAACCAGATCGGTTTCACCACCAGCGATCCGCGCGACGCCCGCTCGACGCTGTACTGCACCGACGTGGTCAAGATGATCGAGGCGCCGGTGCTGCACGTGAACGGCGACGATCCGGAAGCCGTGGTGCTGGCCACCCAGCTGGCGCTCGAATTCCGCATGGAGTTCGCCAAGGACGTGGTGGTGGACATCGTCTGCTTCCGCAAGCTGGGCCACAACGAGCAGGACACGCCCGCGCTGACGCAGCCGCTGATGTACAAGAAGATCGGCGCGCACCCGGGAACGCGCAAACTGTACGCCGACAAGCTGGCGGCGCAGGGCCTGGGCGAGCACCTCGGCGACGACATGGTCAAGGCCTATCGCGCCGCCATGGACGCCGGCAAGCATCCGGTCGACCCGGTCCTGACCAACTTCAAGAGCAAGTACGCCGTCGACTGGACGCCGTTCATCGGCCGCAAGTGGACCGACGCGGCCGACACGGCCGTCCCGCTGGCCGAGTGGAAGCGCCTGGCCGAGCGGATCACCACGGTGCCGGAGCACTTCACGCCGCACCCGCTGGTGCGCAAGGTGCTCGACGACCGCGCCGCCATGGGCCGCGGCGAGGTCAACGTGGACTGGGGCATGGGCGAGCACATGGCCTTCGCCTCGCTGGTGGCCAGCGGCTACCCGGTGCGCCTGTCGGGCGAGGACTGCGGCCGCGGCACCTTCACCCACCGCCACGCCGTGCTGCACGACCAGAATCGCGAGAAGTGGGACGTCGGCATCTACACGCCGCTGGAGAACGTCGCCGAGAACCAGGCGCCGTTCGTCGTGATCGACTCCATCCTGTCCGAAGAGGCGGTGCTCGGCTTCGAATACGGCTACGCCTCGAACGACCCGAGCACGCTGGTGATCTGGGAAGCCCAGTTCGGCGACTTCGCCAACGGCGCCCAGGTGGTCATCGACCAGTTCATCGCCTCGGGCGAAGTGAAGTGGGGCCGCGTCAACGGCCTGACGCTGCTGCTGCCGCACGGCTACGAAGGCCAGGGCCCGGAGCACAGCTCGGCGCGTCTCGAGCGCTTCATGCAGTTGTCGGCGGACATGAACATGCAGGTGGTGCAGCCCACCACGGCCAGCCAGATCTTCCACGTCCTGCGCCGGCAGATGCTGCGCCCGTTGCGCAAGCCGTTGATCATCATGACGCCGAAGTCGCTGCTGCGAAACAAGGATGCGACTTCGCCGCTGGCCGAGTTCACCAGGGGCGGCTTCCAGACGGTGATTCCGGAAGTGAAGGACCTCAAGGCCGACAAGGTCAGGCGCGTGATCGTCTGCTCGGGCAAGGTGTACTACGACCTGGCCAAGAAGCGCGAGGAGAAGGGCGCCGAGGAGGTCGTCCTCCTGCGCGTGGAGCAGCTCTATCCGTTCCCGCACAAGGCGTTCGCCGCCGAGCTGCGCAAGTACCCGAACGTCACCGACCTCGTGTGGTGCCAGGACGAGCCGCAGAACCAGGGCGCCTGGTTCTTCGTGCAGCACTACATCCACGAGAACATGGCGGAAGGCCAGAAGCTGGGCTACGCCGGCCGCAGCGCCTCCGCGTCGCCCGCCGTCGGCTACGCGCACCTGCACCAGGAGCAGCAGAAGGCGCTGGTGGAAGCGGCCTTCGCGAAGCTGAAGGGCTTCATCCTCACGAAGTAGCTCCCGCCGGGCCGGACCCCCGCCCGGCTGCGGCCGGGCGGCGCGCCGCCCGCATGGCCCCTTGCCGCCCACCACGCGCAGAAATACAGAACACACCAGGAATTGATATGGCGATCGTCGAAGTCAAAGTGCCGCAGCTGTCCGAGTCCGTCACCGAAGCCACCTTGCTGCAGTGGAAGAAGAAGCCGGGCGAGCCGGTCGCGATCGACGAGATCCTGATCGAGATCGAAACCGACAAGGTCGTGCTCGAGGTCCCGGCGCCGGCCGCCGGCGTGCTGGCCGAGATCGTGCAGGCCGACGGCGCCACGGTCGCCGCCGAACAGGTGATCGCGAAGATCGACACCGAGGGCAAGGCGGTGGCAGCGGCATCGGCGGCGGCCGCGCCGGCTGCTGCCACGCCGGCGCCGGCCCCCGCGGCCGGCGGGGCGAAGTCCGGCATCGCCATGCCGGCGGCCGCCAAGCTGATGGCCGACAACCAGATGGCCCCGGGCTCGGTGCCGGGCACCGGCCGTGACGGCCGCGTCACCAAGGGCGACGTCCTGGGTGCGATGGCCAGGCCGGCGGCGCCGGCCGCCGCGCCGGTAGCGGCGCCCACCACGGTGCTGCCGCCGGTGCACGCCGCCGTGTCGCCGGAGCACCTGGGCGAGCGCCCCGAGCAGCGCGTGCCGATGACGCGCCTGCGCGCGCGGGTCGCCGAGCGCCTGCTGCAGTCGCAGGCCAGCAACGCGATCCTCACGACGTTCAACGAAGTGAACATGGCGCCGGTGATGGAGATGCGCAAGCGCTTCCAGGAGAAGTTCGAGAAGGAACACGGCGTCAAGCTCGGCTTCATGAGCTTCTTCGTCAAGGCCGCCGTGCACGCGCTGAAGAAGTACCCGGTGATCAACGCCTCGGTCGACGGCAACGACATCGTGTACCACGGCTACTTCGACATCGGCATCGCCGTCGGCTCGCCGCGGGGCCTGGTCGTGCCGATCCTGCGCAACGCCGACCAGATGAGCTTTGCCGACATCGAGAAGAAGATCGCCGAATACGGCGCCAAGGCGCGCGACGGCAAGCTGTCGCTGGAGGAGCTGTCCGGCGGCACGTTCTCGATCTCCAATGGCGGCGTGTTCGGCTCGATGCTGTCGACGCCGATCATCAACCCGCCGCAGTCGGCGATCCTGGGCGTGCACGCCACCAAGGACCGTGCCGTGGTGGAGAACGGCCAGGTCGTGGTGCGGCCGATGAACTACCTGGCGATGTCGTACGACCACCGCATCATCGACGGCCGCGAGGCCGTGCTGGGCCTGGTGGCGATGAAGGAGGCGCTGGAAGACCCGGCCCGGCTCCTGTTCGATATTTGATGGATTCCTCCCTCCCCCGACGGGGGAGGGAACAAGACCGGACACAACATGCAAAATCAATTCGACGTCATCGTCATCGGCGGCGGTCCCGGCGGCTACATCGCCGCGATCCGCGCCGCGCAACTGGGTTTCAACGTTGCCTGCATCGACGAGTGGAAGAACGACAAGGGCGCGCCGGCGCTGGGCGGCACCTGCACCAACGTGGGTTGCATTCCGTCCAAGGCGCTGCTGCAGTCGTCCGAGCACTACGAGCACGCCGGCAAGCACTTCGCCGAGCACGGCATCGAAGTCAAGGGACTGGGCCTGAACCTCAGCCAATTGATCGCGCGCAAGGACAAGGTCGTCAAGCAGAACAACGAGGGCATCGCGTTCCTGTTCAAGAAGAACAAGGTGACCTTGTTCCACGGCCGCGGCTCGTTCGCGGGGCAGGCGGAAGGCCTGTACCAGATCAAGGCGGGTGACCAAACCATCGGCGGCAAGCACGTGATCGTCGCGACCGGCTCCAATGCCCGCGCGCTGCCGGGCGCAGCGTTCGACGAGGAGTTCATCCTGTCCAACCACGGCGCGCTGCGCCTCGGGGCGGTGCCGAAGAAGCTGGGCCTGATCGGCTCGGGCGTGATCGGCCTGGAGATGGGCTCCGTGTGGCGGCGGCTGGGCGCCGAGGTCACCGTGCTGGAAGCGCTGCCGACGTTCCTCGGCGCCGTGGACGAGCAGATCGCCAGGGAAGCGCGCAAGGCGTTCGACAAGCAGGGCCTGAAGATCGAACTGGGCGTGAAGGTGGGCGAGGTCAAGACCGGGAAGAAGGGCGTCTGCGTGGCGTGGACCGACGCCAAGGGCGAAGCCCAGACGCTGGAGGTCGACAAGCTGATCGTGTCGATCGGCCGGGTGCCGAACACCACCGGCCTGAACCATGAGGCCGTCGGCCTGCAGCTCGACGAGCGCGGCGCCATCGTGGTCGACGACGAGTGCCGCACCAACCTGCCGAACGTCTGGGCGGTGGGCGACGTGGTGCGCGGCCCGATGCTCGCGCACAAGGCCGAGGAAGAGGGCGTGGCCGTCGCCGAGCGCATCGCCGGCCAGCACGGCCACGTCAACTTCAACACCATCCCCTGGGTGATCTACACCAGCCCCGAGATCGCCTGGGTCGGCCAGACCGAGCAGCAGCTCAAGGCCGCCGGCGTCGCGTACAAGGCCGGGACCTTCCCGTTCCTGGCGAACGGCCGCGCGCGCGCGCTGGGCGACACCACCGGCATGGTCAAGTTCCTGGCCGATGCCACGACCGACGAGATCCTGGGCGTGCACATCGTCGGTCCGATGGCCAGCGAGCTGATCGCCGAGGCCGTGGTGGCGATGGAGTTCCGCGCGTCGGCCGAAGACATCGCGCGCATCTGCCACGCGCACCCGTCGCTGTCCGAGGCGACGAAGGAAGCGGCGCTGGCGGTGGACAAGCGGACGCTGAACTTCTGAAGCAATGCGGACATCCGTACGCAGAGGCCGCAGAAGTGACGCAGAAGACGCAGAAGAAACCAAGTCCTTGCAGGCTGTTCTCTGCGTCCTCTGCGTATCCTTTGCGTCCTCTGCGTACGGGTGTCCGCTTTCTTGATTCATGAGCGTCAAGGACGTCTACGAACGCGAACTCGCCGAGCGCGGCTACCGGAGCGATCCGGCGCAATTGCGTGCCGTCGAAGCGCTGGATCGCTGCGCGCGCGAGTGGGCCCAGTTCAAGGAGCGCCGCTCCAACGCCTTCAAGAAGCTGATCAACCGCCCGGCGATTCCGCGCGGCGTGTACCTGTATGGCGGCGTGGGACGCGGCAAGAGCTTCCTGATGGACTGCTTCTTCGGCGCGGTGCCCCTGAAGCGCAAGACGCGGCTGCACTTCCACGAGTTCATGCGCGAGGTGCACCGCGAACTGGCCGACCTGCAAGGCACGGTGAATCCGCTGGACGCGCTAGGCGCTCGCATTGCCAGGCGCTACCGGCTGATCTGCTTCGACGAGTTCCACGTGGCGGACATCACCGACGCGATGATCCTGCACCGCCTGCTCGACGCGCTGTTCGCCAACGGCGTGGGCTTCGTCACCACGTCCAACTTCAAGCCCGACGACCTGTACCCCGGCGGGCTGCATCGCGACCGCATCCTGTCGGCGATCGAACTGCTCAAGGACAAGCTCGAGGTCCTGAACGTCGACAACGGCGTCGACTACCGGCGCCGGACGATGGAGCACGTGAAGCTGTACCACACGCCGCTCGGGCCGGCGGCCGACGCCGAGATGAACGAGGCCTTCAGCCGGCTGGCGGCGCTGCACGACGAGGACCCGGTGCTGCACATCGAGGCGCGCGAGATCCGGGCCCGGCGCAAGGCCGGCGGCGTGATCTGGTTCGACTTCCGGATCTTGTGCGGCGGGCCGCGCTCGCAGAACGACTACCTGGAGATCGCCACCCAGTTCCACACCTTGCTGCTGAGCGACGTGCCGCAGATGCCGGTGCGCATGGCGTCGGAAGCACGTCGTTTCACGTGGCTGGTGGACGTGCTCTACGATCGCCGGGTGAAACTGATCATGTCCGCCCAGGTGCCGGCGCAGGACCTGTACCCCGAAGGCCCGCTGGCGCACGAGTTCCCGCGCACCGTCTCGCGGCTGCAGGAGATGCAGTCGGTGCAGTACCTGTCGCTGGATCACCGCACCGTCGATACGCAACTGACATGAGGACCGTGCTGCTCGCCGTCTTGGCTGCCGCCGCTGCGGTCGCGTTGCCGGCCGTGGCCGAGGCGCCGGCGGCCGAACGGGCCCGCATCGCGGCCGAGCGCAGCCGGGTGGAGGCGCGATACCAGGAGCAGGAGCGGGCCTGCTGGGGCAGGTTCGCGGTCAATGACTGCCTGGGTGAAGCTCGCGCGAAGCGGCGCTCGGCGCTGGCCGATCTGCGCCGCCAGGAAATCTCGCTCAACGACGCCGAGCGCAAGGAGCGCGCCGCCGAGCGGCTGCGCGCGATGGAGCAGCGCCCGGATACGGCGCCGCCGGCGGCCTCGCCGCCGAAGGTCCGCGACCGTGGCGAGCGGGACGCCAAGGCGGCGCAGCGGGCCGCCCAACAGGCGGCCCGGGAGGCGGAGCATGCCGAGCGCAGCAAGGCAAAGCGGCAGGCGGACAGCACTGCGGACGTCGACGAGGAACTGGCGCGCCGCGAAGCCGAGCGTGCCGGTCGCGCCGCGCGGGCCGCCGAGAACGTCCGGCGCCGCGAGGCCCTGCAGCGCGAGGCCATGGAACGGCAGGAGGCGCTGCAGCGCCGGCTGGCCGCGCGGCAGAAGCCGCCGGCGGCGCCGCTGCCGGTGCCGCCGCAGTGAGCGGCGTCAGTCGTCGAGCGGTTCCAGCTTCACCACCACCAGCGACAGGTTGTCGCCGCCGCCGCGGCCGCGCATGCGCGCCTTGTCGATCAGGTACTCGGTGGCTTCGCGTGGCGCCAGCGACGCAAGCACGGAGCCGAGCTCCTCGGTGTTGAAGTAGTGCCACACCCCGTCGCTGCAGGCCATCAGCACGTCGCCCGGCTTGAGCTGCGGGATGAAGTGCAGGTCGCACGGCGGGTCGTCGTCGGCGCCCAGGCAACCCATCAGGATGTTGGACTGCGGGTGCACGTTGGCTTCTTCCTCGGTCAGCTGGCCGGCGTCGACCAGGGTCTGCACGTACGAGTGGTCCATCGTCCGCTTGACCAGCTGCCCGGCGTGGAAGTGGTAGATGCGCGAGTCGCCGGCATGCGCCCAGTGGCAGTCGCCGGCCGGGTTGATGAGGAACGCGGCCAGCGTGCTGTGCGGTTCCTGCTCGGACGAGATCGCCGTGAGCTTGATGACGATGTGCGCCTCCGAGACCATCTGCTTGAGCAGGGCCTGCGCATCGTCGTGGTCCGGCGAATAGCGCTCGAACAGCTGCCGCGCCGTGAGCATCACCTGATTGGATGCCTTGCGCCCGCCGCTGCGGCCGCCCATGCCGTCGGCGACGACGCCGAGCACGCAGCCGGGGTAGCGCGGGTGGCTGAGCAGGGCGATCTGGTCCTGCTGGTATTCGCGGTCGCCCTTGTGGATGCCGGTCGATGCGCTGAGTCGATAACCCTTGGCCATGGTGAACGGTGCGAGGTGTTGCGAGCCTCTGGGGAACGCTTGCGCTCGATTATTGCTGCCGAAACACGTATTATTGAACGAACCCGACCGTGGCCACGGCCACCGTGGCTTTCCGTGGACACGAACCTGCACTCCCCCGAGCGACACCTGATCGAGCTGCGCATGGAGCATGCCGACCTGCAGGCGTTGCTGCAGCGGCTGCGCGCCGCCGCGCCGCTGGACGAGCTCGCCATCCGTCGGCTCGAGAAGCGCGGGCTGCAGCTGCGCGACCAGATCGCGCGGCTGGAACTCGTCCTCGATCCAAAAGAGCCGGCCTGATGGACGGCGCCGCACCGACCGGCCTCGCCGGGCCCGTGCGCGAGGCATTCGCGCCCGGCGGCGTGCTGTCGCGCGCGGCGGAGCAGTTCCGGCCGCGCGCCGCCCAGACCGACATGGCGCTGGCGGTGGCGCGCACCATCGAGCAAGGCGGCGCGCTGGTGGTGGAGGCCGGCACCGGCGTCGGCAAGACGTTCTCGTACCTGGTGCCGGCGCTCCTGAGCGGCGAACGGGTGCTGCTCTCCACGGCCACCAAGACCTTGCAGGACCAGCTGTTCGGGCGTGACCTGCCCCGCCTGGTCGAGGCGCTGGGCCTGCCGGTGCGCACGGCGCTGCTCAAGGGCCGCGGCAGCTACCTGTGCCTGCAGCGCCTGGAACTGGCACGAAGCGACGCCACCTTGCCTGACCGCAGCGCGGTTCGCGCGCTGGCGCGCATCGAGGAGTGGGCGCAGGCCACGCGCATGGGAGACCTCGCGGAGCTGCCGGGCCTCGACGAGCGCTCGCCTTTGATTGCGCTGGTGACTTCCACGCGCGAGAACTGCCTGGGCAGCCAATGCCCCAGGTTCCGGCAGTGCCATGTGAACCTCGCGCGTCGCGAGGCGCTGGCGGCCGACGTGGTCGTGATCAACCACCACCTGTTCTTTGCCGACCTCGCGGTGCGCGAGTCGGGGATGGCCGAACTGCTGCCGACGGTGCGGGTGGCGATCTTCGACGAAGCGCACCAGCTCAACGAGACCGGCGTGCAGTTTCTGGGCCGCCAGCTCGGCAGCGGGCAGGTGCTGGACTTCGCCCGCGACCTGCTGGCGGCCGGCCTGCAACTGGCGCGCGGGCTCGCCGATTGGCAAGGGGTCGCCGCAGCGGTGGAACGGGCCGCGCGCGACCTGCGGCTGAGCGTGGGCCGACGTGCGGCCGGTGTCCGACTGCGCTGGGCCGATGCGGCGCCGGACGGCGTCGACCCGGGCAACTGGCGCGACGGGCTGGAGCGGTTGCAACTCGCCTGCACGCAGGCGATGGAGGCGCTGGACACGGTCAGCGAGCTGGCGCCGGATTTCGTGCGCCTGTGCGAGCGCGCGCGCGAGATCGCCGGGCGCGCCGAACGCTTCGGCGGCGTCTGCGAGCCGGGCGCCGTGCGCTGGGTCGACGTCGGCGCGCAACTGCGGCTGGTGGAGTCGCCGCTTGACATCGCGCAGGCGGTGCAGGAGAAGCTGCTGAAGGCCGCTCCCGGTGAGGGCACGGCGGGCGACGCACCCCCCCGCGCCTGGATCTTCACCTCGGCGACGCTCGGCGACGACGACCGGCTGTCCTGGTTCACCGAGCCGTGCGGCCTCGAAGCGGCCGAGGTCCTGCGGGTGGGCAGCCCGTTCGACTACGTCGCGCAGGCCGCGGTGTACGTCCCGCGCGAACTGGCGCGGCCCAACGATCCGGTGCACAGCGACCAGGTGGCGGCGCTCGCCGCCGATGCAGCGGCGCGGCTCGGAGGGCGCACCATGGTGCTGACGACGACGCTGCGCGCGCTGCGCACGATCGGCGAGGCGCTGCAGCGCCGCTTCGACGGTTCCGGCGAACTCGCGGTCCTGGTGCAGGGACAGTGGCCCAAGCGGCGCCTGATCGAGCGCTTCCGCGAAGGCAGCACGGCCGGCCGCCCCGGCTGCATGCTGGTTGCTTCCGCGTCCTTCTGGGAGGGCATCGACGTGCCGGGCGACGCCCTGCAGCTGGTGGTGATCGACAAGCTGCCGTTCCCGCCGCCGGGCGACCCGCTGGTGGAGGCGCGGGCGCAGCGGCTGCAGTCGCAGGGGCGCAGCCCCTTCAACGACTATTTCGTGCCGGAGGCGGCCGTCGCCCTGAAGCAGGGCGCGGGCCGGCTGATCCGGCGCGAGTCGGACCAGGGCATGCTGGTCGTGTGCGACACGCGGCTGGCGACGATGGGCTATGGGCGGCGCCTGCTGGCGGCGTTGCCGCCGATGCGCCGCGTGGCGACGCGGAAAGAGTTCGTGGCGGTGCTGGAGGACCTGGCGGCTACCAGATCCGCCACCACGGACCCTGCGCTGACCTGAAGCCCCGCGTGAGGTATTCGCTGGCCGGGTAGTTCTCGGCGAGCACGCGCTTGGCGTCGTCGCGCAGCTGCTCCAGCCCGAGCGCGTCGTACGAACGCACCAGGATGAACAGCGCTTCCTCGAGCGCCGGCACCCCCTGGTAGTCGGTCAGGGCGTTCTGGGCCCGGCTGATCGCCGCGACGTAGGCGCCGCGCTGGAAGTAGTAGCGGGCGACGTGCACCTCGTACTGCGCCAGCGAGTTGACGATGTACGTCATGCGCGCCTTGGCATCGGGTGCGTAGCGCGAGTCCGGGAAACGGGCGACCAGTTCCTTGAACGCCTCGAACGACTCCTTGGCCGCCTTCTGGTCGCGCTCGGAGAGGTCCTGCCGGGAGAGGAAGGAGAACAGCCCGAGGTCGTCGTTGAAGTTGACCAGCCCCTTGAGGTACAGCGCGTAGTCGAGCGCCGGGCTCGCGGGGTGCAGCTTCATGAACCGGTCGAGTGCCGCGATCGCCTGGGCCTGGTCGCCGGCCTTGAAGTGCGCGTAGGCCTTCTCCAGCTGGGCCTGCTGCGCCAGCGGCGTGCCGGCGGCGCGGCCTTCGAGCTTCTCGAACAGCGGGATGGCCTTGTCGTACGAGCCGGCGGCCACTTCGTCCCTGGCCTCCGCGTAGATCTTGTTGGGGCTCCAGGTGGCGGTCGCGTCATCGGGCGTCGAGGAGCACGCCGCCAGCATCGCGGCGGCGAGTGCCAGGGCGGGAACGGCCGATAATTTGGCTCGCAGCATGAGTCGCAACCTTCTTGAAACAGGGCAAATTCATTCTATCAGCCGACCCCTTGGCGACTGAGGCCGCGGCCGGCTTCGAGGACGCCGCCGAGGCCGGCCCGGAAGCCGAATTCCGGCCGTTCGTGATCGCCTCCGCCCAGCACGGCGAGCGCCTGGACCGCGCCCTGGCCGTGCTGGTGCCGGAGTTCTCGCGCAGCTACCTGCAGCAGTTGATCGATGCCGGAGCCGTCACCGTCAACGGCCTGGCGGCGCGCCGGTCGGCGCAGCGCGTCAAGGCCGGCGACGCAGGGGTGGTGGAACTGCGCCCGACGCCCCAGAGCCAGGCGTTCCGGCCGCAGCCGATGGCGCTTGCGGTGGTGTTCGAGGACGAGCACCTGATCGTGATCGACAAGCCGGCCGGGCTGGTCGTGCATCCGGCCCCCGGCAACTGGAGCGGCACCTTGCTCAATGGCTTGCTGGCGCGCGACGCCGGCGCCGCGCTGCTGCCGCGCGCCGGCATCGTCCACCGCCTCGACAAGGACACCTCGGGCCTGATGGTGGTGGCGCGGACGCGGGCCGCGATGGACGCCCTGGTGGGCCTGATCGGCGCGCGCCAGGTGACGCGCCAGTACGTGGCGCTGGCGCACCGTCCGTGGGCCGGCGCCGACACCCGCCACGTCGAGGCGCCGATCGGACGCGACCCGCGCAACCGGTTGCGCATGGCGGTGGTCGAGGGCGGCAAGCCAGCCGCGACCACGTTCGAGTGCCTGCAGGCATGCGAGCGCGGCTGCTGGGTTCGCGCCACGCTGCACACCGGCCGCACCCACCAGATCCGGGTCCACATGGCGCACATCGGGCACCCGCTGGTGGCGGACGAGGTCTATGGCGGCGCGCCGGCCGCCGGCTTGCAGCGCCAGGCGCTGCACGCGTACCGGCTGGCCTTCCGGCATCCCGCGACCGGGGTCGCGCTGGAGTTCGAGGCGCCGCTGCCGGCCGACCTCGCGGCCGCGCTCGCGCTCTGGGGCCTGCGTTACAATGGCCGCGAATGGCTCACCAGCCACGCCCCTTGGTGTCCTGGACACTAGCTGCGGGGCAGCCGCCAGCCGACCGCAGGTTGCGCCGCGGCCCAGCAAGAAAAACCGCCCCTGTTCAGCCCTGAGTCGCGCCACCGGCGCGCCTCTTCCCGGAACGGCACGACATGAATACGACGGATGCCAGGCGCGTCCTCGAAACCGCCCTGATCTGCGCGCAGCAACCGCTCCCGGTGCGGGAGCTGCGCGTGCTCTTCAACGACGAACTCGGCGCCGACACCATCAAGAGCCTGCTCGCGGACCTGCAGCAGGAATGGACGCAGCGCGGGGTCGAACTGGTGCAGGTGGCCAGCGGCTGGCGCTTCCAGAGCCGGCCCGCGATGCGCGAGTACCTGGACCGGTTGCATCCCGAAAAGCCGCCGCGCTACACGCGCGCCGTGCTCGAGACGCTGGCGATCATCGCCTACCGGCAGCCGGTCACCCGCGGCGACATGGAAGAGATCCGCGGCGTCACGATCAACGCGCTGATCCTCAAGCAACTCGAGGATCGCGGCTGGATCGAGGTGATCGGCCACCGGGAGGCGCCGGGCCGGCCCGCGCTGTTCGCGACCACTCGCCAGTTCCTCGACGACCTGGGCCTTGCGTCCCTCGACCAGTTGCCGGTGCTCGAAACGCCGGGGCAGCAAGCCGAAATCCTTTCTTCGCTCGACCAGCCCGGCGACGACCACCAGCCGAGCCTGGACATCGAAACCCCCGCCGAGCCCGCTGCCGCGGCTGCGGCTGCCGCCACCGATGAACGCGCCGACGACGACCAGGCGCAAGCTGTCGAGACCTGAAGCATGAACGAACCTGAACCCGGCGGCGCAGCGCCCGCACCCCTGGCCGACGAGGCCCGCAACAAGGACGACGTCACGGTGCCGGCGGCGCCGCACGCAGCGCCAGAGACGCCCGGCCCTGCGCCGGACGACGCTCCGGCGCAGCCGGTGCGCGCTGCCGACGCCAGCAGCGGGTCGCAGTCGCAGGACGACGGACAGGACGAGGACCAGGACGAGCGAAGCCAGGAAGAACGCGACGACGACGGCGACGATGACGATGACGATGACGATGACGACGAAGGCGGCAACCGGCGCCGCCGCAGGCGGCCCGCCGAAGCGGCGGCGGCACCGATCCGGTTTGCCGACGTCGTCTCGGGCCAGTTCGACGCCCAGGCCGAAGCCGAGGAGGCGGGCCCGGCCAAGCGTGTGCTGGCACCGCAGGCCGAAACGCCCAAGCTGCACAAGGTCCTGGCGCAGGCGGGCCTCGGCTCCCGGCTCGAGATGGAGCAGCTGATCATGGAGGGGCGGATCTCGGTCAACAACGAGCCGGCCCATATCGGACAGCGCATCCAGTACGGCGACCAGATCAAGGTCAACGGCAAGCCGATCCGCTTCCGGATCGCGCCGCCGCCCGCCCGCGTGATCGCCTACCACAAGCCGGCGGGCGAGGTCGTGACCACGGACGACCCGCAGAACCGGCCGACGGTCTTTCGCAAGCTGCCGAAGCTGCAGCAAGGCAAGTGGCAGTCGGTGGGCCGGCTGGACCTCAATACCGAAGGCCTGCTGCTGTTCACCAGTTCGGGCGAACTGGCCAACAAGCTGATGCATCCGCGCTTCGGCCTCGAGCGCGAGTACGCCGTGCGCGTGCTGGGCGCCCTCGGCAACGAGGAAAAGCAGCGGCTGCTCGATGGCATCGACCTGGAAGACGGCCGGGCGCAGTTCGGCTCGATCGAGGAAGGCGGCGGCGAGGGCGCCAACACCTGGTACCGGGTGACGATCTCGGAAGGGCGCAACCGCGAGGTGCGGCGCCTGTTCGAGGCGCTGGGCCATGCCGTCAGCCGGCTGATCCGCATCCGCTACGGCGCCATGATGCTGCCGCGCGGCCTCAAGCGCGGCGCCTGGATGGAACTCGACGAGCGCGACATCCAGGCGCTGATGCGGGCCGCCGGCGACAACTCGGGCGGGCGCGCGGCGCCGCGCGGCGACGGCGCTCCCGAGGGCGAAGGCGGCGGGCGCAACCGGCGGCGCGGCCGCGGCGGCAACCGTGCGGGTGGTCCCGAAGGTTCGCCGCGCAACCAGGGGCAGCCCGGCCAGCGCGGCAACAACGCCGGCGGCGGCCAGCAGCGCCGCAAGGAGCGCGGCGATCGCGGCGACCGGCCGGGCAGCGCGCAGCCGGATCCGATGAAGACCTCGTTCGGCTACATCGGCGCGGACAGCTTCACCCGGCAGCGCCAGGGTCAAGGCCAGGGGCCGGGGCCGGGCCAGCGCCGCCGTGGCGGCGGGGGCGGTGGCGGTGCCGGCGGCGGACAGCGCCGGGGCGGCCGCGGACGCTGAGGCGGTAGCCGCTGGCGCCGGGCTGGCTGCGACCAGGACGCCGGCTGCATCCACCAAAGGCAGCCCCGGGCGATGCGCCCCGGTTTAAAATCAACGGCTTTGCCGAACTTCTGCGGCCCCGCGTGCTCCCACAGCGGGGCCGTTGCGCACTTTCCACACACTACCTCAGCTCAGGAACATCCAGATGGCTCTCGAACGCACCCTCTCCATCATCAAGCCCGACGCCGTGGCCAAGAACGTCATCGGCCAGATCTACGCCCGCTTCGAAGCCGCCGGCCTGAAGGTCGTTGCCGCCCGCATGGCCCACCTGTCGCGCCGGGAAGCCGAGCAGTTCTATGCGGTGCACAAGGAGCGTCCGTTCTTCAAGGACCTGGTCGAGTTCATGATCTCCGGCCCGGTGATGATCCAGGTGCTCGAAGGCGAGAACGCGATCGCGAAGAACCGCGAGCTGATGGGCGCGACCGACCCCAGGAAGGCCGACAAGGGGACGATCCGCGCCGACTTCGCCGACAGCATCGACGCCAATGCCGTGCATGGTTCCGACGCTCCCGAAACCGCCAAGGTGGAAGTGAGCTTCTTCTTCCCCGGCATGGACATCTATTCCCGCTGAGCATGTGCCTCGAACGCCTCGCCACCGCCGGCCGCCCTCCGGGCGTGTGCCGGCCTGCGCGGGGCGCGCAGGGGACGTGCCGCGCGGGCACTAGGGAAGCTCTGAACAAATCCCGCCGTGCGCGACGGTGCTTTTCCGGGATGAGATGCCAGGCGCCAGACCAGGCAAGCCTGGACGGCTTGCCTGGTCTGGCAACGCCGCAGGTCGCCCGGAAAAGCGCCGTCCCAGAGGGCTCGGGCAACAACGGGCGCTTTGCGCACCAAGTTCCTGGCCGGTGCGCCCAGCACCGGCTGCGAAACGTTGGCGCACAAATCATCCCGTTCTTGCCTCGAGCGCGCGCGACGCGATTTATTCAGAGCTTCCCTAGCGCCCGATGACCACCAACCTGCTCGATCTCGACCTCGACGGCCTGGCCGCCTTCTGCGAAGGGCTGGGCGAGAAGCGCTTCCGCGCGACGCAGCTGTTTCGCTGGATCCATCAGCGCGGCGCGCGCGACTTCGCGCCGATGAGCGACCTGGCCAGGTCGCTGCGCGAAAAGCTCGCCGTCCATGCCCGCATCGAGGGGCTGTCCGTCATCTCCAGTCATGAGTCGGCCGACGGCACTATCAAGTGGCTGTTCGACGTCGGCGGCGGCAACGCCGTCGAAGCCGTGTTCATCCCCGAGGACGACCGCGGCACCTTGTGCATTTCCTCGCAGGCCGGCTGCGCCGTCGGCTGCCGTTTCTGCGCCACCGGGCACCAGGGCTTCGCGCGCAACCTCACCACCGGCGAGATCGTCGGCCAGCTGTGGTTCGCGGAGCACTTCCTGCGCGGCCACCTCGGCACCGGCGAGCGCGTCATCTCCAACGTCGTGATGATGGGGATGGGCGAGCCGCTGCAGAACTATTCGGCGCTGGTGCCGGCGCTGCGCGTGATGCTGGACGACCATGGCTACGGCCTGTCGCGGCGGCGCGTGACGGTGTCCACCTCCGGCATGGTACGCAACATCGACAAGCTGGCGCGGGACTGCCCGGTGGCGCTGGCCGTGTCGCTGCACGCGCCGAACGACGAACTGCGCGACCAGCTCGTGCCGCTGAACCGCAAGCACTGCCTCGAGGACCTGCTCGATGCGTGCAAGCGCTACCTGGAACACGCGCCGCGCGACTTCATCACGTTCGAGTACTGCATGCTCGATGGCGTCAACGACCAGCCTGAACACGCCCGCCAGCTGATCGAGCTGGTCCGGCACCATGGCGGCACCGGTGTTCCCTGCAAGTTCAACCTGATTCCCTTCAATCCATTTCCCGAGTCCGGCCTGACGCGTTCGCCCCACAAACAGGTGCTCGCGTTCGCGAAATTGCTCAGCGATGCTGGTATCGTCACGACTGTGCGGAAGACCAGAGGGGACGACATCGCCGCCGCCTGCGGACAGCTGGCCGGCGACGTCCAGGACCGCACCCGTGTGGGCGAGCGCATCGCCCGGCAACGCACGATCATGCTCAAGCCGGTGCCGGACAGCGTGCCAGTGCGCGACGAGGAGTGAACATGGCAAGGTCCGTCGCGACGACGTGGAACGCGCAGCGCGGCCTGCACTGGGCCGCCGCGGCCGGGGCGTTGCTGCTGGCGCTGGGCGGATGCGCGTCGCAGCCGTCGACACAGGGCACGGCCGCCGTGGATCGCCTGACCGAGTCCGACGAACCCGAATCGCGCAAGCGCGCGCGCATCCGGATGGAGCTGGCGATCGGCTATTTCGACCAGGGCAAGACCGACATCGCGCTCGACGAGCTGAAGCAGGTGATCGCCGCCGATCCGGCCTTCCCCGACGCCTACAACCTGCGCGGCCTGATCTACATGCGGCTGAACGACCAGCGGCAGGCCGAGGAGAGCTTCCGGCGCGCGGTGGCGCTCAATCCGCGCGACTCGAACGTGCAGCACAACTACGGCTGGCTGCTGTGCCAGCAGGCGCGCTACGACGAGGCGCAGCGCGCCTTCGACGTCGCGATGGCCAATCCGGTGTACGGCGGCCGGGCCAAGACGCTGCTGACCCAGGGCCTGTGCCAGGCCCGCGCCGGGCGCACGGCGCAGGCCGAGCAGAGTCTGGCCCGCGCCTACGAACTGGACGCCGGCAATCCGGTCACCGGCTACAACCTCGCGCAGCTGCTGTACCGGCGCGGCGACTTCAGGCGCGCGCAGTTCTACATCCGGCGCCTGAACAACAGCGAGCTGGCGAACGCCGAGACGTTGTGGCTCGGCGTGAAGGTGGAGCGCCGCATGAACGACGAAGTGGCCATGCGCCAGCTCGGGGAACAACTGAAGAAGCGCTTCGGTCAGTCGCGGGAGGCGGTCGCGTACGAGCGGGGAGCCTTCGATGATTGAGGTGGGCGCGCCCGACGCGGGCAGCACGGATCCGGCCGCCGCCGCGGCACAGGGTCAGACCGCCGGGGCGATGCTGCGCAACGCGCGCCAGGCCGCGGGGCTGCACGTCGCCGCCCTGGCGGTGGCGATGAAGGTCCCGGTGGCCAAGCTCGATGCGCTGGAGAACGACCGCCACGACCTGCTGCCCGACGCGGTGTTCGCCCGGGCGCTGGCTGCGAGCGTCTGCCGCACGCTGAAGATCGACGCGGCGCCGGTGCTGGCACGGCTGCCGCAGAGCGGCAAGCCGCGGCTGGTGCGGGACACCGACGGCCTCAACGCGCCGTTCCGCAGCCCGCGCGACACGGTGGCCGCGCACTGGAAGGACCAGCTCACCCGGCCGGTGGCGCTCACCGTGGGTGCGCTGCTGGTCGGCGCCCTGGTCGTGCTGCTGGTGCCACGGCAGCCGGACCAGGGTTCCTCGGTCGCCAGCATCTCCTCCAACGAGGCCCCGGCTGCGTCCTTCCGGCCGGCAGCGGCAGGCGCCCCCGAAACGGCGGCTGCGGCCGTTGCCGTGACGGCGCCGCCGGAGCTGATGACGGCCGCGCAGGCCGTGGCGCCGCCGGCGGCCTCCGCTGACGCCGCGCCGGCGGCCGGTGCCACCATTGCAGCCGCGGCCGCCGCCACGGCTTCGGCGCCCGCCGCCGTGGCGGCCACCGGGTTGATCGTGTTCCGCGCCAGCGCCGAGTCCTGGATCGAGGTGCGCGACGCCAAGGGCGCGGTCCCGGTGCGCAAGCTGCTCGCCAGCGGCGAGACGGCCGGCGCGTCCGGCGCCCCGCCGCTGCAGGTCACCGTCGGCAACGCCGGGGCGACCGAGGTGCAGGTGCGCGGCAAGCCGTTCGACCTGCGCGCCATCACCCGCGACAACGTGGCCCGATTCGAGGTGAAATGACCGATTCCTGCCTGCCTGTGGCGCCGGCGGCGCCGCTTCCCCGCCGTTCGCGCCAGGCGCGCATCCAATGGGGTGCGCGCGTCGTCACCGTGGGCGGCGACGCGCCGGTGCGCGTGCAGTCGATGACCAACACCGACACCGAGGACGCCATCGCCACGGCGATCCAGGTCAAGGAGCTGGCCGTCGCCGGCTCCGAGCTGGTGCGCATCACGGTCAACACGCCCGAGGCCGCGGCGCAGGTGCCGTACATCCGCGAGCAGCTCGACCGGATGGGCATGGACGTGCCGCTGATCGGCGATTTCCACTACAACGGGCACCGCCTGCTCACCGACTTCCCGGAGTGCGCGCAGGCGCTGTCCAAGTACCGCATCAATCCCGGCAACGTCGGCAAGGGCGACAAGCACGACCGCCAGTTCGCCCAGATGATCGAGGCCGCGGCCCGCTGGAACAAGGCGGTGCGCATCGGCGTCAACTGGGGCAGCCTCGACCAGGAACTGCTCGCCCGGCTGATGGACGAGAACAGCCGGCGCGCGCAGCCGTGGGCAGCCCGCTCGGTGATGTACGAGGCGCTCGTGAGCTCTGCCATCGATTCGGCACGGCGCGCGCAGGAGCTCGGCCTGCCCGGCCACCAGATCATCCTCTCGTGCAAGGTGAGCGGGGTGCAGGACCTGGTCGCCGTCTACCGCGAGCTGGCGCGCCGCTGCGACCACGCGCTGCACCTGGGCCTGACCGAAGCCGGCATGGGCACCAAGGGCACGGTGGCCTCCAGCGTCGCGCTGGGCATCCTGCTGCAGGAAGGCATCGGCGACACGATTCGCGTCTCGCTGACGCCGCAGCCGGGCGAGTCGCGCACGCAGGAGGTGGTGATCGCCTCCGAGATCCTGCAGGCGCTGGGCCTGCGCCATTTCGTGCCGAGCGTCACCGCCTGCCCCGGCTGCGGACGCACCACCAGCACCACCTTCCAGGAACTGGCCAAGCAGATCGACGACTACCTGCGTGCGCAGATGCCGGTCTGGCGCTCCAGGCATCCGGGCGTGGAGAACCTGCGCGTGGCGGTGATGGGCTGCATCGTCAACGGCCCCGGCGAGAGCAAGCACGCGGACATCGGCATCAGCCTGCCCGGCACCGGGGAGGCCCCGGCCGCGCCGGTGTTCATCGACGGCGAGAAGGCGCTGACGCTGCGCGGCGACAACATCGCCGCCGAATTCCACGAGATCGTCGAAAAGTACGTACGAGAGAAATACAGGGGCTAGGGCCAGGGCCTGGGGCGAGGGCAGGCCACGCGCGCCCGCGGTTTCCCTGGCCCCTCGGCCTCAGGCCCCACATCCCATGAACTCGAAAATCAACGCCGTCAAAGGCATGAACGACATCCTGCCGCCGGAATCGGCGCGCTGGGAATGGCTGGAGGACAAGGTCCGCGAACTGATGGCGCGCCACGCGTACCGCATGGTCCGCACGCCGATCGTCGAGCCGACGGCGCTCTTCGTGCGCGGCACCGGCGAGACCACCGACATCGTCGAGAAGGAGATGTACTCCTTCGAGGACCGGCTCAATGGCGAGCAGTTGACGCTGCGGCCGGAGAACACGCCCGGCGTGGTGCGGGCGGCGATCGAGCACAACCTGACGTACGACGGCGGCAAGCGGCTGTACTACATGGGACCGATGTTCCGCCACGAGCGGCCGCAGCGCGGCCGCTACCGCCAGTTCTACCAGCTCGGCGCCGAGGTGCTGGGCTTTCCCGGACCGGAGGTCGACGCCGAGCTGATGGTGCTCGCGCACCAGCTGCTGGCCGACCTGGGCCTCGCGCAACGTCCGGGTCGAGCTGAACAGCCTCGGCGTGCCGGCCGAGCGGCGCGCGCACCGCGAGGCGCTGGTGGCGTACTTCGAGCAGCACGCCGCGCTGCTGGACGCGGACGCGCAGCGCCGCCTGCACACCAATCCGCTGCGCATCCTCGACACCAAGAATCCCGCGATGCAGGAGATGGTGCAAGGGGCGCCGCAGTTGCTCGACTACCTGGGCGAGGCATCGCTCAGGCACCTGCAGACCGTGCAGAAGCTGCTCGATGCCTGCGGGGTGCCGTGGACCGTCAATGCCCGGCTGGTGCGCGGCCTGGACTACTACAGCCACACGGTGTTCGAATTCATCACCGACGAACTGGGCGCCCAGGGCACGCTGTGCGGCGGCGGACGCTACGACGGCCTGTTCGAGATCCTGGGCGGCAAGCCGACCCCGGCCGTCGGCTGGGGCATGGGCATCGAACGCGTGCTGGAACTGCTCGTGCTGCAACTGGGCGAGTTCGGTGCCCCCGCGCCCGATGCGTACGCGATCATCCCAATGGCGGACGCGCTGCCGCTGGCCATGCCGGTCCTGCAGGCCCTGCGCGCGGCAGGCGTCAAGGTCCAGATGCACGCCGGGTCGGGCGAAGGCATGGGCAGCATGAAGTCGCAGTTCAAGAAAGCCGACAGCAGCGGCGCCCGCTATGCGCTGGTGTTCGGCCGCGACGAGCTGGCGATCGGGATGGTCACGGTGAAGGCGCTGCGCGACGGGATCGGAGCGCAGGTGCAGCGGCCGCTGGGCGGCTGCACCGACTGGGCGGACACGCTCAAGGCCTAACCGCCGGGCGGGCCCCTCATACAATCCAAGGCTCCCCAAAGAACTCGACCATGGCAAAACAACTCGACCTCGAAGAACAGGAACAGCTTGACGAGATCAAGCACTTCTGGCGGGAATACGGCAACCTGATCACCTGGGGCCTGATCGCGGTGTTCGGCGCGATCGCCGCCTGGAACGGCTGGCAGTACTGGCAGAACAGCCAGGCGGCGCAGGCGTCCGCCTTGTACGACGAGATCGAGCGCGCGGTGCAGGGCGGCGACACCGAGCGCCTGGAGCGGGCGTTTTCCGACCTGAAGGAGCGCTTCGGCCGCACGACCTATGCGCAGCAGGCCGGCCTGCTCGCGGCCAGCACGCTGCACGCCAAGGGCAAGACCGATGCGGCCAAGGCCACGCTGGCGTGGGTCGCGGAGAAGTCGCCCGACGAGGGGTATCAGGCCCTGGCGCGCCTGCGGTTGGCCAGCGTGCTGATGGACGCCAAGGCGTACGACGACGCCCTCAAGCAACTCGCCGGCAACTTTCCCGCCGAGTTTGCGCCGCTGGCCGCCGACCGGCGCGGCGACATCCTCAGCCTGCAGGGCAAGAAGGCCGAGGCCAGGGCCGAATACGAGAAGGCCTACAAGACATTCGACCTGCGCAGCGAGTACCGCCGCCTGGTCGAGGTCAAGCTGGTGGCGCTGGGAGGCGATCCGAAACAGCTCGCGGCGCCCGCCGCCGCGGCAGGAGCCAGGTCGTGACGGGCCGCGCCTTGCGCGCCGCCGTTTCCGCGATCGCCGCTGCCGCGCTCCTGGCCGGCTGTTCCGCCATGCCCTCCTTCCTCGGCTTCGGTGGCACCGAAAGGCCGAAACCGGCGGAGCTGCCGCCGAACGTGGCGCTGATCGCGGTGCGGCCGGCCTGGACGGCGCGGGTCGGTGAAGTCTCAGTGCCGATGTCGGTGAGCGTCAACGGCAACACGATTGCCGTGGCCAGCGTCGACGGCACCGTGGCGGCGATCGACGCCGCCACCGGCCGCGACCTCTGGCGCGCCAATGCCGGCGCGCCGATCGCGGCGGGCGTCGGCAGCGACGGCACCACGGCGGCGGTGGTCACCCGCGCCAACGAACTGGTGGCGCTCGCCGCCGGCAAGCCGCTGTGGCGCGAGAGACTGCCCGCCGTTTCCTATACCGCGCCGTTCGTGGCCGGCGGCCGCGTGTTCGTGCTGACGGCCGATCGCTCGGTCAGCGCCTTCGATGCCAGGAACGGCCGCCGGCTCTGGACCCAGCAGCGTCCCGGCGAACCCCTGGTGCTGCGCCACGGCGGCGTGATGCTGGCCGTCGGCGACACGCTGGTGGTCGGCCTGTCGGGCCGGCTGGCGGGGCTGGATCCCTTGAGCGGCCGGGTCCGCTGGGAAGTGCCGATTGCCATCCCGCGCGGCGTCAACGACGTCGAGCGGCTGGTCGACCTGGTCGGCAGCGCCAGCCGCGTCGGCGACTCGGTCTGTGCCCGCGCGTTCCAGGCCGCGGTCGGCTGCGTGGACAGCGCCCGGGGCGCCGTCGTCTGGACCAGGCCGGCGAACGGCGCGGAGGGCCTGCACGGCGACGAGCGGCTGGTGTTCGGCACCGAAGCCGACGGCAAGGTGATCGCCTGGAAGCGCGAGAACGGAGAGCGCGCCTGGGTCAGCGAGCTGCTGCGCTACCGCGGCCTCACGGCGCCGCTGTCGCTCGGCCGCTCGGTGGTGGTCGGCGACGGCACGGGGCTGGTGCACCTGCTTTCGCGCGAGGACGGCAGCCCGTTGAACCGGCTCACCACCGACGGCTCGCCGATCATGGCCGCGCCGGTCCTCGCCGGCAATACGCTGGTGGTGCTGACGCGCAACGGCGGCGTGTACGGGTTCGTTCCCGAGTGATGAAACCCGTGCTGGCCCTGGTGGGCCGCCCGAACGTCGGGAAGTCCACCCTCTTCAACCGTATCACCAAGTCGCGCGACGCGATCGTGGCCGACTTCGCCGGGCTGACGCGCGATCGCCATTACGGCAATGCGCGGCAGGGCCGGCACGAGTTCATCGTCATCGACACCGGCGGCTTCGAGCCGACGGCCGAGAGCGGCATCTACATGGAGATGGCCAAGCAGACCCGGCAGGCGGTCGCCGAAGCCGACGTCGTCGTGTTCGTGCTGGACGCCCGCGGCGGCCTGTCGGCGCAGGACCACGACATCGCCGGCTACCTGCGCAAGCTGGGCAAGCCCACGATCCTGGCCGCCAACAAGGCCGAGGGCATGACCGAAGGGGTCCAGCTCACCGAGTTCTACGAGCTGGGGCTGGGCGAGGTGCACGCCATCTCCGCGGCCCACGGGCAGGGCATCCGCAGCCTGGTCGACCTGGCGCTGGCCGCCTTGAACCTGCCGCAGGAAGACGAGCAGGAGCAGGTCGAGGACGGCAGCGTGGTCAAGCTCGCGGTCGCCGGGCGCCCCAACGTCGGCAAGTCGACGCTGATCAACACCTGGCTGGGCGAGGAGCGGCTGGTCGCCTTCGACCTGCCGGGCACCACCCGGGACGCGATCTCGGTGCCGTTCGAGCGGGCCGGGCAGAAGTTCGAGCTGATCGACACCGCCGGGCTGCGCCGCAAGGGCCGGGTGTTCGAGGCCATCGAGAAGTTCTCGGTCGTCAAGACGCTGCAGGCGATCGAATCGGCCAACGTCGTGCTGCTGCTGCTGGACGCCACCCAGGGCGTCACGGACCAGGATGCGCACATCGCCGGCTACATCCTGGAAAGCGGCCGCGCTGTCGTGCTGGCCGTCAACAAGTGGGACGCGGTGGACGAGTACCAGCGCGAGCAGTTGCAGCGGCAGATCGAAACCCGGCTGGCCTTCCTCAAGTTCGCCCCGATGCATTTCATCTCGGCCATCAAGCGCCAGGGGCTGGGACCGGTGTGGCAGTCGATCGCGCAGGCGCACCGCTCGGCCATGATCAAGATGCCCACCCCGGTGCTCACGCGGCTGCTGCTGGAAGCCGTCCAGTTCCAGCAGCCCAAGCGCTCGGGCATGTTCCGGCCCAAGCTGCGCTACGCCCACCAGGGCGGGATGAATCCGCCGGTGATCGTCGTCCACGGTGACGTGGCAGTAGTCGACGGTGACCTCGGGAACTGGCGTTGACCGCCTCGACCTGGCGCCGCCACAGGTGGCCGGCGTGCACCAGCACGTTGTGCTTGTGGACCAGCGTCAGCCTCCGGCGCGGGCGGGCCGCCGCTGCGCGAATGCGTAGCGCACCAGGCGCTCCACGCCGAACGCGGTGTTCACCGAGACCTCGGTGGCGACCTCGTGGGGCGTGCCCACCCGCAGCGCGCCGCCGTTGCCCACGTACGGGCCTTCGGTGCCTTCGCGGACGACGACGAGGTCGACGTCCCCCGGCTCCGCGAGCGGACTGGTCGACCCCCGGGTAGAGCCGGGACGGCCGGAGGTTGACGTAGTGGTCGAGGGCGAAGCGCAGCCGCAGCAGCAGCCCGCGCTCTTCGAGCACGCCCGACGGCACGCCGGGGTCGCCGACCGCGCCGTAGGACGGCGTCGTGCTCGCGGATCGCCGCGAGGTCGCCGTCCGTCAGCGTCTCGCCCGTGCGGCGCCACCGCGCCGCACCGAGGTCGAAGCTGGTGGTCTCGACCTTCGTCGTGCCCCCGACCGCCGCCTCCAGCGCGAGCAGAGCAATACGTAGTTGAGGAACAGGCGCA
>CAVPTY010000046.1:0-41139 GCA_963708655.1 uncultured beta proteobacterium
GCGAAGCTCGACAACGCGACCTGCCTGACCTGCCACGACGGCAAGAAGGGCAAGCTGGAAGTTCCCACGCCCGCGGGCAAGCCGCGGGCGCTGCACGTCGTCGATCCGCAGAAATTCCAGGCCGGCGTGCATTCGCGGATGGAGTGCGTCGCCTGCCATACGGACATCAAGGACAACGCCGAGAAGGGCAGCGTGCACGCCCGGGACCCGGCCCAGCCCCTGCAGAAGGTGGACTGCGCGTCGTGCCACCAGCAGCTGTGGGAGCAGACCGTCAAGCGCGGGCGGACCGAGGAGCGGCCGCGCCTGGGCGTGGTGGCCAGCAACATCGAGGCCTACCGCAAGTCGTTCCACGCGCGTCCCAACCCGGACGACAAGACGAAGCCGAACGCTTCGTGTTCGGACTGCCACGACACGCACAGCTTCAACGTGCCGGCGAACAAGGCCTCACCGGAATACAACCAGTGGCGTCTGAGCATTCCCGCGAACGTGCGGCACCCAGTGCCACACCGAGCAGCTCGACACGTACAAGGGCTCGGTGCACGGCCGGGAGAACGCCAAGAAGATGCTGGCCGATGCGGCCGTCTGCTCGGACTGCCACACCGCGCACGCGATGACAGACACCTCGGGTGACCCGTTCAAGCTGACAGTGACGGCGCAATGCGGCGAGTGTCACACCAAGCAGTTCGAAACCTACAAGCGCACCTTCCACGGCAAGGTCAGCACCCTCGGCTACGCCTACACGGCCAAGTGCTTCGACTGCCACGGCAGCCACGACATCGTGCGGGTCGACAATCCCGAAGTCGAAGGCGCACCCGGACAACCGGCTGGAGACCTGCCGCTCCTGCCACAACCCCAAGAAGGGGCTGCCCGGCGTCTCGGCAGGATTCGCGAGCTTCCAGCCGCATGCCGACCCGGCGACTTCAACCGCTATCCGCAGGTGTGGGCGGCATGGCAGCTCATGAGCGGGCTGCTGGTCGGCACCTTCGGCTTCTTCTGGCTGCACACGATGCTGTGGTTCTACCGCGAGTGGAAGGAGCGCAAGGCGCGCGGCGGCGGCCACCAGCATGTGCGCATCGACGAGGTGCCGGCGCAGTTGCACGGCAAGCAGTACCAGCGCTTCACCGCCACCTGGCGCGTCGCCCACCTGCTGTTCGCGCTCAGCCTGATGGTCCTCACCCTGACCGGCATGCCGCTGTTCTATCCGGAGGTTCCGTGGGCGCCCGCGATCATGAAGTTCTTCGGCGGGCCGCAGGTCACCGGCCTCATTCACCGCACGGCGGCGGTGATCTTCGCGGGCATCTTCTTCTGGCACCTCGTGTACATGCTGGTGCGGATCGGCCGCAACTGGAGGACCTTCGAGGTCTTCGGCCCGAACTCCATGGTGCCGAACCTGAAGGACCTGCAGGACATCATCGGCATGTTCCGGTGGTTCTTCGGCAAGGGCCCGCGCCCGACCTTCGACCGCTGGACGTACTGGGAGAAGTTCGACTACTGGGCGCTCTTCTGGGGGGTGACGATCATCGGCGTCAGCGGGCTGATGATGTGGCTGCCCGGCTTCTTCGGCAGCTTCCTGCCCGGCTGGATCTTCAACGTCGCCTCGATCTTCCACGGCGAAGAGGCATTCCTCGCGGTGGTGTTCCTCTTCACGGTGCACTTCTTCAACAACCACTTCCGCCCGGACAAGTTCCCGGTCGACGTGGTGATGTTCACGGGCAGCGTGCCGCTCGAGGAGTTCAAGAAGGAACACGCGCTGGAGTACCAGCGCCTGGTCGCCAGCGGCGAGCTGGAACGCCACCTGGTCGATGCGCCGTCGGGCCATGAAGCTGAAGCTGTCGAAGCTCCTGGGCTTCACGCTGATCGCGATCGGCCTGACGCTGCTGACGCTGGTGGCCATCGGATTCTTCTTCGGAGGTTGATCGCGGACGGTCGTTGACAAGAACGGTCACGGTCCACGCAGGATCCGCCCCTGCTGCCGCCGGCACGAGCGCCCCATGCGCGTGCCGGCGAGCGGCTTGAGGGCAGATGCAATGGCAACAAGGTGTTTGATTTTTTTCAAAGGAGACGCTGTATGAAGTTGCTGACCACCCTGGCCCTCGCTGGCGGGCTGATGACTGTCCTGGCCGCGCAGGCCGCGCCCGACGCCGAGCGCGCGCAGGCCATGCTCAAGAAGAGCGACTGCTTCAAGTGCCACGCGGTCGACAAGAAGAAGGACGGACCTCCGTTCAAGGAAACGGCCAAGAAGTACAAGGGCAAGGCCGACGCCGAGGACAAGCTCACGAAGCACATCACGATGAATCCGATGATCGAGATCGACGGCAAGAAGGAAGAGCACCGTTCGATCAAGACCAAGGACGCTGACGAGATCAAGAACGTGGTGCAGTGGATCCTGTCGCTGTAGCGACCGGTCCTCTGCGCCGCGCATGCCCGTAACCCTGTGACCCGCGCGCGGGCGCCGCTGCATGGCGGCGCCGGGCGCCGTCACACGGCCCAGAGTCACGAGCGCCGGCGCCTGCCGCGGGCGTGCGCGCCTGCGGGCGACAGCCCTGCGCTCCCCGAAGTGAAGGAGCGAACATGCCCCAGAGAGCGCTTGCAAGACTGGCCAGGTGGGCCGCCGGGAAGAGGGCCCTCATGGTCCTCGTGGTCGGGTTTTTCCTGGGTGTGGCCGGACTCAGCGTGTTCGGCACCACGATGGTGTACACGAGCACCGAGCCGTTCTGCGCGACCAGCTGCCACGAGATGGCCAACAACTCCAACCTGGAGTACATGGGGTCGTCGCACGACATGAACCGCACCGGCGTTCGCGCGACGTGCGTCGACTGCCACGTGCCGCACTCGCCGATCCCGCTCTACATCGCCAAGATGGGGGCGTTGAACGACCTCTGGAGCCACCACGTGACCAAGGCGGTGGACACCAAGGAGAAGTTCGGCGCGCAGCGGCCCAAGATGGCCCAGCGGGTCTGGACCTACATGAAGGGCAACGACTCGCGCGAGTGCCGGCACTGCCACAACCCCGCGAACATGGATCCCGACCGGCAGTCGCCCCAGGCCGTGGCCAGGCATGCAAAGGCGCAGCGGGAGAAGCTCACGTGCGTGGACTGCCACTTCGGCATCACCCACAAGGTGCCCGAAGGCGGCCCCGGCCCGCAGGAACTCGAGGTCGACCGCAGCCTGATCCCGCGCAGTGCGATCTTCTAGGCGCCGCGCCACACGAAAACGAGGAGAAGCTGAGATGTTCAAGGTGTTTCGGAAGATCCGGGCCTGGGGCGCCGGGCCGGGCAGCCTGCTGGTGCTCGTCGCCGGACTGGCGATCGGCGCCCTGGCATTCGCGTCGGTCGGTTCGTTCATGGTCTACGCCAACTCGGAGGCGTTCTGCGCCAACGCGTGCCACGAGATGAACCAGCTGCAGAAGGAGCACAAGGGAACCGTGCACGACGTGAACCGCAGCGGCGTGCGGGCGACCTGCAACGATTGCCACGTGCCGCACGCGTACATCCCGAACTACCTGGCCAAGCTGGGACTGTGGTCGGACGTGTGGGGGCACTTCGTCACCAGGTCGATCGACACGCCCGAGAAGTTCGAGGCCAAGCGCTTCGAGCTGGCGCGGCGCGTGTGGGTGTACATGAAGGAGAACGACTCGCGTGAGTGCCGCCACTGCCACACCACGGCCAAGATGGATCCCGACAAGCAGAGCGAGAAGGCGTTGAAGCGCCACGAAAAGGGGCGTCTCGAGGGGCTGACCTGCATCGAATGCCATTTCGCGCTGTCGCACAAGGAGCCCGAGGGCCCCGGCCCGCAGGAGATGTTCGCGAAGGAGCCCGCGCGCCACTAGCGCGCGGCCGACCCCCGATACCAGGAAAGGAATCCCCGTGCTCATCGAATGCCCAGAATGCAAGGCCAGCATCAGCGACACCGCCGCGAGTTGCCCGAAGTGCGGCGCCGTGGCCGCCGACGCCGGCCGCACACTGCCCGTCTACGTCGCCGACCTCAACATGAAGTTCAGCACGATGTTCTGGTTCATGATCAAGGCCGCCGTGGCGGCCGTGCCGGCCGTCGTGGTGCTCTACACCGCCTCCACCGTGATCGGCGGGCTGATCACGCCGTTGCTGCGTCCGTAGCGCCCCGGCGCGCGACGGGGCGCGGGCGCCGGCCGCAGAAGGCCGACGGCTTTGGTCGGAAAGTGGTTTTTTCGCGTCGCCCCCGCGATTCACGAAGCGGTGCGTTGCCGCAGAGGCGCTGCGCGCGCATCCCGTCGGGCGCGCCATGTTCTAAGACTATTCCTATGGGGATTTTGAAGCGGCTCCGATATCGGCACTGCACCCCGTCCGGCAGAATCGTTGCACAGCTCGGATGACGCCCCGCACTGGGTCAGAACACACGGGGCGAAACGGAGTGCAGGCGATGCGGATTGAACCGGGCGCGTTCCCGGCAGTGGCCGGAACGGGCAGCAGTTTCGGTCAGAGGCTTGTCGTGTTTCCATGGAGTCAGGTATGAAGAAATTTCTTGTTCGCAGCAGCGCGGCGGCGTTCGCCGCGCTGGTTCTCGCCTTGAGCGGGTGCGGCGGAGGAGGCGACGGCGACGCCGTGCCACCGCCACCGGACGGCGGCACGCCGCCACCGCCCGCCGTTTCCGTGGCGCAGGCGCTGTCCACGGCCAGCGCGCAGCCGGCCAACGACACGTCGGTGAACTCCACGGCCTCGTTCAGCGTGCTGCAGAACGCAGGCTTGCCGGCCGTGACGGTGAACAGCCCCCCGAAAGTGAACTTCGCGGTGTTCTCGGACGGCAAGGTCGTGCCGAGCGTCACCCTCGGTAGCGTCAGCTTTGTCATCGCCAAGCTGGTGCCCGCAGCGAACGGCAACCCGGACCAGTGGGTCAGCTACACGTATCGGAAGGAAACCGCCGCCGCCGGCGTCGGCCCGAACGGAACGCCCGCGCTCCCAAGCGCCATGCAGGCCACCTCCGACAGCAAGCAGACGGATGCCGCGCTCGCCGCGCAGCAGCTGGTGTACAACCCGGACGGCTACTACACCTACACGTTCAAGACCGACATCAAGGACCCGGCGCAAACCAATGGCGTCGCGTTCGAGCCCGGCCGCACGCATCGCGTCGTGATCCAGCTGCAGTACAAGAATGCGGCTGGCGAGCTGATCCGCGTGAACCCGTACTACGACTTCACGGTCGGCGCGGACGGCAAGTCCGTGGCGGCGAGCGCGTCGCAGACCCGCAAGATGGTCGACATCGACACCTGCAACAATTGCCACGACAAGCTGGCGTTGCACGGTGGCGGCCGCGTCGACACGCAGTTCTGCGTCGTCTGCCACAACCCCGGCACGACGGATGCGAACAGCGGCAACGTCCTGACGCTTTCCACGATGGTGCACAAGATCCACGCCGGCGTGATTCTTCACGAGAAGGGCGAGAGCTACACCATCTGGGGCAACTCCAACAGCAAGCACGACTACAGCGAGGTGGGCTTCCCGCAGCCGATCCGCAACTGCGCGGTCTGCCATGACGGGGCCAATCCGAAGACGCCGCAGGGCGACAACTGGAAGAGCGTTCCGAGCAAGGAAGCATGCCTGAGCTGCCACCAGACCGGCACGACCAGCGGTTTCTACGCCACGCACGTGACCACGCTCAAGCTGGGCGCCTCCGCCGCCGCGATCTCCAACTCCACCTGCACCTCGTGCCACGGTCCCTCCGGCCCCCTGAGCGCCGACAAGGTGCACTGGGTCCAGGAGCTGGCCAACGCCGCGAACTACGAAGCCAAGATCGAGGGCGTGACGGTGAAGAAGGCGGCCACCGCCACGGCCACCGGCCTGCTGAGCGTGAAGTACTCGGTCGTGAATCCGAAGACCGGCACGGCATACGACCTGCGTGAAGGCTGCAGCGGCGCGGCGACGACGGACTCCGCCGGCGCCTCCATCGTCGGTTGCAACAGCAACTACCGTTGGGACGCCGTGCTGCCGCCGGCCGTGCCGGGCAAGCCGACCGACAAGTTCGGGATGTTCTCGGTCTACCTGGCCGCCGAAACGCTGGCCGGCGTGACGCTGGACGATGCGACGGCCACCGCCAGCTACGCTGCCTATCGCGGCGTGGACGACGGCGCGCGCCACTACACTGCGGACGTCACGATCCCGGCCGGTGCCAAGGGCAACGCCCGCGTGATGATCATCGGCGCGGTGTCCGAGCGTCGCCTCGACCCGGTCACCCGCAACCCGATCGGTGCCGTGCCGCCGACGGCGAACGCCGACCTGGCCTACGTGCCGGTGAAGAACGCCATCAAGGACGTCAACATCGCCACGGGCGCCAACTCGACCGCGCCGCGGCGCGCGATCGTCAGCAACGACAGCTGCAACAAGTGCCATGCCATCCTCGGCCTGCCGATGGGTGCGCAGACGGAGGGCTTCCACAAGGGCCACCGCAACAACGCCGACGGCTGCGCGGTCTGCCACAACGCCAACCAGGCGGGCGGCTACACGCTGATGGCGGACGGCTCGGTCGGTCCGGTCGCGGGCGACAGCCAGCTCGCCGCGGGCAACACGAGCGCCTTCCTGCACGAGTCCTACCAGGCCAAGCGGTTCGTCCACGGCATCCACTACGGTGCCAAGCGCAACTATCCGTTCACCCACTGCATGAACGTCGGTGGCGAATACAACAAGGACGGCACGAACAAGGTGGCAGGCGGCCCGAGCCTGGGGACGGCGACCTGCGTCAACCAGTATCCTGGCGTGACCGACAACTTCACGGCCGAAGTCGCCTATCCGGGCAACCTCAAGGCGTGCGCGAACTGCCACGTGAACGACTCCTGGAAGCAGGACAAGAGCGTGCTGGGCACGGTGGTGTTCAAGCCGACGGGCAAGACCAACATGCTCGACTGGTACGTGCTCTCGCCGAAGGCCGCGACCTGCACCACCTGCCACGACGCGAAGGCGGTCCAGACGCACGTGATGAACATCGGCGGCGGCGCGTTCGGCAACGTCACGCAGAACGACCTGTTGTACGGCGGCAAGGTGTTCGAAGCCTGCGAAGGCTGCCACGCACCTGGCAGCGCACTTGGTGTCGACAAGGTGCACGCCTTCAAGTAGCATCCCTGCGAAGGGTAAGGTAGTCTGAACGAACCGGCCCCGCGGGGCCGGTTTCCTTATTTGATCGGTGCGATCCGGTCCAGGAGTTAGAACGTGAACAAGACTTGGGTTCGAGCAAGCGCGGCGATCCTGTTCGCGCTGGCCGTCGCCGGCTGCGGTGGCGGTGGCAGTGGCGACAGCGGAGGCGGCACGCCCACTCCTCCAACGGCGGGAACGCCGGTCAGCCAGGCAATCGCCAGCGCGGCGGCCTCGGCGGCGAACGACACGTCAACCAACTCATCTGCACCATTCGCCGTCCTGCAGCAGGCCGGTGTCCCGGCGGTGAGCGTCGCCAGCGGCGCGCCCAAGGTCAATTTCGTCGTGTTCTCGAACCGGCAGCCCAAGAGCGACCTGCGCCTGGCCGACGTCAGCGTGGCGGTCGCCAAGCTGGTGCCCGGCACCAACGGCGATCCCGACCAGTGGGTCAACTACATCTACCGCACCGAAACCGCGTCGCCCACCGTCGGGCCGAACGGCCGCCCGGTGCTCGCCAGTGCCAAGCAGGCCACGACCGACAGCAAGCAAACCGACCCGGCGCTCGCTGCCCAGCAACTGGTGCTGAACCCGGACGGGTATTACACCTACACGTTCCGCACCGACATCACGAATCCGGCGCAGACCAGCGGCGTCGCCTTCGAGCCGAATCGCACCCATCGGATTGCCTTGCAGCTCGCCTACACCAATGCGGCGGGCGAGACCGTGCGTGTGAATCCTTACTACGACTTCAAATTCGACGCCGCGGGCAACTCCGTCGCGGTCGATCCGTCGCAAACGCGCGTCATGGCCGACGTGACGCAGTGCAACGGCTGTCACGAGCGTCTGGCCGTCCATGGCGGAGGCCGCGTCGACGTCCAGTTCTGCGTCGTGTGCCACAACCCCGGCACGACCGACGCCAACAGCGGCAACGTCCTGACGCTGGCGACGATGGTCCACAAGATCCACGCCGGCCGCCTGCTCGAGCGCGAACTCGAGGCCGGCCGCGGCGGTGAGCGCTACACGATCTGGGGCTACGGCAACAGCATGCACGACTACTCGGAGGTCGGCTTCCCGCAGGACCTGCGCAACTGCACCGTCTGCCACACCGGCGCCAATCCGAAGACGCCGCAGGGCGACAACTGGAAGACCGAGGTGAGCCGCGGTGCCTGCCTGACCTGCCATGCCGCGGGTCCGGGCTCGGACTGGTACAACATCCACTTCATCCTGAACAACAGCCGCGACCCGAACGCGCCGGCCACGCAGATGCCGAATGCCGACTGCGTCGGTTGCCACGCACCGGGCAGGAGCATCTCGCCCGAGCGCGTGCACTGGAACCAGAACGAAGAGAACGCCGCTCTCTACAAGATGAACATCGAGAGCGCGGTGTACGACGCGGCCGCACGCGCGGTGACCGTCAAGTACTTCCTGTCGAACCCGACGGCTGGCAACGCCGCGTACAACCTGGTGACCTCCGACTGCACCGGCAGCGGCGCCACCACCACCTGCTCTACCAACACGCAAGTTCGGCAACCTGCGGTTCTATCTTGCGTGGCCGGGCATGGCCGGCCAGCCGCTGGGCACCACCGAATTTACCTCCTACAACAACGGCGGCAGCGGCGCCAACGTGTTCGCTTACACGGGCACCAACGACGGCAGCAACCACTACACGATTTCGATCCCGGTGCCGCCCGACACGGCCACGCTCATCGCGCAAGGCACTGGCCGCGTCGTGTCGATCGGCCAGATCAAGGAGCCGCGCCTGGAGGTGAAGGCGGCGACCGATCCGCGGCCGGAAGTGACGCCGCGCGAGTTGGTCAACGTGGTGGTGCAGAACACCTACGCCGACGTCGCGCTGACCGGCGCCCTCAACCCCCGCCGCCAGATCGTCTCGAGCGAGAAGTGCAACGTCTGCCACGGTGCGCTCGGCACTACCTCCGGCTCGAACACGCTGATCAACGCGTTCCACGGCGGCGCCCGCAACACCGTGGAGGCCTGCGTGGTCTGCCACGATCCGAACCGCATGTCGTCCACCGTGATGACCAGCGGGCTCGCGCTGAACGAGTCCTACCACTTCAAGCGCATGATCCACGGGATCCATGGCAACTCGAAGCGGACCTTCCCGTTCACGCACGGCAACCCGGTGCAGGGCGCGTTCAACGACGCCGGTCAGTTGACGACGCAAGGCGCTTTCCTGACAGACCAGCGGGTCACCATCGGCGGCACCTCCACGGTGGTGGTCACGGCCGGCACGACGGTGGCGGCAGGCAACACGTTCGAGACCATCGCCGAGATGGTCACCAACGCCGCCCGCGCCCGCGGCTACACCGGCGCGGCGATCGCGCCGGCCGAGAACTACGGCGCAGAGGTCGCGTATCCGCAGGTCGGGCTCAACTGCGATTCGTGCCACGTGAACAAGTCGTGGATGATCGACCGCAGCCCGATCGGCTCGGTCGTGGCCCGGCCCGCCGGCTCCACCGACCCGATGAACTGGCGGGTGATCTCGCCGCAGGCCGCCACCTGCACGGCCTGCCACGACTCGCCCAAGGCGATCGGCCACGTGACCAGCTTCGGCAATGCGTCGTTCGGCGACCGCACCCAGGCACAGTCGCTGCAGACGCCCGAGACCTGCCGCGACTGCCATGCGCCCGGCGTGTTCATGGGCATCGACATCGTGCACGGACAGAAGTAGGAAACGCGGTCCGGCGCCCGGCCGGGAGGGACGGGCGCCGGCAGACCGCTTGAAGCAAGGGCTGCTGGCCCGAGGAGATCGAATGCGAATCAAGCGAGCGATGGCGGTCATCGCCCTGGGCCTGTTCGGCCTGACCGGGATCGCAATGGGCGCGCCGCGCGACGCCGATGCGTCCGAAGCGTGCATCGAGTGCCATGACGCGGAGGACATGCCGGACTCGAGCCGCAGCGCACATGCCGTGGCGACGGACCCGCGCACGCCGAGCTGCGTCACGTGCCACGGGCCCAGTCCGACCCACGTGAAGAAGCCGCCCGGTGGCAGGCAGGGCAAACCCGACGTCATGTTCACCAAGGGGGCCGCGACGCCCGTCAGCGAGCGCAATGCCGCCTGCCTGACCTGTCACCAGAAGGACTTCAGGCGTGCCATGTGGGGCGGCAGCCAGCACGAGACGGCCGACCTGGCCTGCTCGAGCTGCCACAAGATCCACGCCAACCACGACAAGATCCTCGCCAAGAAGAGCGAGGCCGAGGTGTGCATCACCTGCCACAAGGAGCAGCGCACGCAGATCGCGAAGCCCTCGCACCATCCGGTGCCCGAGGGCAAGATGACTTGTTCCGACTGCCACAACGTGCACGGCTCCGCCGGGCCGAAGCTCGCCAAGCGCGACAGCATCAACGCCACCTGCTACACCTGCCACGCCGAGAAGCGCGGGCCGTTCGTCTTCGGCCACGAGCCGGTCAACGAGGACTGTGCCATCTGCCACAACCCGCACGGCAGCACCGTGCAAGGCATGTTGAAGGCACGCGCGCCGATCCTGTGCCAGCAGTGCCACACGCCCCACGTGGCGGGCGGCGTCGGCGCCGTGGGGGGCCAGCCCGGGGTGTTCCCGCCGGCGGCGCCCGGCCAGCTCTCGTCCGCGATCGGCGGGACGAGCAACGGCAAGAACGTGGTCAACATGTGGCAGGGACGCAGTTGCATGAACTGCCACACGCAGGTGCACGGCACGAACAACCCCTCGGCGACCAATCCGACGCCGCGGCTCTTTTTCCGCTGAGGCCGAGCATGAGCACGAAAATTCTCGTCCCCACCCTCCGGGCCCGTCCCACGCTCCTGACCCTCGCGTTGCTGGCGGCCTTCGGTTCGGCCGGCGCGCAGGACAAGGAGCAGGCGCAGGTGGTCGAAGGCTCCGTCAGCCTCGGCGCCGGCCTCATCACCGACGGCCGTGGCGACCGCTCGCTGTTCGACCAGTACAGCGGCCTGCGTCCAGGCAGCAGCGTCTTGGGCATCCTCGGTCTCGACTACTACCGCCGCAACGACAAGACCGGCACGCTCGCGCGCTTCTCCGGCAGCGACCTGCTGACCGGCAATCGCGAATTCGACGTGCTCTGGAAGCGGCAAGGCGACTGGTCGGTCTCCGCACGCTATGGCGAACTGCGGCGGTACGACCCGTTCATCCCCAACACCGGCCTGGTGGACGCCGGCTCGTTCGCGCCGCGAGTGGTCCCGCTGCCCGGCGGGCCTGGCACGGGCGGCGACGTCGATCTCAAGATCAAGCGCACCAGCCTGGGCCTCGGTTTCCAAAAGGTGATCTCGGATCGCCTGCAGTTCGATGCCAGCCTCTCGACGGAGAACAAGGAGGGTGGACGCCTGTTCGGCATCGGCATGGCATGCCCGACGTTCGTTGCGCCGGGTTGCCGCGGCACGACCAGCGCCGAGGTGGGCTCGGCCGTGCTGATGCTGCCCGAGCCGATCGACGCCAACCACAGCCAGGCGGAAGCGCGTCTCACGTACGCGGACCAAAGGTTCAGCCTCTCCCTGGGCTACTACGGCTCGTTCTACCGCAACAGCCTTGAGGCCCTCGTGCCCAGCGCCTCCGGCAGCCTGTACAACCCGCTCGGCGCGCTCCTGCCCGTCACGACGGGCCTGCAAGGCGTGCTGAACCAGTCGGTGGCCCTGCCGCCCGACAACCAGGCGCACCAGGTCGATCTGACGGGGTCCTATGCGTTCTCGCGGACCACGCGCGCCAATTTCAAGCTGGCCTACTCCCGCGCCACGCAGCACCAGAACTTCGCTGCCGCGGGGTTCACCGCGGCACCGGCTGGCATCGGTGACCTGGGGGGCAAGATGTCCACCACGCTGGCACAGGTGGGCGTCAGTTCGCGTCCGCTGCCCAAGCTGTCGGTGAACGGCAGCCTGCGCTACGAGTACCGCGACGACAGCACGCCGCTGGCGCCGTACGGGCTGGTCGGCGCCGGGAGCTTCACCAACGGTTTCACCAACCGCCAGTACCCGTTGTCGACGCTGCGCGGGCAGCTCGCTGCCGGCTACCAGTTCACGCCGCAGACCAAGGGCACGCTGACCGGCACGTTCAACCAGGTCGACCGACGTACCTTCACCGAAACCAGCGCCACTTCCGGGATCACCGCGCTGCGTCTGAAGACCGAGGAAACCGGCCTCAAGGCCGAACTGCGCCGCCGCATGACGGAGACGCTGAGCGGCGCCGTGGCGCTGGAAAGCAGCCGGCGCGACGGGTCGCACTGGCTGCGCGACGTCGGTGGCCGCGGCGTGACGGAGGAGGCCGATCCGGGGTCGGTGCTGTTCTTCCAGAACGGCGTGTTCCCGGTGAACCTGGCGGACCGGCGGCGCGAGAAGGTGCGCGTCAGCGCCGACTGGCAACCGGCCGAGGCCCTGTCGCTGCAGGCCGGCGCCGAATTCGGCCGTGACCGCTACGACACGCCCAGCGCCTATGGTGTGCGCCGCTCGGACATGGACCAGATCGACCTGGATGCCACTTACGCGGTCAACGACACCTGGAACGTGAACGGGTTCGTCTCGCGCGGGCGCCAGGAGCTCGACCAGGTCCGCCCCGGCGGTGCCTTCCTCGCGCTGGACAACACGGCGACCATGTTCGGCGTCGGCGTCACCGGCACCATCCGGAAGGTGGAGGTGGGCGGCAACCTCAGCTGGCTGCAGGACCGCAGCAAGTATGGCCAGACGCTGGATGCGAGCGCCGACCTGGGCAGCGCCGCGCTGCTGGCTGCGACCGGGGGCCTGCCCGAGGTCACGTTCCGCCAGACGCAGTTGCGCCTGTTCGCCAAGTACGCCATCGACAAGCAGTCGGCGGTGCGGCTGGACGTCGGCCACCAGCGGTCGCGCTGGACCGACTGGGCCTGGAACTACAATGGCGTGCCGTTCGTGTATTCCGACGGCTCGACGCTGAACTACAAGACGCTGCAGAAGGTCAGTTTCCTGGGCCTGACGTATACACGCCGTTGGCAATAGCGGGTGAGCCGCTTTGGCGCAGCGTGTGTGACGTGCGAAGTGGCTGGCGTTCGCGTATCCGGTGTTGCGCGTGCAGCGATCTCGCCGGCATACAGGGACGCCGCCACCTTGCCCGGCTTTCCCGCAGCGGTTGACCTTTGTCAACGCCCCTGAATGCCCTGGGGAGCACCATTCTTTCGTCGCAAGGACAGTCTCAACCTTCACTACAGGAGCCCAACAAGTGAAAGTCCTCCCCCTCCTTTCCACCGCAGTCGCCGCCGTGGCGTTCTCGCTGCCCGCCGTCGCGCAGGACGCGGATGCCGCCACCAAGGTCCTGAAGGCCGACGGCTGCACCAAGTGCCATGCCATCGACAAGTCCAAGAAGGGCCCGGCCTACCAGAAGGTCGCCGCCAAGTACAAGGGCAAGGCCGACGCCGAGGCCAAGCTGACCGAGTTCCTGACCAAGGGCCCGAAGGTCAAGATGGACGACGGCAGCGAAGAGGAGCACAAGGTCGTCAAGGACAAGGGCCAGTTGCCGAACCTGATCAAGTTCATCCTCGCGCAGTAGGCGCCCGATCGCCCACCGGACGCGACGATTCATGCCGCCGCCTGCAGTCGCCGACACCGGATTCGCAGTTCCGGCGCCGGCTCCAGCTCGAACACTGCCCATTCCGAAGTACCTGGAACAGGTCTACTGGTGGGCGTATGTCCATCCGAAGGCCGTCCACGTGTTCGAGCGTGAATGGCTGGTCAACCTCATCCTCTTCGGCAATTACGGGCGGCTGCGCGAGGCGGCCCTCGACGCGCTGGGCGAGACGGTGACCGGGCAGACGCTGCAGCTGGCCTGCGTCTACGGCAACCTGACGCCGCGCCTCGCGCGGCGCCTGGCGCCCGGCGCCAGCCTGGACGTGGTGGACATCCTGCCGGTGCAGCTGAAGAACCTGGCGGCCAAGCTGCCGGCGGACGAGCGCATCGTGCTGCTGCAGGGCGACTCCTCCGCGCTGGCCTGTCCCGACGCGTCCTACGACCAGGTGCTGCTCTTCTTCCTCCTGCACGAGCAGCCCGAGGCGGTGCGCCGCGCCACGCTGGCGGAAGCCATGCGGGTGGTGCGCCCGGGCGGCAGGATCGTGATTGTCGACTACCACCTGCCGGTGCGCTGGCACCCGCTGCGCCTGCTGATGACGGGTGTGTTCCGCAAGCTCGAACCCTATGCGATGGACCTGTGGGAGAACGAGGTGCAGGCGTTCCTGCCCGCGCATCTGACTGCCGGCGTCCATCACCAAACAAACCTATTACGGCGGGCTGTACCAGAAACTGGTCCTGGTCCGTTGAGGCCGATATGGAAACATTCAAGGCAGATGTCGCGATCGTCGGCGCCGGCGGCGCCGGCTTGCGAGCGGCGATCGCCGTCGCCGAGGCCGACCCCACCCTCAGCATCGCGCTGATCTCCAAGGTCTACCCGATGCGCAGCCACACCGTGGCGGCGGAGGGCGGCGCGGCGGCGGTGACCCAGGCGCACGACAGCCTGGAGGCGCACTTCCACGACACCGTCGCCGGCGGCGACTGGCTGTGCGAACAGGACGTGGTGGAGTACTTCGTGGGCCAGGCGCACGAGGAAATGGTGCAGATGGAGCACTGGGGCTGCCCGTGGAGCCGCAAGGCCGACGGCCACGCCAACGTGCGCGCCTTCGGCGGCATGAAGATCGAACGCACGTGGTTCGCCGCCGACAAGACCGGCTTCCACATGCTGCACACGCTGTTCCAGACGTCGATCAAGTACCCCTCGATCCGGCGCTTCGACGAGCACTTCTGCCTGCGACCTGGTGGTCGACGAGGGCCGCGTGCAGGGCGTGCGTCGCGATCGAGATCGCCACCGGCGAGTTCCGCCTGATCCAGGCCAAGTCGGTGATCATCGCCACCGGCGGCGCCGGCCGCGTGTTCCGCGAGAACACCAACGGCGGCATCGTCACCGGCGACGGCATGGCGCTGGCCTACCGCCACGGCGTGCCGCTGCGCGACATGGAGTTCATGCAGTACCACCCGACCTGCATGCCCGTCACCGGCCTGCTGTTCACCGAGGCCTGCCGCGGCGAAGGCGGCTTCCTGCTGAACAAGGACGGCTACCGCTACCTGCAGGACTACGGCCTGGGCCCGGCCGAGGACAAGCCGCGCAACAAGTTCATGGAGCTGGGCCCGCGCGACCGCCTGAGCCAGGCGTTCTGGCACGAAAAGCAGAAGGGCCGCACGCTGTCCGATCCGCGCTGGGGCTCGTACGTGCACCTCGACCTGCGCCACCTGGGCGAGAAGATGCTGCGCGAGCGCCTGCCGCAGATCTACGAACTGGCCGTCGAATACCTCGGCGTCGATCCGGCCAAGCAGTGCATTCCGGTGCTGCCGGCCGTGCACTACACCATGGGCGGCATCGCGGCCGACGGCGCGACCGCGGCGCCGCTGGCCGGGCCTGTACTCCGCCGGCGAGTGCTCCAGCGTCGGCATCCACGGCGCCAACCGGCTCGGCTCGAATTCGCTGACGGAACTGCTGGTATTCGGCAAGGTGGCCGGCGTCGAGGCGGCGGCATTCGCCAAGAGCACGCCGCACGCCAACACCGACAAGATCATGAAGCTCGCGCTGGACGCGCAGGCCCGTGCTGCCGGCATCGTCACGCGCATGGAAGGCACGGAGCGCCTGGCCACCATCCGCAACGAGATGGCCAAGAGCATGGAGGACGGCTGCGGCATCTACCGCACGCCGAGACCATGCAGGCCACCTGCGACAAGCTCGCCGAGCTGAAGCAGCGCTACAAGAACATCCAGCTGGACGACAACTCCAAGGGCTGGAACACCGAGTGGCTGCTGGCGATCGAGCTGGGCTACCTGCTGGACGTGGCGCAGGCGATGGCGCACTCGGCGCTCAACCGCACGCGAGTCGCGCGGCTCGCACCAGCGGCTCGACGGCTACGAGCAGCGCGACGACGCCAACTTCCTGAAGCACTCGCTGGCGCTACTACCGGGCGCGGACGCTGCGCCGCGCATCGACTACGGCCCGGTGAAGATCACCAGCTCGCAGCCGGGCACGCGCGCCTACGGCGCCGCCGGCGAGGAAGCCGACCGCAAGGCCAAGGAGGCCGCCCATGCCTGACGCCCAGACGAATCGAAATCCAGGTGCTGCGCTACCGGCCCGAGGAGGAGGACAAGCCGGTCTGGCAGAGCTACTACGTGCCGTTCACGAACGACATGTCGGTGCTGCAGGGCCTGCAGTACATCAAGGACGAACTCGACGGCTCGCTGACCTTCCGCTGGTCGTGCCGCATGGCCATCTGCGGCAGCTGCGGGATGATGATCAACGGCAAGCCGATGCTGTCGTGCTCCGACCTTCCTGCGCGACCTGCTGCCCGGCCCGGTGCGGGTCGAGGCGCTGGCGCATTTCCCGATCGAGCGCGACCTGGTCGTGGCGTCGGCGAGTTCGTCAAGAAGCTCGAAGGCATCAAGCCGTACATCATCCCGAAGGAACCGCGCAAGCTGTCCCAGGGCGAGTACCTGCAGACGCCCGCAGCAGCTGGAGCAGTTCGAGCAGTTCAGCTCGTGCATCAACTGCATGCTGTGCTACGCGGCCTGCCCGCAGTTCGGGCTCAACCCGGACTTCACCGGCCCGGGCGTGCTGGCGCTGCTGCACCGCTACAACGCGGACTCGCGCGACGGCGGCCGCGCCGAGCGCATGAAGATCGTGAACACGGAAGAGGGCGTCTGGGGCTGCACCGCGGTGGGCTACTGCTCCGAGGTGTGCCCCAAGCACGTCGATCCCGGCCAACGCGGTGAACCAGAACAAGGTGAACAGCGCCAAGGACTTCTTCCTCCGATTCCTGTCTCCGAAAGGGAGCTACGACATGAACCGACAGGGCCACGTTGCGCAGGGGCTATGTCCGCCCGATGCAGGGCTGGTGGCGGCGCGATCCGTTCTTCGTCAAGTACATGATCCGCGAGGTGACGGCGGTGGCGGTGCTGGTCTACGCGATCATCCTGATGGTCGGCGTGGTGCGGCTGTCGCAGGGCGAGGCCGCCTTCAACGGCTGGCTCGCCGCGCTGAAGACGCCCGGCTCGATCCTGCTGCACCTGGTGCTGCTGGTGTCGATGATCGTGCACGCCAAGAGCTGGTTCGACATCATGCCCAAGACCATGCCGCTCCTGTTCATGGGTGGGCATCGGGTCGAGGGCTCGACCATCACCCGTACCGGCTACATCGTGACGATCGTCGCGACGGTGCTGGTGCTGGCGCTGGTGTGGGGGGTGCGGGCATGAACGCGGACTTCAAGCGCTCCAGGGCGCCGATCTTCTGGCTGATGTTCGGCGGCGGCGGCATGCTGTCGGCGCTGTTCGGCACCGCGCTGGTGTTCGTCACCGGCATCGCGGCGCCGCTGGGCTGGCCGTACGGGCAGAACCTGTTGTCCTACGAACGCGTGCTGGCCTTCTCGCAGCACTGGTTCGGCAAGGGTCTGTTGTTCGTGCTGATCTGGCTGTTCGCCTACCACGCGATGCACCGGATCTACCACAGCCTGCACGACCTGGGCATCCCGACCGGGTTCGTCGCCAAGCTGGTGTGCTACGGCGGGGCGTTCCTGATCACCGTGATCGCCGCCTGGAAGCTGCTGGCGATCGGGTTCTGACCCCGGTAACCCAACAGCCGAACGCAGAGGACGCAAAAGAGACGCAGAAGTCGCAGAAGAATCCAAGGAGAGAAGGAAGGATGGGAGTTGCTTCTCCATCCTTCCTTCTTCTTTTCTGCGTCCTCTGCGAACTTCTGCGCCCTCCGCGTTCGGCTGTTGGGTTTGAACTTGAATTTGGGTCCGGCTGTTCACTGTTCACCCCCGCACCGGCGCCACCGGGCTCGGCTTGAGCAGCACGACCAGCGCACCCGCGCCGCCTTCGTCGCCGCGCGCCTGCACGAACGCCATCACCTCGTTCTTCTGGACCAGCCAGCCCTGCACCTTGCCTTTGAGCACCGGGGTCTTGCCGGGCGAACCCAGTCCCTTGCCGTGCACCACGCGCACGCAGCGCCAGCCGCGCCGGTGCGCCTCGCGGATGAAGCCGGCCAGCGCCTCGCGCGCGTCCTCGCGGCGCAGCCCGTGCAGGTCGATCTCGCCCTGGATGCTCCATTCACCCTTGCGCAGCTTGCGCGTGACGTCGGTCCCCACGCCCGGCCGCCGGAAACTGAGCGCGTCGTCGATGTCCAGCAACGTGGCGGCGTCGAATTCGTCGCTGATCGCTTCCTGCAGCACCCGTTGGTCATCCAGCTGCTGCTGCACCGGCAGCGGCGCGGGCTGGTCGGGCGCGAGGTCCACGCGCCCGTGGCGGCGGATCGGCTGCACGTGGCCCGCGGCGCGGATGAACAGCGTTCGCTCGGCATGCGCGCGCCGCTCGGCTTCCTGGCGGGCCGCTTCCTGCGCGGCCGCGACCTTCTGCTGCTCCACCAGTTTCTGCTGGATGTGCTGCAGGTCCTTGAGCGATTTCAACTTCATCGCCGCTTTCAGATCAGGCCGTGTTCGGCCATCGACAAGGCCCCCCCGGGCGCCACGATGACGTGGTCGAGCACGCGCACGTCGACCAGCGCCAGCGCCGCCTTCAGGGTCTGGGTGAGCGCTTCGTCCGCGCGTGAAGGCTGGACGGTCCCGCTCGGGTGGTTGTGCGCCAGCACCACCGCCGCGGCGCGGTGGTGCAGTGCCTGCTGCACCACCTCGCGCGGATAGACGCTGGTCTGCGTCAGCGTGCCGCGGAACAGCTCCTCCAGCGCGACCAGCCGGTTCTGGGCGTCGAGGAACAGCACGGCGAACACCTCGTGCGGCCGCCCGGCCAGCGTGAGCTGCAGGTAGTGCTTCACGGCCCCGGGCGAGCTGAAGATCTCGCGCTGCTGCAACTGCTGCGCCACGGCCCGGCGTGCCAGTTCCAGGACGGCGGCCAGTTCGGCGCGCTTCGCGTCGCCGCCCATGCCCTTGACGTGCTTCAGGTCGTCGAGCTGCGCGTTGAGCAGGCCGGCAGATCCCGCCGAAACCGCCATCGACCGGTGGCGCCAGCAGCTCGTGCGCCATCTGCAGCACGCCGCGGCCCGGCGTGCCGGTGCGCAGCAGCAGCGCCAGCAGCTCGGTGTCGCTCAAGGCGCCGGGGCCGCGCGCCAGCAGCTTCTCGCGCGGGCGCGCGTCGGCAGGAAGGTCTTTCATCGGCATGGTGGTGGCGCATCGGCGCCCGCCGTCGGCTATGGGTATGGCGGCACTGCGGCCGGTGCGGCGGGGCGGCTTTCTACAATGGAGCCCAGTTTATCGGGACTTCCATGGCCAGCACTGCGCACCGGGTTCAGCCGGGCTCCTTTCTCACGCTGCATTACCGGCTGTCCGGGCCGCGAGGCGACGTCGTCGACACCTTCGGCGGGCCGCCGGCCACGCTGACGCTCGGCAACGGAGAGATCGCTCCGGCGGTTGAACAGCGGCTGCTGGGGCTCCAGGAAGGCACGCGTGCGACCTTCGAGCTGGCCGCCGGCGAAGCCTTCGGCGAGCGCAATCCCGGCCTGCTGCAGTGGGTGTCGCGCAAGCTCCTGCAGGCGCAGAGCGAGCCGGGCGAGGAGTACGAGACCGGCGAAGTGGTGCAGTTTGCGACGCCCGACGGCCAGGGGCGCTACGCCGGGGCTGTCGTGGAGGTGCGCGCCGGCGAGGACGGCGCCGTGCTGCTGGACTTCAACCATCCGCTCGCCGGCCAGCCGGTGACCTTCGAAGTGCACGTGATCGGGGTGCTATGAGCCAGGACATCAAGCAGCTCGACGTCCTGCTCGCCGAGCCGCGCGGGTTCTGCGCCGGCGTGGACCGGGCGATCGAGATCGTGGAGCGGGCGCTGAAGAAGTTCGGTCCGCCGATCTACGTGCGCCACGAGATCGTGCACAACACGTTCGTGGTCAACGACCTCAAGGCCAAGGGCGCGATCTTCGTCGACGAGCTCTCCGAGGTGCCGCCGGGCGCCACGCTGATCTTCTCGGCCCACGGCGTCAGCCGCGCGGTGCAGGCCGAGGCCCGGGCGCGCGGCTTTTCGATCTTCGACGCCACCTGCCCGCTGGTGACCAAGGTCCACGTGGAGGTGGCCAAGCTGGCGCGCGAAGGCTACGAGTTCATCATGATCGGCCACAAGGGCCACCCGGAGGTGGAAGGCACGATGGGCCAGCTCGATGGCGGCATCCACCTGGTGGAGGACGTGGCCGACGTCGCGCGCATCCAGCCGTCGCAGACCGACAAGCTCGCCGTGGTGACGCAGACCACGCTGTCGGTGGACGACGCGGCCGAGATCACGGCGGCGGTGCAAAGGCGCTTTCCGAGCGTGCGCCAGCCCAAGCAGCAGGACATCTGCTATGCCACGCAGAACCGGCAGGACGCGGTGAAGATGATGTCGCCCCAGGTCGACGTGGTGCTGGTGGTGGGCAGCCCCACCAGTTCCAACAGCAACCGCCTCGCCGAGCTCGCCCGCAAACTGGGCGTTCCCAGCTACATGGTCGACAACGCCGGCGAGCTGCGTCCCGAATGGCTCGAGGGGCGCGCCCGGGTCGGCATCACCGCGGGCGCCTCGGCCCCCGAGGTGCTGGTGCAGGAGGTGATCGCCCGCATCCGCGACTTCGGCGCCATCGCCGTGCGGCGGATGGAGGGCGTGGAGGAAGCCGTCAAGTTCCCGCTGCCCAAGGGCCTCAAGCTGTGAGCCGCCGCGACATCGAGGCGGCGGCCGCCCGCTGCGCGCCGCACGACGGCGCGTTCCTGCGCCGCACGCCCTTGTGGAAACTGTCCGGCGCGGCGTTCGGCGTCGCCTGTGCCGAAGTCTGGCTGAAGCTGGAACACCTGCAGGTGAGCGGCAGCTTCAAGGCGCGCGGCATGCTCAATCGGCTGCTTGCCAATCCGATCCCGGCGAGCGGCGTCATCGTCGCGTCGGGCGGCAACGCGGGCATCTCCACGGCGGCCGCCGCGCGCCGCCTGGGCGCGCGCTGCGAAGTGTTCGTCCCCACCGTCTGCAGCCCGGCCAAGCAGGCCAAGCTGCGCGAACTCGGCGCCCAGGTGGTGGTCGGCGGCGAGGCCTATGCGCAGGCGCTGGAAGCATCGGTCGAGCGCCAGCGAAAGACCGGCGCACTGGTCACGCACGCGTACGACCAGCCCGAGGTGGTGGCCGGCGCCGGCACGCTGGCGCGCGAGATCGAGCAGGACGGCGGCCGGCCGGGCAGCGTGCTGGTCAGCGTCGGCGGCGGCGGCCTGATCGCCGGCATCGCGTCGTGGTTCGAGCGCGCGACGCGCGTGGTCGCCCTGGAGCCGGAACTCGCGCCGACGCTGCACGCCGCGCGACAGGCCGGCTCGCCGCGTCGACGTCGCGGTGAGCGGCGTCGCGGCGGACTCGCTGGGCGCACGGCGCATCGGCACGATCGCCTGGGAAGTGACGCAGGAGCACGTGGGGGACTCGCTGCTGCTGCCCGATGCGGCGATCCGCGAGGCGCAGCTCACGCTGTGGAAGGACTTCAAGCTGGCCGTGGAACCGGCCGCGGCGCTCGGCCTGGCGGCGCTGCAGACGGGCGCCTACCGTCCGGCGGCGGACGAGAAGGTCTGCCTGGTGCTGTGCGGCGCCAACCTGGATCCGGCCACCTTGGCGTGAGGGGCGCGGCGCGGGGCTCCCACTAGAATCCCCGGATGCTCGATATCACCCTGTTGCGCAAGGACCTGGCGTCGGTCGTCGGCCGCCTCGAGTCGCGCAAGAAACCGCAACCGTTCCTCCAGGTGGACGCCTTCATGGCGCTGGAAGCGGAACGCAAGGCCATCCAGACCCGCACCGAGCAACTGCAGGCGCAGCGCAACCAGCTGTCCAAACAGATCGGGCAACGCAAGGCCAGGGGCGAGCCGGTCGAGGAGGTCATGGCCCAGGTCGCGGCGCTGAAGGACGAGCTCGACCGCTGCGTCGCGCGCCTGGAGCAGATCCAGCCCGAGCTGCAGGCGCTGCTGCTCGCCGTCCCCAACTTGCCGCACGAGAGCGTGCCGGTCGGCGCCGACGAACACGCCAACCAGGAACTGCGGCGCTGGGGCACGCCGCGCCGCTTCGACTTCACGCCGCGCGACCACGTCGACCTCGGCACGCCGCTGGGCCTGGACTTCGAACTGGGCGTCAAGCTCAGCGGCTCGCGCTTCACCGTGATGAAAGGCCAGATCGCCCGCCTGCACCGCGCGCTCGCGCAATTCATGCTCGACGTGCAGACCCAGCAGCACGGCTACACCGAGTGCTACACGCCGTACATCGTCAATGCCGAATCGATGCAGGGCACCGGCCAGCTGCCCAAGTTCGAGGCCGACCTGTTCGCCGCGAAGAAGGGTGGGCAGGAGGGCGAGGACGCGCCGCTGTACCTGATCCCCACCAGCGAGGTGCCGCTCACGAATTTCGTGCGCGGCGAGATCCTGGCGCCCGAGCAACTGCCGATCAGGCTGACGGCGCACACGCCGTGCTTCCGCTCGGAGGCGGGCAGCGCGGGCCGCGACACGCGCGGCATGATCCGCCAGCACCAGTTCGACAAGGTGGAGATGGTGCAGATCGTCCATCCCGAGCGCAGCTACGCGGCGCTGGAGGAGATGACAGTCCACGCCGAGGCGATCCTGCAGCAACTGGGGCTGCCGTACCGCGTCATGCTGCTGTCCACCGGCGACATGGGATTCGGCGCGGCGAGGACCCACGACCTGGAGGTCTGGCTGCCGGCGCAGGACACCTATCGCGAGATCAGTTCCGTCTCCAACTGCGAGGCGTTCCAGGCGCGGCGCCTGCAGGCGCGCTTCCGCACGGCGCAGGGCAAGACCGAATGGGTGCATACGCTCAACGGTTCGGGGCTGGCGGTGGGCCGCACGCTGGTCGCGGTGCTCGAGAACGGCCAGAACGCCGACGGCTCGGTCACCGTTCCCGAAGTCCTGCGGCCCTATCTGGGCGGCCTGACCAAACTCGCGGCCGCCGTCGGCTAGAATACCGGGCTTCGCACCACGCGAACCCGAACACCTGGAGAGGTGGCAGAGTGGTCGAATGCGCCGGACTCGAAATCCGGTGTACGTGCAAACGTACCGTCGGTTCGAATCCGACCCTCTCCGCCAACACCAGCCCCGCGCCATCCGCTGGCCCGGGGCTTTTTCACGACGCGAGTGGCCTGCCTTGCGCCTCGCGCTGGCGCACCGAGTCGATCAGCCGGGTGAGCGCGTCGAGTTCCACCGGCTTGGTGAGGTGCCCGTCGAACCCGGCGTCCGTGGTGCGCTGCCGGTCTTCCCGGCTGCCATAGCCGGTCATGGCCACGACGTGGGCGCGGTCCAGCCCCGGCAGGGTGCGCAGCCGGCCGAGCGTCTTGTAGCCGTCCAGCCCCGGCATCGCCAGGTCCAGCAGCACCAGTTCGGGCTGCCACCGCGCCGCGGTGGCGAGGGCGCTTGGGCCGTCGTAGGCGCACTCGGCGTCGCACCCGAGCAGGCGGATGATGGCGCAGGCACTGTCGGCGGAGTCGCGGTTGTCGTCGACCACCAGCACCTTGAACGCCGACTGTGTCTCGGCCGTCGGCTCTTCCTGCCGCGGTCCGAGCGGCAGCCGCAGCAGGAACGTGCTGCCCTGGCCCGGGCCCGCGCTTTCGGCGTCCAGGCGGCCGCCGTGCATCTCGGCGAGCGAACGGGCCAGCGTGAGTCCCACCCCCAGGCCGCTGTCGTTGGGCGTGCCGTTGTCGCCCTGCGCGAACAGCTCGAAGATGCGCTGCAGGTCGCCATGGGCGATGCCGCGCCCATTGTCCGAGACCGAGATGGTCACGAAGCCATCGGCCGAGTGCGCCTTCACCGTCACCCGGCCGCCCTCCGGCGTGTACTTGGCCGCGTTCACCAGCAGGTTCTGCATGATCTGCGACAGCCGCGTGGGGTCGGCCTCGACGTGGACCGGTTGCGGCGGCAGTTCGATCGACAAGGTGTGGCGGCGCGCCTCGATCAGCGGACGCGCGGTTTCGACGGCGCGGGCGACGAGGTCGGCGACGCTGACGTCCTCGCGTTGCAACCGGATCTTGCCGGTGGTGAGCCGGCCGATGTCGAGCAGGTCGTCGACCAGCCGGGTCACGTGCGTCAGCTGGCGATCGAGGATGTCGCGCGCATTCCGCAGCGCCGGGCTGGCGGTGGGTTCCAGCTGCATGAGGGTGACGGCGTTGCGCATCGGCGCCAGCGGATTGCGCAGCTCGTGCGCGAGCATCGCGAGGAACTGGCTCATCATCCGGCTGGAACGCTCGAGTTCCTCGAGCCGGCGCCGGTCCGTCATGTCGCGCGTGACCTTGGCGAAGCCGATCAGCTCATCGCGCTCGTCGCGCATCGCGGTGACCACCACGTTGGCCCAGAACAGCGAGCCGTCCTTGCGCATCCGCCAGCCTTCCTGCTCGGTGCGCCCGTGCTGGCGCGCCGCGGCCAGTCCGGCCGCCGGCTTGCCGCTCGCCTGGTCCTCGGGCGCGTAGAAGGCGCTGAAGTGCCGGCCGATGATCTCCTCGGTCGTGTAGCCCTTCAGGGCCTGTGCGCCCGCATTCCAGCTGCGGACATTGCCGTTCACGTCGAGCATGAAGATGGCGTAGTCGCGCACGCTGTCGACCAGCAGCCGGAAGCGGGCCTCGCTCTGCCGCAGGGCGTGCTCATGCTCGCGCCGCTCGGTCAGGTCGCGCGTGATCTTGGCGAAGCCCGTCAGGCCGCCGCCGCCGTCGCGCAGGGCGGTGATGACCACGTTGGCCCAGAAGCGGGTGCCGTCCTTGCGCACCCGCCAGCCTTCGTCTTCGAACCGGCCGCGCTCGGCGGCATGGCGCAATTCCTCCTCGGGCCAGCCGGCGGCGACCACCTCGGGCGGGTAGAACAGCGAGAAATGCTGCCCCAGCACCTCGTCGCGCGTGTAGCCCTTGAGTTTTTCCGCGCCCGAGTTCCAGGACACGACGTGTCCCGCCGGGTCGAGCATGAATATGCCGTAGTCGACGACGGCTTCGACGAGCAACTGGAATCGGCCGTCAGTGTTGTCGACCGCTCGCAAGGGGCTGAGCACAGGCTGGTGGTCCGGTGTGAAACGAAGCCGATTATGCGGGGCAGGCATCGTCCGGCGGCCTCGCCGCGCAGCCGTGCTGTGCAGGACGCGGCGACGTCCTACAGGCTGCAGTGCCCGAGGTCGTGTAGCCGGCAGGCCGGGCGCGGTCGGGGGCGAACTCAGGCGGGGAGGGTGTGCTGGCACAGCGGTCCGGCTGGGGCGCGCCTGGGCGAGCAGTTGCCGCTCCGCCGCCTGGACGATGGTGCAATGCTCGCGCCACATGCGCATGAAGGCAGCGTCGTACGACGGGTCGGTGTGTCCGGTGGCCGCCTGGACGCAGGTCCCCACGGCCCTGCGCCGCCACCCACTCGGTGGAGCGCGCGAGCGCGTCCCGCAACGGACGACGTCAGGCCGCCATGGAGGCCGGCCCCCATGTTCGGCGGCGTCAGTGCAGCTTTGCCAGTGCGGCCTGCCAGAGGCCCGTGCCATCGCGCGGCCGCCCCTGCGCAGGCGCGAGCCGGTCCGCCTTGGCCGACCAGCGCTGTGCGAGGTTGTCGAAGATCAGCCGGCACTCGGGGCTGAACACCGCTTCTTCCTGGCGCAGCATCGCCAGGTTCCTGGCGATCTTGCGCGCGATCAGGTAGCGGTGCGCCGGCGCGGCGGTCTGCATGAACGCCGTCATGAGCGACAGCGTGGCGACCCACAGTGCGCTGCAGGCCTGCGTGAGCGCGAGCTTGTCGCGGGCGCGGGACTCGGTGCTGGCCGCGTGGGCGGCGGTCTGGTGATGCATCGGACACTCCTGGCGGGGACGTGACGCATCCTAAGGTGCTGGCCGCAGCCCGCCTGTCAGTGGCGGGGACCAGCGCCGGCGCGACGTTTCCTACGGCCGCCGGCGCCGGCCCACGACCGTCAACGCTGCTCGGTCCGTCCGCTGCGCGCGTGGCGCTTGCGCCCGGCAGCGCGCGCTTCCTCGCTGGTGAATTCGTGGGCATGGCCGCTCTGGTGGGCGGCACGACCGCCGAGGCTGGCGATCTCGCGCTGGCGCTCCGGATCCATGGCGGCGAAACCGCGCAGGCTGCGGCGCGGCGCGCTGCCGTCGTTGTCGTTGCGCGCGGGGTTCGGGTCTGGCAGGGACATTGGGGACCTTTCCAGGGGAAGTGAAGGACGAAGAGAGTTCTGGTACTGGCAAGGTCCGTGCCTGCTTTCGCGCGGTGAAGATCGGGCCGCGCTTCCTCTGGAGCGCACGGCCGCCGGGCCGCGGATTTTGCTCGGCAGGTAAAACTTGCGGTAACGGCCGGGAGCGTCGGTGCCTTTGGCCGGGGCGTCCCGCCGCGCTCTTCAGGAGCCGTATTCCTTGAGCCGGTTGTAGAGGGTTTTCAGGCTCACGCCCAGCGCCGCGGCGGTGCGCTCCTTCTGGTTTCCGTAGCGTTGCAGCGTCGCGAGGATCAACTGGCGCTCGACCGCCGCGAGCGGCGTGCCCACCGGCACCTGCAAGGTGCCGGCATCGATGCCGGGCACCGGATCCACCAGCACGTCGCGCGGCAGCCACTGGTCGCCGATCTCGGCGCCGGCGGTCATCACGTACGCGCGCTGCAGCACGTTGCGCAACTCGCGCACGTTGCCGGGCCACCGGTACTGTGCCAGCCGGGCCAGCGCTGCCGCCGACGCGCGCTTGAAAGCGCCTTCGCGTGCGCCGATCTCCTTGAGGAAGTGGTCCACCAGCAGCGGCAGGTCGCCGCGCCGCTCGCGCAGCGGCGGCGTCTCGACCGGGAACACGTTGAGGCGGTAGAACAGGTCCTCGCGCAGGGCTCCGGCGGCGACGGCCCGTGCCGGGTCGCGGTTGCTCGCGGCGATCACCCGGACGTCGGTTTCCTGCGGCGCGGTGGAGCCCACGCGCATGAACGTGCCGGTCTCCAGGACGCGCAGCAGCTTCACCTGCAGCGGCGGCGGCATTTCGGTGATCTCGTCCAGGAACAGCGTGCCGCCGTGGGCTCGCTCGAAGAAGCCATGGTGCTGCCGCTCCGCCCCGGTGAAGCTGCCCTTCTCGTGGCCGAAGATTTCGCTCTCGATGAGATGAGGCGAGATCGCGCCGCAATTGACGGCCAGGAACGGCTTGTTGCGGCGGCGGCTCAGGTCGTGCACGGTGCGCGCGACCAGTTCCTTGCCGGTGCCGCTCTCGCCCGTGACGAACACGGTCACCGACGTGCGCGCCACGCGGGCGATCTGCTCGTAGATGCGCTGCATCGGCTCGGTCCGGCCCACCAGGTGGCCGAAGCGGCCGGTGCGCTGCAGGTCTTCCTCCAGTTCCTCCGCCTCGGCGCGCAGGACCGACGGCCGCGTCACGCGTGACAGGATGCCCTGCAGCTGCTTGGCGCTGACCGGCTTGATGAGGTAGTCGGCCGCGCCGTAGCGCAGCGCCTGGATCGAAGTCTCCAGGCTCGCGTGTCCGGTCATCAGGACCACTTCGGACTTGCCGACCAGCTCGTGCTCGTCCAGCAGCGACATGCCATTGCCGTCGGGCAGCCTCAGGTCGAGCAGCAGCAGGTCCGGCTGCTGCATGGCGATCTGGCGGCGCGCGTCGCGCAGCGAGGGGGCGGTCGCTGCCGAAAAGCCTTCGTTGCCGATCAGCGCCGCCACCATCTGGGCGGAATCGGCGTCGTCCTCGACGATGAGTGCATGTCCCATGTTCTGCTTCCTGCGGCTGCTCGCCTGCTCGCATGTATTCACAGGCTCTCAGCCGGGCCGTGGCTCATTATTGGTGCCGGGCTGACCCGCGGCTGTAACTCGGCGTCAGGAACCCTTTCATTCGGCACCGAGACTGGCTCGCAACTGGATCCGGTCGATCGGCTTGACCAGAAAGGCATCGAAGCCGGCCATCAGGGCGTCGCGTGCATCGCGCTCCGCGCCGTAGCCCGACATCGCGATCATTCTGCCCGCATACCCGGCCGCGCGTGCGTGGCGGGCCAACTGGAACCCGGTGAGGCCGGGCAGGCCGATGTCGACGATGGAAACCTCCGGCTTGAGCCGCAGCAGGCACTGCAGGCCTTCGATGCCGTCCACGGCCGTGCTGACGCTGTGACCGTCCAGCTCGAGCTTGGCACGCAGCGCGGAGAGCACGTCCTCGTTGTCCTCCACCACCAGCACGTTGCGCGGGCGTGCCGGAGGCAAGCTGCCTTCCTCGTGCGGATCAGGTGGCGCAATGGCGGGCAGGCGGATGGTGAACCGGCTGCCTTCGTCCGAGCTGCGCACTTCGACGGTGCCGCCGTGGAGTTCGGTCAGCCGGCGTACCAGCGTGAGGCCGATCCCCAGTCCGCCGGCGCGCCGGTCCAGGCCGCGGTCCCCTTGCACGAACAAATCGAACACGTGGGGCAGGAGGGCCGGCGGAATGCCCAGCCCCGCGTCCTGCACCTCGAGCACGGCCGTTTCGCCCTCCTGGCTGACGCCGACGCGGATCGGCCGGCCGGCCGGCGTGTACTTGATCGCATTGGTGAGGAGGTTGGTCACCACCTGCTCGATGCGAACCGGGTCACAGTCCACCCAGACCGGCCGCAACCGCAGGTGCAGCGGGTGCGCGGCCGCCTCGCCGGTGAGCGCCAGCGTCTCCTCGACCCGCTGCACCAGCGCCGCGACGTTCACCGGCTGCCGCGCGAGCAGGATCTTGCCGGCGATGACGCGGCCGACGTCCAGCAGGTCGTTGAGCATGTGGGCCAGGTTGCGGGTCTGGCGCGCGATGATCAGCCGCGCTTCGGCGGCCGTGGCGCCGCCGGGCTGGGCCGTGTCCAGCACGGCGACGGCGGCCGAAATGGCGCTGAGCGGATTGCGCAGTTCATGGCTGAGCATGGTGAGGAACTCGTCCTTGGCGCGGCTGGCGGCTTCTGCCTGCCGCTGTGCCGCCACGGCGCGCTCGGTGAGCAGGGCACGCTCGCGGTCCGTGCCCGCCTGGTCCGTCACGTCCAGCGTGACGCCGACCAGCCGCGCCGCCCGCCCGCTCGCGTCGTACTGCAGCATCACCCGGCTCGACAGCCAGCGCAGGCTGCCGTCCGGCCGCCGCACCGCATAGTTGAGCGTTTCCTTCTCGCGGCGCAGGGCGCAGGCGGTCCAGAACTCGCGCTCGACGCGCGCGCGGTCCTCCTCGGCCACGCGGCCCAGCCAGTCGGCGAGCCTGCCCTCCGGCAACGCCTCCACCCCGAACAGCTTGCACTGGCCGAAGGTCCAGGACAGCCGGTCGCCGTCCAAGAGGTAATGGAAGAAGCCGACGTGGCCCGCTTCCTGGGCCAGCGCGATCTGGCGGTCGCTGGCCCGCAGGCGCTCCTCGGCGTGCTTGCGCTCGCTGATGTCGACGAACGCAGCGAGCGCGCCGCGAGGCCGCCCGTGCTCGTCGCGCAGGGGCACGGCGTGCGCGATGACGAAGGTCGAGGGCCGTCCTTCGGCGGGCAGCTCCAGTTCCAGGCCGGTGATGGTTTCTCCCAGCGCCGCCGCCCGCTGCAGCGGCTGCTCGGCCGGCGTCAATTCGCGCCCCTGGTGCAGCATGCGGACGCCGTCGGCCCCTGCGCAGCCGGGTGCCCCGATCAACGCGTCCATGGCCGCGTTGTGCGTGATGGCGCGGCAGTCCGGGTCCTGCGCGAAGGCCATCCCGACCGGACTGCCGGCGAAGAGCGCCTCGAATTCCTGCGCCTTGGCCTGCAGCGCCGCGTGCGCGGCGGCGTCCTGCGCGCGCGCGGTTCGCAGCGCATCGCGCAGTGCCGCGATCTCGCGCACCGGCACATGGTCCGGCCGTCCCGCGCCGCCGTCGGCCGCGAGCTGCCGCAACGGGTGCGCCACCCGCCGCGCGACCAAGGCGGCCAGCAGCAGCCCGAGCAGGAGACTGCCGCCGCTGGTGGCGAGGGCGGTGCCGATCGCACGGCGCTCGGCGGCATCGATCGGGGCCGCGGGTACCGAAACGCGGACGAGCCAGCCCGACAGCGGGTTGGTGCGCCACGCGGCATACACGGCGCTGCCGTCGATGTCGCTGGACCGGTGCCTGCCCGCGGGAGTGCGAGTCATTTCAGCCGCCGCGTCCCGCGGCAGGGCGGCCCCTCGCGGCACGGTCGCTGTCGAGGCGCCGAGCAACCGCCCCTGCGCGTCGAACACCGCCGCCTTGGCAGCGCCCGGCCGGCGGGCGGTGGTGCTCAGCCACTGCCAGACGCTTTCGTCCATGCGCGCGCCCAGGACGTAGCGCAGCTGTCCGTTCTGGACGATGGGCACGGCGACGGCGGTCCAGCGCTGCCCCGGCGCGGGCTCCGACAGCCCAGACACGCCCGGACCACCGTCCAGCACCTGCCGGTGCAGGCTGCGCAGCACTTCGGAGCCGGCCTTCTCGCGCGGTTCCCGGGTATCGAGCACCACGGCCCCTTGGCGGTCCAGCAGGAAGACGCTGGCCCAATCGCCGCGAGGCCGGCCATGGAGCAGCCGTCCGAGCGCGGCGATCCGGCCTTGCTGGAACAACTCCGACTGCGCGAGCACCTGCAGGCCTTCGAGCGAGGACCGCAGCTGGCGCTCCACCGAAGCTGCCAGTGCGTCCGCCGAGCCAGCCAACTCCTCCTCGACGCGGGTCTGCTGCCCACGGATTTCGGCAAAGCGCTGCACGCTCATCAGAATCGCCATCGGCAGGGTGGCCAGCAGCATCACGGCGAACAGGTACGTTCGCAGCGACGCGGTCGGCCAGACACGCTCCAGCCGGGCTTTGAGACGTGGCAGCAGGCTCATGGCGCGAGAGAAAGCGGAGCGTACCCCGACGGGACGCCCGACGGCCGGGTAGGCAACCTTTTGTAAGGGCAGCGGCGCGTCGGCCGTGCGCCGTGTTCAGCTCTGGCGGCAATTGGTTCCGCGCCAGGCGAGCGCCGTGCTCTGCCTTTGACCGCTGCGCCGGTGCCCGTGGCCGGACGGTGCCAGATATTCCGCGCCAAGCGCGGCGCCGGTGTCACGAAAAGCGTTCAGGCGTGACAAGAAGCCACGAATGCATTCACAGAGTTTGCGCGCACGTGAAGGCCGCCGATCCGCTGGATCTCGTCCCGCCGCCGCAGCCGGAGGAACTCCTGATCGCGCTGTGCCTGGTGCAGGCGCTCGACCCGGCGGGCGTCGGCGCGCGCGACGTGGCGGAATGCCTGCAACTGCCGCTGCGCGCAGCCCCTGCCGGAGCCACTCGCGGGCTGGCGCAAACCATCCTCGCCCAGCACCTGCAGGCACTCGCCGCCGGCGACTTGCGCGCGCTCGCCCGGCGGCTCGGCGCCCGCGCGCCGCCGACGCGCGCCGGACGCGGGCGTGAAGAACCGGACGCCGGCGAGGAGGGCGGATCGGAGTGACCACGGGCCGCGCGGGCCGCGGCCCGCGCCAGCTCTGACCTAGACTCCGGGCAATGAAACCCGATCTGCCCGCCGCCGTCGCGACACCGGCGGAAGCCCAGTGGGTCGAAGCTGAACTGGTGCGCAGCCTGCTGCGCACGGCGCGGACCAGCCAGCTGCTGGGGCTCTTCCTGATTCCGATCATCGTCGGCGTGTTGTGGAACGACGTCGCTTGGCCGGCCCTCGCGCTGTGGTCCGCCTGCGCTGTGGCGCTCGCCGTGGTCCGCTTCGCGGTGATGCGCCGGTACCTGCACGACGTGGCGCCGCTCGGCTCGGCCGAACACCTGGCGTTCTTCGCCCGGTACCGCTTCCTGTGGCCGGTGAGCGCGATGGTCTGGGGCGCCTCGACGCTCCTGTACTTCGATCGTTCGTCGCTGGCCGACCAGTTCATCTGCTGGCTCCTGCTGGCCGGCCTGGCGATGTTCTCGATCAACGCGCTGTCGACCCACCTGGCCACGCTGCGCGCCTATCTCGACACGCTGGCCCTCACGGCGCTCGCCGTGATCCTGTGGCGCGTCGGGGTCGAGCTGCAGTTCCGCGGCCCGTACTACCACTACTGGATCATCGCGCTGCTGCTGATCTTCTGGGCGGTGCTGCGCGAGGCGGCCCTGCGCCTGCACATGACGCACCGGCGCAACTTCGAACTGCAGTTCCGCAACAGCCGGCTGATCGAATCGCTGACGCGGCAGACGCAGGCGGCGCTCGATGCCGTGGAGATCAAGAACCGCTTCCTCGCCAGCGCCGCGCACGACATCCGCCAGCCGGTGCACGCCCTGAGCCTGTACGCCGACTGGCTCGGCAGCGAACCCGAACTGGTGCACCAGCTGGCGCCGAAGATCGTGGAGTCGACCAAGGCGGTCAACGCGCTGTTCGATTCGTTGTTCGACCTGGTGCGGCTGGACTCCGGCAAGATCAAGCTGAACATCGAGCCGGTCGACCTGGCGCAGCTGCTGCACGACCTGGAGCTGCAGTACCGGCCGCTGGCGCAGGCCAAGGGGCTGAACTTCCGGGTCCACGCCACGCCCGGGCAAGGTGCTGTCGGACCCGATCCTGCTGCGCCGCATCGTCGGCAACCTGCTGTCCAACGCCGTCAAGTACACCGCAGCGCGGCGGCGTGCTGCTCGCTTCGCGCGCCGGCAGCGGCGGCTGCCGCATCGAGGTGTGGGACACCGGCGTCGGCATCGCGCCGGTGCACCAGCGCGAGATCTTCCGCGAGTTCTACAAGGTGCCCGGCCCATGCCGGCACCGAGGACGGGTTCGGGCTGGGTCTGTACATCGTGGCGCGGCTGTCGGCCATCCTCGGCCACCCGATCGACCTGGCGTCGCGCCCCGGCCGCGGCACGGTGTTCCGGCTGCGCCTTGCGCCGACCGACGCGCGGCAGGCCGCCGACCGCGCCGCCGCCAGCGTGGCTCAGTTGGTCAGCATGCCGTGAGTGCGCGCGTAGTGGATCGTCTGGGTGCGGCTCTTGACGCCCAGCCGCCGGAACAGCCGCCACAGGTGGACCTTCACGGTGTGCTCGCTGATGCCGAGTTCATCGGCGATCTCGCGGTTCGACAGGCCGCGGTCGAGCATCACGATCAGCTGCTTCTGCCGCTTGGACAGCTTGTTGTCGTTCGGCGCCAGTTCCTCGAATCCGCCGTCGGCGCTGAGCAGCGCCCGCAGCGCGCTGCGCGATCTCCTGGCGCGCCGGCTGACTTCTCGATGTAGATGTCGGCGCCGGCCTCGATGCAGCCCTCCTCCGCGTCGGCCGCCGGCGAGGCCGAGAGGACCGCCAGCGGCGTCTCGGGGAAGCGCTTCTTCAGCTCGTGGATGCCGGAGGTGCCGGTGGTGTCCGGCAGTTTCAGGTCCAGGCAGATCAGGTCCGGCTGGCCGTTCTGGCGCACGGCGGACTCGATGCCGCCCAGTCGTTCCAGTTCGACGACCGTCGAGCCGGGCCGCAGCCGCCGCAACAGCATCACGACCGCCTCGCGCATCAGCGGATGGTCGTCGATGACGTACAGGACCATCGGTTTCTGGGTTTTGTTTTCAGCGGTCATGAGAAAGCATAACTCTGAACATCGGGGCGCCGGGAGCCTTGGCAAGCTCTGAACAAGGCGCGTCGCGACCTGTGCCGAGCTTCCCTCGGTCAATCGGCGGCGAACTGGCGCAGGGCGGCGGCCACCTGGTCGGCGGTGACGCCCGCGGCGAGCTGGAGTTGCGGCTCGTCCGGCACAAGGCCCTCCCGCTTGAGGCGCGCCACGGCGCGGCCCGCGTCGTGCGGCGATTCGTAGCCGGTGCTTTGCGCGAGCAAGCGGCCGGCGGCGTCGACCAGCTTGAAATAGTGCTTGCCGTCGGCGTCGCGGTATTGCTTGAAGGAGGGCGTCGCCGCCTTCGCCGCCTTGGCCTTCGGGGCAGCGGCGGCGGCCAGGTTGCGCAGGCCGACGGCGTGGCGCAGTTGGGCCATGAACGGCGTGGCGATCGCCCGCGCCTTCTGCGCGCCGTTCTTCAGGACGCGCTCGATGCGGGCCGGGTCGGCGATCAGCGCTTCGTAGCGTTCGCGCATCGGCGCGATCTCGCTGTCGATGCGGTCGAACAGCGCCTGCTTCGCCTCGCGCCAGGAGATGCCTGCGGCGTACGCTTCGCGCAGCCGCTGCGTTTCCTCCACCGACGCGAACGCCTCGTAGATCTGGAACAGCGCGGAGCCCTCGACTTCCTTGGGCTCGCCGGGGGCGCGCGAGTCGGTGACGATGCCGGCGATCAGCCGGCGCAACTGCTCGCGCGGTGCGAACAGCGGAATGTGGTTGTCGTAGCTCTTGCTCATCTTGCGGCCGTCCAGCCCCGGCAGCAGGGCGACGGTCTCGTCGATCTGCGCTTCGGGCGGCACCAGCAGGTCGCCGTACAGGTGATTGAAGCTGTTGGCGATGTCGCGGGCCATCTCGATGTGCTGCACCTGGTCGCGGCCGACCGGGATCTTGTGCGCCTTGAACATCAGGATGTCGGCGGCCATCAGCACCGGGTACATGAAGAGGCCGGCCGTCACGTCGACGTCCGCGTCGAGGCCGGCCGCCGTGTTCTTGTCGACCGCGGCCTTGTACGCGTGGGCCCGATTGAGCAAGCCCTTGCCGGTCACGCAGGTGAGTAGCCACGTGAGTTCCGGCACCTCGGGAATGTCGGACTGCCGGTAGAACAGCACGCGCTCGGGATCCAGCCCCACGGCCAGCCAGCAGGCAGCGATCTCCAGCGTGGAGCGCTGCACCCGCGCCGGCTCGTCGCACTTGATCAGCGCGTGGTAGTCGGCCAGGAAGTAGAAGTTCTCGGTGCCGGGGCGGCGGCTGGCCCGACGGCGGGGCGGAAGGCGCCGACGTAGTTGCCCAGGTGCGGGGTGCCGGTGGTGGTGATGCCGGTGAGGAAGCGGACGGGTGCATTCATCAGGTGAACAAGCGGTGAGGGGAGGATCAGGAAGGTGTAGGATCACGTAGCCGAAGCCGATCAGCGGCCACAGCCAGTACGTGCCGACGACGCCGACCAGCACCAGGCCCAGCACGATGAAGAAGCCCCAGGGCTCGATCCGGCTGAACGACCACGCCGAGCTGCCGCGGCAGCAGGCCCGACCAGGATCCGTCCGCCGTCCAGCGGCGGCAGCGGAAACAGGTTGAAGGCCCACATGACCAGGTTGCACGAGCACGCCGGCCTTGCACATGTCGAGGAAGAAGCGCTCGGTGACGCCGCTGCCCGCCAGCAGCGTGTACGCGATCGCCCAGAGGATCGCCTGCAGGAAGTTGGACGCCGGGCCGGCCAGCGCCACCCAGATCATGTCGCGCTTGGGATGGCGCAGATGGCCGAAGTTCACCGGCACCGGCTTGGCGTAGCCGAAGAGGAACGCCCCCTTGGTCGCGAAATACAGCAGCAGCGGCATCACGATGGTGCCCATCGGGTCGACGTGCTTCAGTGGGTTGAGCGTGACCCGGCCCAGCGCATACGCCGTGTTGTCGCCCAGGGCCCGCGCCACGTAGCCGTGTGCCGCCTCGTGGATCGTGATGGCGAACAGCACCGGCAGCGCATAGATCAGGACGGTTTGGACGAGGTTGTTGATATCCACGGGATGGATTGTCTCAGACGGGTCCGGCGTGCCCGCCAGTGACGGGCCGGCCAGTGCCGGGGATCGGCGCTACAGCCCCAGCGCGGCCGGGTCGCCGCGGCCGCGGCGGGTGACGACGGCTTCGCCGCCGGACCCCATCGGGGTGAGGTCGATCACCGTCGTCGGCTCCGACGAGCAGGCGCCCGAGTCGACCACGGCGGCAATCAGTTTCTCGTAGCGATCGCGGATCTCCCGGCCGTCCTTGAGCGGCTCGGTCGCGTGCGGCGGGATCAGCGTGGTCGCCAGCAGCGGCCCGCCGTGCAGGGCGAGGAGCTCCTGCAGCACCCGGTGCTCCGGCACCCGCAGGCCGATGGTCTTGCGCTGCGGGTGGCTCACCCGGCGCGGCACTTCGCGCGTGGCTTCGAGGATGAAGGTGTACGGCCCCGGGGTCCCGGACTTGAGCAGCCGGTACTGCCGGTTGTCGACCCGGGCGTAGGTGGCCAGTTCGCTCAGGTCGCGGCACAGCAGCGTCAGGTGGTGGCGTTCGTCCACGCCGCGGATCTGGCGCAGCCGGTCGACCGCGCTCTTGTCGTCCAGGTGGCAGGCCAGGGCGTAGCTCGAGTCGGTCGGCACGGCGACGATGCCGCCGCGCTCCAGCAGGGCGACCGCCTGCCGCAGCAGCCGCGGCTGGGGGTTCTCGGGGTGCACTTCGAAGTACTGGGCCATGGGATCAGCGGCTGGGGCGGCAGCCCGCGACGCTACCACGAGCGCAGGAGGTCGATCTCACGCTTCGATCGGCTCCATCACGACCCGGCTCTCGCGCACCGTCAGCCACGCGCCGCCGGCGCCGCAGACGGCGATGGCCGCCATGCCGAGCAGGGACCAGTCGTCGGGCACGTGCGAGAACACCAGCCAGCCTCCCAACATGGCGAAGGCGATCTGCGTATACAGATACGGCGTGAGGGTCGCGGCGGCGGCCCGCTGGTAGGCGAGGATCAGCAGGAAATGGCCGACGGCGCCCATCGCGCCCATGAAGCACAGGCCGGCCCACAACCACCAGGACGGCAGCGAAGTCCAGACGAAAGGCAGCGTGATCGATGCCAGCAGGGTGCCGACCCAGCCGGTGTACAGGTGCATGGTCATCGGATCCTCGGTGCGGGCCATGCGGCTGGTGAGGACCTGGAACCAGGAGTTGGTGACGACCAGGCCGACCGGCAGCAGGCTGGCCCAGTGGAAGGCCTCGCCGCCGGGGCGGATGATCACCAGTGTGCCGGCAAAGCCCCCGGCCACCAGCGTCCAGCGCAGCGGCGACACATGTTCCTTGAGGACGGTGGCCGCCAGCACGGTGATCGCCAGCGGCGCCATCATCACGATGGCGGTGAACTCGCCCACAGGCAGGTACATCAGGCTGGCGAACGCCAGCAGGCTGCTGGTGAGCAGCAGCACCCCGCGCAGCAGCTGGAAACGCGGATGGTCCGTGCGCAGCGCCGCGGACCCGCGCAAGGGCAGCACCACCAGCGTGGTGGCGACGGCCTGGAACGCATACCGGAACCACAGCGCCATCAGCAGCGGCACCGACGCGCTGACGTACTTGGTGGTGGTGTCCAGCGCCGCGAAGCAGGCGCAGGCCCCCACGGCCAGTGCGATGCCGGCCAGCGCGCGTTGTGAGCGCCTCACCGGATGCGGTCGGCCAGCAGTTCCCACACCGGCGTGAGCGCGCCGGGCAGGGGTGGCAACTGGCCGAGGTCGGTGTGGCTCTCGCCGGGGCTGTGGAAGTCGCTGCCGCGCGAGGCGGCCAGGTCGAACTCGCGGGCGGTGTCGGCATAACGCACGTACTCCGCGGCGGTGTGGCTGCCCGTCACGACCTCCACGCCCTGTCCGCCGTGGGCCTTGAACTCGGTGAACAGCGCATATTCCTCGTTGGCGGTGAAGCGGTAGCGGGCCGGATGCGCGATCACGGCGACGCCGCCGGCGCCGGTGATCCAGCGCACGGCGTCGCGCAGCCCGGCCCAGCGGTGCGGCACGAAGCCGGGATGGCCCTCGGTGAGGAAGCGGCGAAACACCTCGCCCGTGTCGCGGCACACGCCGGCCTCCACCAGGAAGCGCGCGAAGTGGGTGCGCGAGATCAGCTCCGGGTTGCCGACGTACCTGAGCGCGCCTTCGTAGGCGCCTTCGATCCCGGCCGCGGCGAGCTGCTCGGCCATCTCGCGCGCCCGCTCGCCGCGCCCACCGCGGGTCGCGCGCAGGCCTTCGCGCAGCGCCTCGTCCTCGGCGTCGAAGCCCAGCCCGACGATGTGCACGGTCTCGCCCGCGAAGGTGACCGACACCTCGGTGCCGGTGAGGTAGCGCATGCCCTTGGCCCGGGCTGCCGCGGCCGCGCGGTGCTGGCCGCCGACCTCGTCGTGGTCGGTGAGCGACCACAGCGCCACGCCGTTGGCGGCGGCACGTTCTGCCAGTTGTTCGGGGGTCAGGGTGCCGTCGGAGACGACGGAATGACAATGCAGGTCGGCATTGAGGGTGGACACCGCCCGATTCTAGGCGCGGCAGCGCCGATGCGGCGGCGCGTCGCCCAAAGCCCTTCGGCTGCGTGCGCCGAAGGCAACAGACCGGTTACCAGGACGCGGGGATTCGCCACCCCCGGGTACAGGCGGTCGGGCGCGGGCGATGAGCGCCATCGGATGGAACGCAGCGCCTGTCGCTGGCAGGAAGGACCACCATGCGCGGAAGGCAATCGCGAGTCGAGCAGGGGGACGTCGAGGAGGCGATGAACGCGGCAGCGAAGATTCGGCGACGACGCCCTGCAGCAGTCGGCGGGACGCGCCGTCGTGCCGGACAGCTTCACGCACGGCACCAGCGAGCAGCGCCAGCGCTGGTTCGCCACCGGCTTGACGGCCGGCAGCGTCAAGGCCTGCGATACCTTCGCCAGCCGGCAGCTGTAGCGCCGTCCGGCCGCGCCGCGACGGCCGCGGCGGGTCCCCGGCAGGGGCCAAAAGACGCTTTGCGGCCCGCCATGGCTCCCCGGTGCGACAATACGGGGTTGACATGACAGCATCCTTCTCGAAACTCGCGCTGGCTGAGCCGCTGGCCCGCGCCGTGGCCGAAATGGGCTACGAGACCATGACCCCCATCCAGGCCCAGGCGATTCCGGTCGTCCTCACCGGCAAGGACGTCATGGGGGCGGCCCAGACCGGCACCGGCAAGACGGCGGCCTTCGCCCTGCCGCTGTTGCAGCGCCTGATGAAGCACGAGAACACCTCGACGTCGCCGGCGCGCCACCCGGTGCGCGCGCTGGTGCTGCTGCCCACGCGCGAACTGGCCGACCAGGTGGCCCAGCAGGTCAAGCTCTACGCCAAGTACACCAACCTGCGCAGCGCGGTGGTGTTCGGCGGCATCGACATGAAGCCGCAGACGGCCGAGCTCAAGCGCGGGGTCGAGGTGCTGGTGGCGACGCCGGGACGGCTGCTCGATCACATCGAGGCCAAGAACGCCGTCCTGAACCAGGTCGAATACGTGGTGCTGGACGAAGCCGACCGCATGCTCGACATCGGCTTCCTGCCGGACCTGCAGCGCATCCTCTCGTTCCTGCCGAAGCAGCGCACCACGCTGCTGTTCTCGGCCACGTTCTCGCCGGAGATCAAGCGGCTGGCCAACAGCTACCTGCAGGACCCGGTCACCATCGAGGTGGCGCGCCCGAACCAGGAAGCGTCCACGGTCGAACAGCACTTCTACAGCGTGACCGACGACGACAAGCGCCGCGCGCTCAAGCAGATCGTGCGCCAGCGCGGGCTGTCGCAGGCGTTCGTGTTCGTCAACAGCAAGCTGGGCTGTGCCCGGCTGGCCCGCTCGCTCGAGCGGGAGGGCATGAACACCACGGCGCTGCACGGCGACAAGAGCCAGGACGAGCGGCTGAAGGCGCTCGACGCCTTCAAGCAGGGCAAGGTCGACCTGCTGGTGGCGACCGACGTCGCGGCGCGCGGCCTCGACATCAAGGACGTGCCGGCGGTGTTCAACTTCGACGTGCCGTTCAACGCCGAGGACTACGTGCACCGCATCGGCCGCACCGGCCGCGCCGGGCAGTCGGGGCTGGCCGTGACCTTCGTCTCGGGCAGCGACACGCGGCTGGTCGGCGACATCGAGAAGCTGCTCAAACGCAAGATCGAGCTCGAGCCGATGGAGTTCGAGGACGAGCGGCCGCGCGGCCGCATCAACGACGGCCGCCGCGCCTGGCGCGAAGCCGGCGAGGTCGGCGACCCGCGCGACGTGCTCGACGGGCCGCCGCGCGAGCGGCCGCGCCGCGATCCGCGGCCGCCGGCGCCGCCGAAGGACCCGTTCTTCGACCAGCCGTACCAGCCGCCGCCGGCGCACGAGGCCGCCGCCCCGGAGGCGGGCGCGCCGCAGACGTCGGCCAGCCGCGTCTCGGCCAACATCAAGACCAAGCGCAAGTTGCCGGCCCTGTTCAAGGCGGGCTGACCGCTCGCCGGCTTCGGCCCGTCGTGCGGGAAATTCCTTGAACGCAGAGGTCGCAAAGGATACGCAGAGGACGCAGAGGAAAACCCGAAAGAGGTTTTCCCTGGTGATCGGCCGGCGCTGCTGTTCCTGATTCGACTTCTTCCTGTCTTCTCTGCGTCCTCTCGTTTTCAAAGTACTGCGGTTGCGCCGTGAACCGCTGCCGGAGAGTCTGGGTGCGTCACTCCCCCGGCACCTGCGACTGCTCGCACTGCACCTGGATCAATTCGTGGGCGCCGCCCTGCGGGTCCAGGCGCAGCGCGCTCAGGCAGCCGCCCCACACGCAGCCGGTATCCATCGCGATGATGTCCGGCCGCCGCACGTGGCCGAGCGTCGACCAGTGGCCGAAGGCGATCGTCGCCTCGGCGGTGCGCCGGCCCGGCACGTCGAACCAGGGCAGCATGCCGGGCGGCGGCTGCTCGGGGCGACCGGACGCGCGCAGGTCCATCACGCCTTGCGGCGTGCAGAAGCGCAGGCGCGTCAGCGCGTTCACGATCACGCGCAGCCGGTCGGCGCCCGCCAGGGCGTCGTCCCAGCGATCCGGCTGGTTGCCGTACATCTGCGCGAGGAAGTCCACCAGCTCGCGCCCGCGCAGGACGTCTTCCACTTCGCGTGCCAGTGTCAGTGTCTGCGCCACGTCCCACTGCGGCAGCACGCCGCCGTGGACCATCAGCAGTCCGTGCGCGTGCGCCGCCATCCGCTGCCAGCGCAGCCACCCCAGCAGCGCCTCGCGGTCCGGGGCCAGGAGCACTTCGTCGAGCGTGTCGTTGCGGTGCGGCGGGCGCTGGCCGTGGGCGATGGCCAGCAGGCTCAGGTCGTGGTTGCCCAGGAGGCACGTGGCGGCGTTGCCGAATCCCATGGCGCGGCGCAGCACGGCGGCGGAATCGGGGCCGCGGTTGACGAGGTCGCCGAGCAGGTACAGGTGGTCGCGGCTCGGCGAAAAGCCGATCTTCTCCAGCAACTGCTGCAGCGCGGCGTCGCAGCCCTGCACGTCACCGATCAAGTAAAGTCCCATGGTGGCCGATTCTCTCCCTGATCGATGGAAATCCTGCTGATCGCGCTGCTCACCGTGCTGAACGGGGTGTTCGCGATGTCGGAGA
>CAVPTY010000047.1:0-35412 GCA_963708655.1 uncultured beta proteobacterium
AGGCGCCTTACTCCTTGGGCGGGACGTAGCCCGCCGCAGTGTCTGCGCCACTGCCAAAAAAATGGTTTTCCATCTGCCTGGCGAGGTACTGGCGCGCGCGCTGGTCCGCCAGATTCAGGCGGTTCTCATTGACCAGCATCGTCTGGTGCTTGAGCCAGTCGGCCCAGGCTTGCTTGCTGACGTTTTCGTAGATGCGCTTGCCGAGCTCGCCGGGATACGGCGGGAAATCGAGCCCTTCGGCCTCCCGGCCGAGTTTGATGCATTGAACGGTGCGAGCCATGGCGATGCCTTTGAGAGTACGAGCTTCGCCGCCGACTGTATCAACAAACAAGGGACGGCCTGCGGCAGGCCGTCCCCCACGAGGGACTTTTGGCGTGGCCGGCGGCGGGCACCGGTGGCGCTCAGACGGCGACCGGCGAGCGCTCTTCTTGGGCGACGAGGGCGGCTATCGTCACCATGGCGGCGTCCAGCGCCTGCTGCCTGGCCGCTTCGCCCAGGGCGATGCCTTCCGCGCGCACGAAGCGCATGTCGGTGACCCCGAAGAACCCGAAGATCGTCTTCAGGTAGCTTTCCTGGTGGTCCATCGCGGCCGCCGCGGCGTTGCCGGCGTAGAAGCCGCCGCGGCTGGACGCGACGATCACCGTCTTGTCGCCCGCCAGGCCCTGCGGACCCTGCTCGGTGTACTTGAAGGTGCGGCCGGCCTGCGCGATCCGGTCGATCCAGGCCTTCAGCTGGCTCGGGATGGAGAAGTTGTACATCGGCGCGCCCACCACCACCACGTCGGCGGCGAGGAACTGGCTGACGAGCTGCTCCGAGATCGCATTCTCGCGGCGCTGGGCCGGCGTCAGGACGTCGGGATCCAGGCCCAGCCGGAACCCGAGCGATTCCATCGACAGGTGCGACGGCGACTGCTGGGCGAGATCGAGGTACTCGACCACGGTGCCCGGATGGGCGGCTTGCCATTGCTCGACCAGCCGCGCGGTCAGCTGGCGCGAGACGGAATTGGCGGCGAGGACGCTGGAATCGACGTGAAGCAGTTTCATGGAGGCTCCCTGTGTGTGGTGTCAGGCAATGATTGTGCGAATGTATCCAATCATTGATAAGCCCATGAAACTGGAATAGATTGTCCTGCCAGTGGAACGATGACCATGCAAGACCTCAACGACATGCTGTACTTTGCCGAGATCGTGGATCGCGGCAGTTTCGCTGCGGCCGGCCGGTCGCTCGGACTACCCAAGTCGAAGCTGTCGCGCCGGATCGGGGCTCTGGAAGGGCGGCTGGGCGTGCGGCTGCTGCAGCGCACGACGCGCAAGCTGTCGCCGACCGACGCCGGCGAGCGCTACCACCGGCACTGCGTCGCCGTGCGCGAGCAGGCCGAGGCGGCGCAAGAGACCGTCGCCATTGCACACAGCGAGCCGCGCGGCACCATCCGCGTGGCGTGCCCCGTGACGTTTGCGCAATCCACGATCGCGCACCTGATCCCGGTGTTCCTCGCGCGCCATCCGCAGGTGCGCATCGAGATGCAGGTCGCCAACCGGGTGGTCGACCTGGTGCAGGAAGGCATCGACGTTGCGCTGCGGGTGCGCCCCAGCCTGGACGACAGCGCCAGCCTGGTGGTCAAGAAGCTCGGCATGAGCCACAGCCTGCTGGTGGCGACTGCGGGGCAACTCGAACGGCAAGGGCGGCCGCAGACCTTCGACGACCTGCACCGGCTGTCGACGGTGGCGATGTCGGCCGTCGACGGGCGCGCCGCGTGGCGGCTGGTCGGCCCCGATCGGCGCGAGCACGAACTGCAGCACCGCCCGGTCTACACGGCCGACGACCTGCTGTCGCTGAAGTGCGCCGTGCTGCAGGGCACCGGCATGTGCGTGCTGCCCGACTACATGTGCGGTGCCGAGTTGCAGGACGGACGGCTGGAATCGGTGCTGCCCGGATGGGAGCCGGCCCCGTGGATCATGCACGCGGTGTTTCCGTCGCGCCGTGGCCTGGTGCCGGCGGTGCGGCGGTTCCTGGATTTCCTCGCCGAGCAGGTGACCGAGGAGGGGCTGGGGCGGGGCTGCTCGCCCGCCTGACGTGACCCGGGAGATCAGCCGGCGCGGGCGATCGCCTGCTGGTACACCTCGAGGTACTGCGCCGCGCTGCGCTCCCAGCCGAAGTCGCGCGCCATGCCGTTGGCCTGGATCCGTCGCCACTGCGCGGGCTGCCGGTATGCCTGCATCGCCCGCTGCAGCGCATCCAGGAATCCCGCGGCGTCGGCGGTGGCCATCACGAAGCCGGTGCCGCGCGCCGGGTCGGTGCTCGCATCGACGACCGAATCGACCAGGCCGCCGGTGGGTGAGACGATCGGCGGCGTGCCGTACGCCTGGCTGTACATCTGGTTGAGGCCGCACGGCTCGAAGCGCGAGGGCATGAGGAAGCAGTCGGCGCCGGCCTCGATCAGGTGGGCCAGGCCTTCGTCGTAGCCGAAGGTGACCGCGATCGCGCCCGGATTCGCCTGCGCGGCCGACTGCAGCGCGTCGTGCAGTGCCGGCTCGCCCTGGCCCAGCACCGCCAGCTGGCCGCCTTGCGCCAGCAGCGGTTCGAGGTGGCGCAGCACGAGGTCGATGCCTTTTTGCGCCGTCAGGCGGCTCACCACGCCGAACAGCATTGCCTTGGGATTCGGCGCGAGGCCGCAGCGCTGCTGCAGCGCCGCCTTGTCCAGCGCCTTGCCCTTGAGGTCCTTGGCCGTGAACTGCTTCGGAATCAAGGTGTCGGACGCCGGATTCCAAATGTCGCTGTCGATGCCGTTGAGGATGCCGGTCAGCCGGTCGGCGCGCGCCTGCAGCACGCCGTGCAGCCCGACGCCGAAGGCCTCGGTCTGGATCTCGCGGGCGTAGGTCGGGCTCACGGTGGTGATGGCGTCCGCGAACTGCAGCCCTGCCTTGAGCGTCGACACGTGGCCCCAGAACTCCACGCCGTCGATGCCGCGCCATTGATGCGGCACGCCGAGCAGGTCGGCCGTGTACATCGGGAACATGCCCTGGAACGCGATGTTGTGGACGGTCATCACGCTGCCGGCGGTCGGTTCGGCCGGCCGCGCCTGGGCCAGGTACATCGGTGCCAGCCCACAGGGCCAGTCATTGGCGTGGACCACGTCGGCGCGCCAGTCGCGGCACGGGCTCGCCGCCGTGCCGAGCGCGGCGGCGACGCGGCTCAGGTAGCCGAAGCGCAGCGCGTTGTCGTGGTGGTCGCGTCCCTGCGCGTCGACGTAGGGACCGCCGTGGCGCTGGTACAGCGGCGGACAGGCGAGCAGCAGCAGGGTCACGCCGTTGGCGGTCTTCACCGGCAGCAACTGCGCGGCCGGCCAGGGACCTTCCGGCGGCAGCTCGATGGTGTCCAGCACCTCGCCCGAAACGCGCATGCCGGTGTAGGCCGGCATCAGCAGGCGCACGTCGTGTCCCATCCGGGCCAGCGTGGCCGGCAGCGCGGCGCTGACGTCCCCCAGGCCGCCGGTCTTGACGTACGGCGCGCACTCGGGCGTGGCGAACAGGATCTTCATGCGGCGGGGCCTCCTTCGGCGGGAACCAGCACGGCGAACGGCAGGGCGTGCGCCTCCGGAAACAAGCGCGCCAGCGGCAGCGCCCCGGCGTCGGCGTCGACGTCGCGCCCGGTGAGCCAGTCGCGCCAGCGGCCCGTGCCTGCCGGCAGCGCCTGCTGCTCGTCCAGGCGCAACGCGGTGTCGCCCCAGGCCGCCGCGCCCCAGCGACGGTCGTCGCCGGCGCACAAGGTCGCGGACAGGCGGGCCGCGACCACCAGCACGGCCTGGTCCTCACGCTGGCGCGCATAGGCCACCGCATGGTCGGCGGCGGCGCCGGCCACGGCCAGCGGCAGGTAGGCGCCGTCGCGGAACAGCGCTGTCCAGGCGCGCCGCAGCTGCAGCAGGCGCCAGGTCACCAGGTGCTTGAGCCGGCCGCCCGCGATGTCGGCCTGCAGCCGGCGCCAGTCGGCGGCGCCGGGCCAGCCGTCGGCGTAGAGCGAGCGCACGGCCTCCAGGTCGACGGCGAGCTGCTCGAAGTCGACCGGCCGCCGGTTGTCGGGATCGACCAGGCTGAAGTTCCACTGCTCGCAGCCCTGGTAGAGGTCCGGCACCCCGGGCGCGGTGAGCTTGAGCGCCACCTGCGCCAGGCTGTTGCGAAAGCCGAAGGGCGCGATGCGTGCGGCGACGCGGTCCAGTTCGTCGGCGAAGGGGTTCGGCTGGCCGGGGCGCAGCAGCGCATCGATGTACTTCGCGAGCGCGTCCTCGTAGGCCGCGTCGGGGCAGGTCCAGTCGGTGCGCAGCTTGGCTTCGCGCGCCGCCTTGAGCATGTAGGCCTGGACGCGCTGGCGCAGTTCGTCGCGCGCCGCGTCGTCGGGCGGCGTCGTGGGCCACAGGCCCGCCAGCGTCTGGAATAGCAGCCAGATGTCGTTGCGGCTCGGGGCCGGCCCGTCGTCGGTCTGCGTCAGGTAGCGCTCGGCCAGTCCGGCGATCCGCTCCAGGCTCTCCTGCCACAGCGCCGGATCCTCGGCCAGCACGTTGATGCGCGCGCGCAGGTCTTCGCCGCGCTTGCTGTCGTGCGTCGACGTGGCGAGCAAGGCGTGCGGCCGGAAGCGCACCCGGGCCTGGTTGGCTGCGTGGAACGCCGCCGGGGACACGCCGAAGCGGCGCGGATCGCTGCCCACTTCGTTGAGCGATGCCAGCCGCACGAAGCGGTAGAACGCGGTGTCCTCGACCGACTTGGCCATCACCGGCGAGGTGAACTGCTGCCAGCGGGCAATGAAGCGCGAGCGCTGCGCGGGGTCGGCCTGCGCGGCTTCGCCTTCGCCGAGCAGCACGTCGCGCAGGTGTTCCAGCACGCCGGCCTGGGCTTCGCCGAGGCGGCGCCGCGCGGCCGCGACGGCCCAGGCGACATGTTGCCGGTCGCTGGCGCTGGGCGCGGCATCGGCCCGCAGGTACGTGCGATAGACCGGGAAGGCCGCAGCCACTTCGGTGAGCGCGAGGCGCAGCCGGGTGCGCGTGAAGTCGCAGGTGCGCCGGTTGGCACGGCTGATGCGGTGCAGCGCCTCGGTGAGCCAGACCAGCTCGCTGGTGAGCGAGGTGCCGATGATCAGCTTGCGGCACTGGTAGGCGGTTTCGTCGAAGCTTTCGGTGCGCCCGGTGAAGCCCCGCGCCAGCCGGTCCACGGCTTCCTCCCGGGCGCTGTCGACGAACAGCCCGTTGACCAGGGCGCCGAAGCGGTAGCCGGTGTCGCCGTGCACCGGCCACTCCGCGGGCAGCGGTTCGTGTTCGGCGAGGATCTTCTCGGCCACGAGGTACAAGGCGCGCGGCTCGTGGCCGGCGACGGCGGCGCCGCGCGCGTACTGCGTCTGCAGCCGCTCGAAATACTGCTGCGGATCGCTCAGCCCGTCCGGGTGGTCGATGCGCAGCGCCGCCAGCTGCCCGGCTTGCAGCCAGCGCAGCAGCAGCCGGTGGGTGGCCTCGAACACGGACGCCTGCTCCATGCGCAAGGCGGCCAGCGTGTTCACGTCGAAGAAGCGGCGGTAATTGACGTCGTCGCTGGCGGCCCGCCAGTCGGCCAGCCGCCAGGCCTGGCGCGCGATCAGCCGGTCCAGCGGATCGAAGCTCGCCGCCTCGCCGGGCTGGCCGTTCAACTGCTTCAGGCAGTCGCGGATCCAGCCGGCCAGCCAGCCGTGCTGCTGCGCGAGGCGGCCCAGGTTCTTCTTGTGGATCGCGGTGTCGCGGGCCCGCGCCCGGCGCTGCGCGTCATCCTGGACGTCGCGCGGCGGCAGCGTGGCGAAGGCGTCGATCAGCGAAGCGACCACCGCGTGGCTGTCGGCCTCCTGCTCGTCGTGCGGTGGGGGCGGCGGCAGGACCTCGAACAGGTCGCGGTAATGCGCCGGATCGAGCGGAAAGCGATGGTCGTGGTAGTGCAGGCAGAACTCGCCGGCCTCCGGCTCGAACTTCAGCCGGATCTCGCCGGCTTCCAGCACCCGGCCGTAATGGTCGCCGAGCACCGGCAGCAGCACCCGCCCGGCCATGTCGGCGGCGGCCGGTTGCCACTCGATGTCGAACGTCGTCGCGTGGTCCGAGGCGCGCCCGTGCTCCAGCACGTCGAGCCACCAGGCGTTGTCCGCCTCCAGCACGCCCATGTGGTTGGGCACGACGTCCAGCATCTGTCGCATGCCGTGCCGCCGCAGCGTGTCGCACAGGCGCTGGTGGCTGTCCTGGTCGCCGACCTCCGGGTTGAGCGCCGTGTGGTCGACGATGTCGTAGCCGTGGGTGCTGCCCGGGCGCGCGCGCAGGTACGGCGAGCTGTACAGGTGGCTGATCCCCAGTGCGTGCAGGTACGGCACCGCGCGCGTGACCTGCTCGAAGGTGCAGCCCTGGTGGAACTGGACCCGGTAGGTGCAGTCGGGAACGTCCGCGCTCTCCAGCGGCGGCAGATCCGATGCGGCGTCTTCCGCCGGTGCCGGCCCCTTGCGCTCGGTCCGCAGCACGGCGGCCACGCCGGCGAAGCGGGGGTCGGCGGCGAGTTCCTCGACCGCCAGCGAGAGCTTGCGGCGCCAGTTGGGGAAGCGTTCCTCGGTGGTGCCGGGCACGTTGACTTGCACCAGCTGGCCGGATACGTCCTCCAGTTGCACGCCGACCAGCCAGCATGGCGTGCGGGCCAGGTACGCGTACACGGCCTCGACGAAGGGCGGCGTGGCGTCCGGCAGCGACGTCGGATGCACCGTCGCGCCGGCCGGCAGCAGCGACTCGTGCTGCAGCGCGAGCAGCAGCCGCGCCCGGTCCTGCGACCGCGAGAGCACCTGCTCCTCGCCGGCCGCTTCGTCCGGATAGAGCTGCAGCCGGCCGGCGATCTCGATGTCCTCGCCCAGCCAGAACCCGCGCAGCGTCGGCAGGTCGTGCGTGCTGACCACCGCCATCGCCTGCGCCGGCCACTGCGCCGGCGGCTTGAATCCGCCTTCGGCCGTGCGCTCGAACAGCAGCGGCCGGTAGGAGACCAGCGCCCGCTCGTGCATCGCCTCGCGCATCGCCGGCGCCACGTTGCCCAGGTCCTCGCCGATCACGAGGCACCGGCTGCGGTGGCTCTCCAGCGCCAGGATCGACAGCAAGGTGTCGAGCGGGTAGTGCACGTAGGTGCCGCCCTGCGCGCCGGTCCAGAACAGCCGCATCAGGCTCATCACGTGGTCCAGCCGCAGTGCACCGGCGTGCCGCATGTTGGCGCGCAGGATCTCGATGAAGGGGCGGCAGCGCGCCGCCTCCAGCGCCATCGGGTTGACCGGCGGCAGCCCCCAGTCCTGGCCGAGCACGTTCAGTGCATCGGGCGGGGCGCCTGCGTGCATGCCGCGCGCGTAGAGGTCGGGCTGCTCCCAGGTCTCGGCGCCGCCCTCGTTGGCGCCGACCGCCAGATCGCAGTACAGGCCCAGGCCCATGCCGCGGCTGCGGGCATAGCGCTGCGCCGACTCCAGCTGCAGTTCGCACAGCCATTGCAGCCAGAAGCGGTAGTGCACGGCCGACCCGTTGTCGCGCTCGAAGGCGCGCACCGCGGCCGAACGCGGGTCGCGGTACTCGGGCGGCCAGGCCGGCCAGCCCCACACGTCGGCATCGGCGGCGTGCAGGTGCTCCTGCAGCGCTTCGAACAAGGCATGGCGTCCCAGCGTTTCGCGCCGCTGCGCCAGGAAGCCGCGGAAATGCTCGCCGCGCGAAGTGTTGCCGGCGAGGTCGTGCTGCTCGAAGTGCTGCCACAGCCGCCGCAGCACTTCCTCCTTGGCGGCGGCGACGCCCGGATAGTCCACCAGTTCCGGCTCGCGCAAGGCCCGCAAGCGGGCCTGGAACGATTCGGAGTGCACCAGTTCCAGCGCCGGGCGGCAGCCGCTCAGGTCGACCAGCGACTGCACGTCGAGGTACATGGGGTTCAGCGCGTGGCGGCTGGACGGGCTGTACGGGCTGGCCGAGGCCGGCCGATGCGGGAACAGCGCGTGCAGCGGGCTCAGGCCGATGAACGACGCCCCGCGCCGCGCCGCCGCCTCGATCAGCCGCCGCAGGTCGCCGAAATCGCCGATGCCCCAGTTGCGGCCGGACCGCAAGGCGTAGAGCTGCACGGTGCAGCCCCACCAGCGCTCGCCCTCCTGCAGTGCGGCCGGCACCCAGCAGCGCTCGGGCGCGACCACCAGCAGGCAGTATCCGGCCTCGTCGCCGTCCGCGACCAGCCGCCAGTAGCCCATCGCCAGCTCCGCCGGCAGCGCGAGGACGCGGTGCTCGCCCTGGCGCACCGCGATGCCGCGATGCAGGACGGCGTCGGGCGTTTCGTCGCGCGCCAGCGTCCAGGCCACCGTGTGGCCGTCGCGCGCCGGCCAGCGCAGCTCCCCGGCGCGGCCTTGGGTGACGACGGCGACCGGCGGCGGCGCCGCGCGTTCGGCCGGCGCCGCTCCGGCATCGGGGTCCACCCCCATCGCGGCCAGCGCCTGGCGCAGCACCGGCTCGGGGACGGTGACCTCCTCGTGCCAGAAACTCTCGTAGCGCAGCGCCACGCCGCAGTGCTGCGCGAGCTGCGCCAGTTGCGGCGAAACGCTGGCAGGCTCGTGCGTCATACGGCCGGCGCACCCATGACCCAGCGCCCGGCCCAGGCCGGCCACACGTGCGCCGGCGTGCCCTCGGGCCACGCGTGCCGCAGCAGCTCGCGCCCGCCCGCCAGCGCCGGCGCCGCCACCGGAACGTGCAGCGGCTGCGCGCCCAGGTTCAGCTCCAGCACCAGGAGCTGCCGGTCGCTGTAGCGCCAGCACACGCGCAGGCCGGTGTCGCCCACGCGCTGCGCCGTGTGGTGGCCGGCGAGCAGCAGCGGCTGGCGCGGTGCGATGTGCTGGCGCCGCATGGCCAGCGCGGACCGCACCAGCGCCAGCGCCCGCTGTCCGTCGGGCGTGCGCCGGTGCGCGGGGTCGGGGCGGCTGGCTTCGAACGTGGCGGCGTCGCAGGGATCGGGCAGTTCCACCGGCGAGCCGTCGGCCGCACGCGCCATGTGCCCGAACTCGCGCTGCCGCCCCTGGCGCACCGCTTCACGCAACTCGCCTTCCCAGTCGGCGAAGTAGCGGAACGGGGTGTCGGTGCCGAACTCGTCGCCGAAGAACAGCATCGGCGTGGCGGGCGTGAGCAGCGACAGCAGCAGGGCCAACGGGCCGGCGCCCGGCGGCGCGAGCTGCCCCAGGCGCTCGCCCAGCGCGCGGTTGCCGGTCTGGTCGTGGTTGTTGGCGTAATTGACCATCGTCCCCAGCGGCTGCGGCGGCGCCTCGCGCCGCTCGCGGCGCGCGCCGCCCGGCCTGCGCTGCGACGGCTCGAACAGCATGCCGTGCGTCATGGCACGGGCCAGCAGATTCAGCGGCTCATGCCCATAGTCGTGGTAATAGCCCTGCGTCTCGCCGGTGAGCGCGGCGTGCAGCGCATGATGGAAGTCGTCGTTCCACTGGCCGTCGTAGCAGCCGGGCCGCGGCTGCGCCGACAGGCGCTGGTGGTGGTTGTTTTCGTTCTCCAGCACCAGGTGCACCTGCCGGCCGCGCGCGGCCGTGCGCACCGCGGTCGAGATCTCCTGCAGGATGTCGGGCCGGCTCGAGTCGACGATGGCGTGCACGGCGTCGAGCCGCAGGCCGTCGATGCGGTACTCCTGCACCCAGTACAGCGCGTTGTGCACGAAGAAATCGCGCACCGCGCGGCTGCCGGGACCGTCGAAGTTGATGGCCGCGCCCCACGGGCTGGCGTGCGATGTCGAGAAGAACTGCGGCGCGTACCGCCCGAGGTGGTTGCCGGCCGGCCCGAAGTGGTTGTAGACGACGTCGAGGAACACCATCAGCCCCAGCCGGTGGGCCGCCTGGATGAAGTGCTTGAACTCGTCGGGCGTGCCGTAGGCCGCGTGCGGCGCGAACGGCAGCACGCCGTCGTAGCCCCAGCCGAAGCGTCCCGGGAAGTCCGCCACCGGCATCACCTCGAGCGCCGTGATGCCCAGCTCGGCGAGCTCCTCCAGCCGCTCGCTGGCCGCCGTGAACGTACCTTCCGGCGTGAAGGCGCCCACGTGCAGCTCGTACAGGACCACCTCGCTCCAGGGCCGGCCGGCCCAGTCCTCGTCCCACTCGAACTGCAGCGGGTCGACCACGCAGCTCGCCTGCAGCGGCCCCAGCGGGTTCTGGCGCGAGGCCGGGTCGGGCACCAGCAGCTCGCCGTCGATGCGCCACTGGTAGAGCGTGCCGGCCATGGCCTCGGGCACGTGGCATTCCCACCAGCCCTGCGCGTCGCAGACGGCGGGCACCAGGCGCGGGGCGGCACCGACGCCGGCGTCCAGCGCGAGGTCCACCTGCCGCGCCGCCGGCCCCCACAGGCGGAAGTTCGCCCCGCCGCCGGGCGCCAACGACGCGCCGAACGGCATCTCATGCCGGCTTCGCATTGGCGGACTCCTGCTGCTGCGGCGCTTGGACTTCCTGTTTTCCCTCGGGCTCGGGCTCCGGCTCGGGGTCGCGCGGAACCTGCGTCAGCAGCGCCATGGCGCGCGACTCCAGCGTGTACTTGGCGCCGGCATCCACGCGTTCGCCCTGGTCGGCCTCGGAACAGCCGCGCGCCGTGTCGACGCGCACCGTCCATTCGCCGGGCGCCAGGTTCCGGCCCGGCAGCGTGAACACCACCGGCTCCGGCGTCGCGTTGAACAGCAGCAGCACGCTCAGGCCCGGCTGCGCCGCGGCGACCCGGCCGTCGAGCAAGGCGCCCACGCAGCGCACCGCGGGGTTGTCCCATTCCTCCTGCGTCATCGGCAGGCCCCAGACGCTGAACCAGGACACGTCGCGGTGCCCGTCCTCGTCCTCCTCGCCGCTCAGCCACTCGTTGCGGCGCAGCACGGGCAGCTCGGCGCGCAGGCGCAGCATGGATTGCGTGAAGGCCAGCAGCGGATCGTTGCGGCGCTCGTCGCTCCAGTCGAGCCAGCTGACGGGATTGTCCTGGCAATAGGCGTTGTTGTTGCCGCCCTGGGTGCGGCTCATCTCGTCGCCGGCCAGCAGCAGCGGCACGCCGCGCGAGACGAACAAGGTCGCGATGAAGTTGCGCTTCTGGCGCTCGCGCAACCCCAGCACCTCGGGGTCGTCGGTTGGCCCCTCCACGCCGCAGTTCCAGCTGCGGTTGTGGCTCTCGCCGTCGCGGTTCTCTTCCTCGTTCTCCTCGTTGTGCTTGTCGTTGTAGCTCACGAGGTCGTGCAGCGTGAAGCCGTCGTGCACGGTGATCATGTTGACGCCGGCGCTGGGGCGGCGGCCGGCCGGACCGTAGATGTCGGCCGATCCGCACAGTCGCGCCGCGAATTCCGGCAGGCTGCCGTCGACGCCGCGCCAGTAGTCGCGCATGGTGTCGCGGTAGCGGCCGTTCCACTCCGACCAGCCCAGCGGGAAGCCGCCGACCTGGTAGCCGCCGTCGCCGATGTCCCACGGCTCGGCGATCAGCTTGACCCGGCACAGCACCGGGTCCTGCGCCACCGCGCTCAGGAACGGCGAGCGCTGCTCGAACGCCCCGCTGCCGTTGCGGCTGATGGCCGGCGCGAGGTCGAAACGGAAGCCGTCGACGTGCATCTCCTCCACCCAGTAGCGCAGGCTGTCCATGATCAGGCGCAGCGTGGCCGGGTGGCTGGCGTCGACGGTGTTGCCGGTGCCGGTGAAGTCGAGGTAGTGGTGCCGGTTCTCGGTCAGCCGGTAGTAGGACGGGTTGTCGATGCCCTTGAAGCAGAGCGTCGGGCCCAGGTTGTTGCCTTCGCAGGTGTGGTTGTAGACCACGTCCAGGATCACCTCGAGTCCCGCCTTGTGCAAGGCCTTCACCATGCGCCGGAAGTCGTTGTAGTCGCCGCCGGCGCAGTAGCGCGGCTCCGGCGCGAAGAACCCGACCGTGTTGTAGCCCCAGTAGTTGGCCAGGCCCATGTCGATCAGCCGGCGCTCGTCGTTGAACGCCTGCACCGGCAGCAGTTCGACCGAAGTCACGCCCAGCCGCTTCAGATGGTCGATGACCGCCTGGGTCGCCAGTCCGCAGAAGGTGCCGCGCAGCCCGTCGGGCACCTCCGGCATCTGCATGGTGAAGCCCCGCACGTGCATCTCGTAGCAGACGGTGTCCTCCATCGGGATGCGCGGAGGCTGGTCGCCTTCCCAGTCGAAGGCCGGGTCGACCACCAGGCACTTGCCGGCGCCGTGCGCATTGTTCACCGTGTCCATCCGCAGGTCGCGCTCCGCACTGCCGAGCTTGTACGCATACTGCCAGGCGGCGCCGCGCAGCGGCCGGTCGATCGCCTTGGCGTACGGGTCGAGCAGCAGCTTGTGCGGGTTGCAGCGCATGCCGCGGCTGGGATCGTAGGGACCGTGGACGCGCAGGCCATAGCGGCAGCCGGCGCGCAGGCCCGGCACGAAGCCGTGCCAGACGCCGTCGGTGCGGCAGGGCAGGGCGATCTGGCGCACCTCGCGCGTGCCGGTGGAATCGAACAGGCAGACCAGCACCTGTTCGGCGATGCTCGAGTAGACCGCGAAGTTCACGCCGCCTTGCTGCAAGGTGGCCCCCAGCGGCCAGGGCCGTCCCGGGTCGCACGGCTGCGGCGGGCCGGGATCGCGGGCTGACTGACGCCGGGCGGGAAGGTGCTGGTCGACGGCCTGCGCCGTCATGCAAGGGCCTCCTGCCGCTGGTGCACGGTCTCGGCGCCGCTGTCGAACTCGCGCGGGATGAACGAGGCGCCGTGCGACCGCGGCGGGAAGTAGCCGGCCGGCACGACCACGACGCCGCCTTCGCTCACGTGGAAGCGCTTGCGGTCCTGCTCGAGGTCGAAGCCGATCCGTTCCATGGGGGGCACGTCGTTGTCCTGGTCGATGATAGCCCGCCGCACCTGCGCGCCGCGGCCGATGCGCGAGCGCTCCATCACGATGCAGTGCTCCAGCCGCGCGGAACGTCCCACGTGCACGGAGCGGCGCAGCATGGCGTGGTCGAGCGACGCGCCGTCGATCACGCTGCCCGAGCCGACCACCGATCGGTGGATGATGCCGTTCTCGATCTGGGCCGACTCGGCCGGCTCCGAGCTGGCGTAGATCGGCCACTGCCGGTTGGTGAGGCGGAACTTGGGCGCGGCGCCCAGGGTGTCGAAATGCGCCTCGTAGTACGCGTCGATGGTGCCGACGTCGCGCCAGTAGCCCTGTTCCTCGTACGGCTCGGTGCCGGGAATGACGTTGGTGTCGAAGTCGTACGCGACCAGCTTGTGCGTGCCGACCATCGACGGCAGGATGTGCTTGCCGAAGTCGCTGTCGCCGCAGTCGCGCATGCGGCGCAGCATCTTGAGCAGCACGTCGGCGTTGAAGACGTAGTTGCCCATGGAGGCGAGGGCGTGGCTGCGGCTGCCCGGCATCGGCCGGGTGAACCTGGGCTTTTCCTTGAACTCGACGATCCGGTGCTGGTCGTCGACCTCGACGATGCCGAACTGGTCGCACTGGTCCAGCCTGACCGGCAGTGTCGCCACGCTGGCCTGCGCGTCGCTGCAGACGTGGAACTCGATCATCTGCCGCACGTCCATGCGGTAGATGTGGTCGGCGCCGAACACCACGACGAGGTCGGGCCGGAAGCTCTCGATCAGGTGGATGTTCTGCGCGACGGCGTCCGCCGTGCCCTGGAACCATTCGCGGCCGTGGCGCATTTGCGGCGGCACGACGGTGATGAAGTGCTGCGGGATGAAGCGCGTCATCGTCCACGACTGGCGCACGTGCTCGATCAGCGACTGCGACTTGTACTGCACCAGCAGGTAGATCGAGTAGATCTCCGAGTTGACCAGGTTGGAGAGCACGAAGTCGACGATGCGGTGCTTGCCGTTGAAGGGCACGGCGGGCTTGCAGCGGTCGGCCGTGAGGGATGCAGGCGCGAACCTTCGCCGCCAGCCATGACGAAAGCCAGGACATTCTTATGGTCGCGCATGGGGTACTCCAGGAGAAGGGGTGGTCAGGTCGAAGGGCCGGTCGGTCAGCAGCAGCACGGCCAGCGGCGGCAGGGTGAGGGACAGCGACGCGGGCTGGTCCGCGAACGGCTCTTCGGTGGCGTGCGCGCGGCCCAGGTTGCCCCAGCCGCTGCCGCCATAGCACGCGGCGTCGCTGTTGAGCAGCTCATGCCAATCGCCGGCGTGCGGCACGCCCAGTCGCAGCGACCGATACGGCTGCGGCGTCAGGTTGCACACCGCAATGGCCAGGGCGTCCTGGGGCCCGGCGCGGCGCACGAATGCCAGGACGGTGGGCTCCCCGGTCTCCACCGGCAGCCAGCCGAAGCCCCGGCCGTCGAAATCGTTCACGTGCAGCGCCGGCACCCGGCGCAGCGCGGCATTGAGGTCGGCGATCCAGCGCGCCACCCCCGCGTGCTGGGGCCGGGCCCACAGGTGCCAGTCCAGGCACCGCTCGTGGTGCCACTCGCGGCCCTGGGCGAACTCGCCGCCCATGAACAGCAGCTTCTTGCCCGGGTGCGCCCACATGTAGCCGTACAGCGCGCGCAGCCCGGCGAACCGCTGCCACTCGTCGCCGGGCTGCTTGTCCAGCAGGCTGCCCTTGCCGTAGACCACCTCGTCGTGCGACAGCGGCAGCACGAAGTTCTCGTTGAACGCGTACACCGCGGAAAAGCGGATGTCGTCGTAGTGCCAGCGGCGGAAGAAATGCGGCCGGGCCATGTAGCGCAGCGTGTCGTTCATCCAGCCCATGTTCCACTTCATGCCGAAGCCGAGCCCGCCGTGGTGGACCGGGCGCGACACGCCGGGCCACGCGGTCGATTCCTCGGCGATCATGTGGACGTCGGGGAACCGGGCGTACACGGCGCTGTTGAGGTCCTGGATGAAGTGCACGGCTTCCAGGTTCTGGTTGCCGCCGTACGGATTGGGGATCCATTCGCCGGGCTGGCGCGCGTAGTCAAGATAGAGCATGGAGGCAACCGCGTCCACCCGCAGCGCGTCGACGTGGTACTGCTCGAACCAGAACAGCGCGTTGCTGATCAGGAAGTCGCGCACCTCGTACCGGCCGTAGTTGAAGATCAGGCTGTTCCACTCGGGGTGGAAGCCCTTGCGCGGATCGGCGTGCTCGTACAGTTCGGTGCCGTCGAAACGCGCCAGCGCGTGCGGATCGGAGGGGAAGTGCGACGGCACCCAGTCGAGGATGACGCCGATGCCGCGCTGGTGCAGCGTGTCGACCAGCACCATCAGGTCCTGCGGCGTGCCGAAGCGGGCCGTCGGGGCGAAGTAGCCCGTCGTCTGGTAGCCCCAGGAGCCGTAGAACGGATGCTCGGTGACGGGCATCAGCTCGACGTGCGTGAAGCCCATGTTCGTGCAGTGCGTGGCCAGCCGCACGCCGAGGTCGCGGTAGTTCAGGAACCGGCCGTCCTCCTGGCGCTGCCAGGAGCCGAGATGGACCTCGTACACCGACATCGGCGCGTCGTGCGCCTGCAGCTGGCCGCGGCGGGCCATCCACTCGCGGTCGCCCCATTGATGGCCGAGCTGCCAGATGCGCGAGGCCGTCCCCGGCGGGTGCTCGGCGTAGAAGGCGTAGGGGTCGGCCTTGTCGAACCAGTGTCCGTCGACGCCCTGGATGCGGTACTTGTAGCAGTCGCCGGGCCGCGCCTGCTCGACGACGCCGCTCCAGCGTCCGCTGCCGTCGCCGAGCGGCGCGAGCAGCTGGCAATGCCAGCCGTTGAAGGAGCCGATGACGCCGACGGCACGCGCATTCGGTGCCCAGACCATGAAGCGGACCCCGCCCTGCACCACATGGGCTCCCATCACCTCGAACTGCCGGTGATGGTGGCTGGCGGCCGCAACGCTCGCGTTGCCGGACCAGCTCGCCGGGATGCTCTGAGTCATCGTCATTCTTGGCATGCGTCGTGTGAGCGCGCCATTGTGTGACGCGGTGTTTCAGCCTCTTTGCAGGAAGCGCAGACAAAGCAGCGTAGTCCGGCGCCTACACGTGAAACGACGGCCTGCCGACAGCCCCACGCCGGGGTCGCCGACAATGCCTGTAGGCCGGCACGGATGACATGAAAAGGCAAGAGTTGCGGCAACGCTTGCTCAGAGAGGTCCCTACACCCCCAGGTGCGTTTCCAGCAGCCGCGGCTGCGACCTCAGTTCGTCCGACGTGCCCGCGAACACCACCTGGCCCTTCACCAGGATCACGTTGCGATCCGTGATCTGCGCGAGGTGCTTCCAGTTCTTGTCGACGATTACGCTGGAGATGCCGCTGGCACGGATCAACTCGCAGATGCGCCAGATCTCGCGCGCGATCAGCGGCGCGAGGCCTTCGGTGGCCTCGTCGAGGATCAGCAGGTCGGGGTTCGTCATCAGCGCGCGTCCGATCGTGAGCATCTGCTGCTCGCCGCCCGAGAGCTGCTGGCCGCCATGCCCCAGGCGCTCCTTCAGTCGCGGGAAGGTCTCCAGCACGCGTTCGCAGGTCCAGTCGTCGCCGCGGCTGCCGCGCCGACCGGGGCGCGCCGCCATCCTGAGGTTCTCGACGACGCTCAGGTTGCCGAAGATCCCGCGACCCTCGGGCACGTAGGCCACGCCGAGTTGCGCGATCTGGTACGGCGGCCGCCCGGTCATGTCGCGCCCCATGACCTGCACGCGGCCCGCCCGTGGCGGCACCAGGCCCATCAGCGTCTTCAGCAGCGTCGTCTTGCCCATGCCGTTGCGGCCCATGAGCCCGACGGTCTCGCCGCGCGCCACCGTGAAGTCGACGCCGCGCAGGATGTGGCTGGCGCCGTAGTACGTCTGCAGCCCTTTCGCTTCGACCAGGAACTCCATCAGTGTTCCTCGCCGAGATACGCGGTCTGCACCGTCGGATCGGCGCGCACCTGTGGCGGCTCGCCGCTGGCGATCACCTGGCCGTTCAGCATGACGGTGAGCCGGTCGGCCAGCGCGAACACCGCATCCATGTCGTGCTCCACCAGCATCATCGCGTGCTCCGCCTTCAGGCGCAGCAGCAGTTCCACCATGCGCTCGGCCTCCGCGGTGCCCATGCCGGCAAGCGGCTCGTCCAGCAGCAGCACGCGCGGCGCCGTGGCCAGGCTCATCGCGATCTCCAGCTGGCGTTGCTCGCCGTGGCTCATGGTCCCGGCCACCGTGTCGCGGCGGTGCTGCAGGGCGGCGAGTTCGAGTGCGCGCGCGGCGCGCTCGTTGGTGTCGGCGAAGCCGCCGGCGCGGCTGAGCCAGCGCGCGGCGCGCTGGTGCCGTGACTGGGCCGCCAGCCGCACGTTCTCCCACACCGTGAACGGCAGGAAGATGTTGGTCTTCTGGTAGCTGCGGCCGAGCCCGGCGCGCGAAATGCGCTCGGGGGGCCAGCCGGTGACGTCCTGGCCGGCCAGCGTGACGGTGCCGGTGGTGGGCGCGAGGTCCCCCGACAGCAGGTGGGTCAGCGTCGACTTGCCGGCACCGTTGGGACCGATCACCGCGTGGATCGCCCCTTGCCACAGATCCAGCGAGACGTCACTCACGGCCGACAGGCCGCCGAAGCGCTTGGTGACGTGGCGCGCGGCGAGCAGGACTTCGCTCACGCCGTCCGCTCCTCTTCGGGCGCGGCCGGAGCCCGCTCCTTGCGCCGCGACAGCCGCTCGATCGCGCCAAGCAGGCCGTCGCGGGCGAAGACCACCATCAGCACGATGAACAGCCCCATCCACAGCTGCCAGTGCTTGCCCAGTTCGAACGACCCGACGGTGGGCAGGTCCTTGAACCAGTGCAGCAGGTATTCGAAGGCGAAGGCCCCGATGATGGCGCCCGCGAAGTTGCCCATGCCGCCGAGGATCACCATCATGATCGCGTGGGCGCTGGTGTGGAATCCCATCAGCTCGGGGTTGACGTAGCCGCTCTCCGCCGCCAGCAGGTATCCGGCCAGTCCGGCCAGCGAACCCGCGAGGGTGAACGCCGCCAGCTTGTAGCCGAAGGTGCTGTAGCCCATGGCCCGCATCCGGTGCTCGTTGACGCGGATGCCCGCGAGCACCCGCCCGAACGGGCTCCACAGCAGGCGCCGCAGGAAGCCGTAGACGAGGAGCAGCAGGGCGAACGTGAAATAGTAGAAGGCCAGCTTGTTGTCCAGGTCGAAGACACCGCCGGCCGGCTTGAAATTGACGTAGATGCCATCCGAGCCGCCCAGGGACTTGTTGTCGAAGAACACGTAGAAGATCATCTGCGCGAACGCCATGGTCACCATGATGAAGTAGATGCCGTGCGTGCGAACGACCAAGAACCCGATCACCAGCGCCGCCAGGCCGGAAACGGCGACGGCCGCCGGCAGCGTCCACCACAGGCTGGCAGGGCCGGAGCCCGGCGTGAGAAAGGCCAGCGCATAGCCGGACAGCCCGAAGAACGCCGCGTGCCCGAGCGAGACCAGCCCGGTGACGCCGAGCAGGAGGTCCAGGCTCATCGCGAAGATGGCCATGATCATCATGCGCGCCACCATCCGGGTGGAGAAGTCGGAGCCGACCAGGGGAAACAGCGCCAGGGCGAGGAAGCCGAGGGCCAGCAGGATCTGCAAGGTGCGCGGCAGCGATTCGAGGTTGGCTCTGGCGGTCATTGCTTGAACAGTCCCTCAGGCTTCCAGAGCAGGACGGCCGCCATCAGCATGTACACCAGCATCCCGGCCACCTGCGGCAGCAGCACCTTGCCGAAGGTGTCGACGAGACCCGACCAGCAAGGCCGCGATCAGCGCGCCGCGCACCGAGCCGATGCCGCCGATGACCACGACCACGAAGCACATGATCAGCACCTGCGAGCCCATGCCCGGATAGACGCTCGAGATCGGCGAGGCGATCATGCCGGCGACGGTGGCCAGCGCCACGCCGATGGCGAAGACCACGGTGTGGATCAGCTTGATGTTGACGCCCAGTGCTTCCGTCATGTCGCGGTTGAAGGCGCCGGCGCGGATCTTCATGCCCAGCCGCGTCTTCGAGATCAGCAGGTACAGCGCAATCGCCAGCGCGATGCACACGCCGGAGATGAACAGGCGGTAGACCGGATAGGACAGGTTGTCGGTGAGCGGCAGGGACGCGGACAGCAGGTCCGGCACGGCGACCGAGTGCACGTCGTCGCCCCAGAGGATCGAGCGGCCCTCTTCGAAGATGTAGATCAGGCCGAAGGTGAGCAGCACCTGGTCGAGATGGTCGCGCTGGTAGAAATGGCGGAACAGCAGCCGTTCGAGGCGCCAGGCCGAACAGCACCGCCAGCAGCGCGCCGCCGACGATCGCCACCGTGAAGCTGCCCGTCTGGCCGTGGACAGGGACCAGGCGATGTAGGCGCCCAGCATGTAGAAGCTGCCGTGGGCGAGGTTGACGACGCCCATGATGCCGAAGATCAGCGTGAGCCCGGCGGCCAGCATGAACAGCAGCAGGCCGTACTGGACGCTGTTGAGGAGTTGGATGAGGAAACTGGGGAGATCCATGTGCGAGCAAAGGGGCTAGAGGCGAGCCTCTAGCCCCTCGTGTGCCGACGCGCCGGGCCCGCTCAGGCGCCCATCTTGCAGCCGGCGCCGGAATCGGCGAGCGCCTTGGCCGCCACGCCGATCACCTTGTTCTCGCCCTTCTCGACCACGCGCAGATAGATGTCCTGGATCGGGTTGTGCGCCTTGCTCATCGTCCAGCGCCCGCGCGGGCTGTCGATGACCGCCGACTCGAGCGCCTTGTACAGCGCCTGCTTGTTCTGCAGGTCGCCCTTGACGGCGGCGGCTCCTTGCGCCAGCAGCAGGCCGGTGTCGTAGCCCTGCACCGAGTACACGTCCGGCTGCAGGCGGAAGGTCTTGGCGTAGTCCAGCCGGAATTTCTTGTTCCGCGGGGTGTCTAGCGAATCGCTGTAGTGCAGCGTCGTGATGATGCCTTCGGCGGCCTGGCCGGCTTCGTCCAGCACGCCTTCGGTGAGGAAGCCCGAGCCGTACAGCGGGATCTTGCCCTTCAGGCCCGCCGCCGCGTAGTCGCGGATGAACTTGGCCGCCGCCCCGCCGGCGAAGAAGCACGCCACGGCGTCGGGATTGATCGACGCGATCTCGGTGAGCAGCGCCTGGAACTCCACGTTCGGGAACGGCAGCCCCAGCGCCTTGACGACGGTGCCGCCGGCCTTGGTATAGCTTTCCTTGAAGCCTTCGAAGGCGTCGTCGCCCGCGCCGTAGCTGTGCGTGATCCAGACGGCCTTCTTGTGGCCGCGGTCCATCATCGGCTTGCCGAGCGCCAGGGTCGGCTGGCTGTTGGTGAACGAGGTGCGGAAGACGTTGGGCGCGCACAGCGAGCGGGTGGCGGCGTGGGCGCCCGCGTTGGGGATGAGGCTCAGCACGCCGCTGTCGCGGGCGACCTTCTGGATGCCCATCTGCACCCCGGAGTGCACCGTGCCGACCAGGACGTCGACCTTGTCGCGCTGCACCAGCCGGTTCGCGTTTTCCACGGCCTTCGGCGGCAGCGACTCGTCGTCCACCTTGAACCACTCGATCTCGCGGCCAGCCAGCTTGCCACCGCGTTCCTCGATGGCCATCCGGAACCCGTTCTCGATGGCGACGCCCAGCGGTGCATAGGTGCCCGTGTACGGCAGCATCAGGCCGACGCGGATCCGGTTCGACTGCGCACGCACGATCTGCGGCAGCAGCAAGCCGGTGGAAGCGGCGCCGACGATCGCGGCACTGCGGGAGAGGACGAGGCGACGGGTGGTCATGAAGTCTCCTGATTTTTTTGTAACTTGCCGATTGTGACGGCGCCGGCCGTCGGCGAGCACCATGGGTTTCCCGCATGGGAGGGCGCGCGGCGGCGCCCGCGAGCGGGTTTCAGGCTCGCGGCTGGCCTTCGCCGGGCGCGCTGCGCAGCTTGAAGCGCTGGATCTTGCCGGTGGCGGTCTTGGGCAGCTCGGGGACGAACTCGATCCAGCGCGGGTACTTGTACGGCGCGAGCTGGCTCTTGACGTGCATCTGCAGGTCCTCGGCGCTCGCGGCCTGTCCCGGCTTGAGCACGACGTAGGCCTTGGGCTTGACCAGTTCGTCGGTGTCGGCGGCGCCGATCACCGCCGCCTCCAGCACCGCCGCGTGCGTCATCAGGCGGCCTCGACCTCGAACGGCGAGACGTAGATGCCGCCGACCTTGAGCATGTCGTCGCTGCGGCCGCCGTAGGTGTAGTAGCCGTCGGCGTCGCGCGTGTACTTGTCGCCGCTGCGCGTCCACTCGCCGACGAAGGTGGCCTTGGCTCTTGGCGCGGTTGTTCCAGTACATGATGGCCGCGGTCGGGCCGCTGATCAGCAGCTCGCCGATCTCGCCGGGCCCGCATTCGCGGCCGTCGTCGCCGATGATGCGCAGCTCGTAGCCCGGCACGGCCTTGCCGGTGGTGCCGTAGCGCACCTCGCCCGGCCGGTTCGACAGGAAGATGTGCAGCATCTCGGTCGAGCCGATGCCGTCGAGGATGTCGCAGCCGTACTGCGCGGTCCAGCGCTTGCCGATCTCCGCCGGCAGCGCTTCGCCGGCGCTGGTGCACACCCGCAGGTTCAGCTCCTCCCGCCTGGGCCGCGCAGGGTCGGCGACCAGCGCGGCGAACAGCGTCGGCACGCCGTAGAAGATCGTCGGCTGGTACCTCTTCAGCACGCCGAACACGTCGGCGGGCGTCGGGCCGCTCGGCAGCAGCACGGTGGTCGCGCCCACGCTGACGGGAAAGGTCAGTCCGTTGCCCAGGCCGTAGGCGAAGAACAGCTTCGCCGCGGAGAACACCACGTCGTCCTCGCGGATGCCGAGCACCGCGCGGCCATAGAGCTCGGCGGTCTGGATCAGGTGGCTGTGCAGGTGCACCGTGCCCTTCGGCGTGCCGGTCGACCCGCTGGAATAGAGCCAGAAGCAGGCTTCGTCGCAGCAGGTCGAGGCGACGCTGGTGGGTCTGTCGCTGCCGGCGGCGATCCACCCGGCGACCGACTTGTCGCCGCTGTCGCCGGCGATCACCAGCGTCTGGAGCGACGAGATGGTGCCGACCAGCGGCTCGATCGTCGGCAGCAGGGCCTTGGACACGAAGAGGGCGCGCGCGCGCGAATCGCGCAGCATGAAGTCGAAGTCCTTCGTGGTGAGCAGCGTGTTGGCCGCCACCGGCACCACGCCGGCCAGGATGCAGCCGAGGAACACGACCGGCCATTCCAGCGTGTCGTGCATGGCGACCATCACCCGCGTTTCCGGCGCGAAGCCGCGTTCGCGCAGTGCGTTGGCGAAGCGGTGCGCCTGCTGCGTCAACTGGCCGTAGGTCAGCGTCGCGCCGGTCGCGGCGTCGATGTAGGCCACCTTGCCGCTGCGCGCCGCATTGCGGGCCAGCAGGTCATGGGCGGCGTTGTAGTCACGGGGGATTTCGACCAGCGGCGGATGGCTGGCGTGGTCGGCGCGGCTGAGGTGCATGCTTGTCTCCTGTGTTCTCGATGCCGGGTCCCGCGCCGCGAGTCAGGCCCCGGATGGGGAATGGCCCGCTCAGGCAGCGTCGGATGCGGTGGCCAGCGCCTGCGCCAGCCAATCGCGGCACCACGCGGTGCCCAGCTCTTCGGGCATCGTACCGGCGCTGGCGTCGTGGCACCAGACTTCGCCGATGCGCTGCGCGCCCAGGCCTTGCAGGCGCTCGTCGAACTTCTTGCCGCCGAAGGCGAAGGTGTTGAGATAGGTGCGGTCGCCCAGGGCGATGACGCCATAGCGCACGTGCCCCAGAAACCTGGGCTGGCTGTCAAGCGACTCGTACAGCTGGCGCGCGTTGTCTGGAACGTCGCCGGAGCCGTATGTCGAGGTGCAGATGAGATATAGCGCATCTTCGTCGAAGACCGTGATGTCCAGCCCATCCATGAGACGCACCTCGATCTCGTCCACGAGATCCCCGCAATCCATCTGGATTGCCTGGGCGACATAGTCGGCGGTGCTGGTCATGGTGCCGACAAGGATGATCAATTTCATCAGGTTCTCCGTATGCAATAAAGTGCTTGACGCTTCACTTTCAGGAAGTATACTGCCATTTTGATACAGCGCAAACTTCCTTCAAATAGCGCCGCCATGACGACCGACACCGAACACGACGCCCGCGCCACCATGGCCGAGCTGGGTGGCCGCGTGCGCGCCTGGCGGGCGCGCCGGGGCATGACGCGCAAGCAACTGGCGGCCGACTCGGGCCTGTCCGAGCGCTTCCTGGCGGACGTCGAAGGCGGCAAGGGCAACGTCTCGATCAACTCGCTGGAAGCCGCAGCCCGCGCCTTGAACATCACCGTGCTGGAATTGCTGCAGGACGCGCCGCGGCCGGCGCTGGCCCGCCTGCACGACCTCGCGGCCCGGCTCGACGACGGCCAGCTGGAGCAGGCGTACGCGCTCCTGTCGAGCCACTTCGGACTGTCCGACACGCTGGGCCGCGAGCGCCGCATCGCCCTGATCGGGCTGCGCGGCGCCGGCAAGTCCACGTTGGGGGCGCAGCTGGCGGCCGACCGCGGCGTGCCGTTCGTCGAACTGGACCGCCAGATCGAGCGCGAGGCCGGCACCAGCATGAACGAGATCCTGCTGTTGCACGGTCAGGCCGGGTACCGCCGCTACGAACGGCGGGCGCTGCTGCACATCGCCGAGCAGCATGCCGACGGCGTGGTGATGACCACCGGCGGCAGCATCGTCAGCGAGCGCGAGACCTTCGACCTGCTGCAAAGCCGCTTCTATTGCGTCTGGCTCAAGGCCAGCCCGCAGGAGCACATGAGCCGCGTCGTCGCGCAAGGCGACATGCGGCCGTTCCATGGCAACGCGGAAGCCGGCCAGGGTGTCATGGGCGAGGCGATGGAGGACATCCGCCGCATCCTGGCCAGCCGCGAAGCCCTGTATGCACGCGCCGACGCCGTCGTCGACACGGCGGCGCGCAGCGTCAAGCAATCACTCAAGGACCTCGAGCGCGCCGTGCCCGCGGTCCCGACCCAGGAGAGGACCCCATGAATGCCATGACCGAGCCGCTGCTGTTCAAGCAGGGCGACCGCGAGCTGGTGAGCTTCGCCACCCATCCGTCGAACTACCGGCACTGGACCTTGTCCGTGGAAGGCGACGTCGCGCGCCTGAAGCTCGACATCGACGAGGAAGGCGGCATCAGGCCCGGCTACAAGCTCAAGTTGAACAGCTACGACCTCGGCGTCGACATCGAACTGCACGACGCGCTCAACCGCATCCGCTTCGAGCACCCGGCCGTCAAGGTGGTGGTGTTCGAGAGCGCGCAAGGAGAAGATCTGGTGCTCCGGCGCCAACATCTACATGCTGGGCCTGTCGACGCACGCCTGGAAGGTGAACTTCTGCAAGTTCACCAACGAGACCCGCAACGGGCTGGAGGATTCGTCGCTGCACGACGGCCTGAAGTCGCTGGCGGCCGTGACCGGCGCCTGCGCCGGCGGCGGCTACGAGCTGGCGCTGGCCTGCGACCAGATCGTGATGGTCGACGACCGTTCCTCCACCGTGAGCCTGCCCGAGGTGCCGCTGCTGGGCGTGCTGCCCGGCACCGGCGGCCTGACCCGCGTCACCGACAAGCGCAAGGTGCGGCGCGACCTGGCCGACATCTTCTGCACCACCAGCGAAGGCGTGCGCGCCGACCGCGCCCGGGACTGGAAGCTGATCGACGCCCACGCCAAGCCGCAGCAGTTCGGCGAGCTGGTGGCCAGCGAGATCGAGGCGCTGCGCCGGCAGTCGACGCGCGCCGGCTGCGGGCCAGGGCATCGAACTGCCGCCGCTCGCCGCCACGATCGACGACGCGGGCTACCACTACGGCACGGTGGATGCGCAGGTCGACCGCGCCGGCCGCATCGCGAACATCACCGTCCATGCGCCGGCCGCGGCCATCGAGGCCACGCCCGATGCGATCATTGCCGCCGGCGCGCGCTGGTGGCCGCTGCAGCTCGCGCGCGAGCTGGACGACCTGATCCTGAATCTGCGCACCAACGAGCTGGAGATCGGCACCTGGGTGATCCGCACCCGCGGCGACGCTCAGCTCGTGCTGCAGGCCGACGCCGTGCTGGAGGAGCTGAAGGAGCACTGGCTGGTGCGCGAGACCACGGGCGCGTTGCGCCGCACGCTGGCGCGGCTGGACGTCACCAGCCGCTCGCTGATCGCGCTGGTGGACCAGGGCTCGTGCTGTGCCGGCACCTTCTACGAGCTGGCGCTGGCCTGCGACCGCATCTACATGCTGGACCTGCCGGATTCGCCCGACGTGGCGCCGGCGCTGACGCTGTCGGCGGCGAACTTCGGCCGCTATCCGGTGGTCAACGACCTCACGCGGCTGCAGACCCGCTTCAACGAGGACAACGAGGTCATCGGGCAATTGCGTGCGGTGCAGGGCAGCGCGCTGCGCGCCGACCAGGCGCTGGCCCTCGGCCTCGTGACGCTGACGCCCGACGACATCGACTGGGACGACGAGATCCGGATCATGCTGGAGGAGCGCGCCTCGCTGTCGCCCGACGCGCTGACCGGCATGGAGGCCTCGCTGCGCTTCCCCGGCAAGGAGACCATGGCCACGCGCGTCTTCGGACGCCTGTCGGCGTGGCAGAACTGGATCTTCATCCGGCCCAACGCGGTCGGCGAGGACGGCGCCCTGAAGCTGTTCGGGACCGGCAAGAAGGCGAAGTTCGACTGGAAGCGGATTTGAGGGAGCGGACATCCGTACGCAGAGGACGCAGAAGTGACGCAGAAGCCGCAGAAGGATCCAGATTTCGAATTTGAATCCGGTTTCTTCTGCGTCCTCTGCGAATCCTTTGCGGCCTCTGCGTACGGGAGTCCGGTTTGAAACGTGAGAGAGACACCAAGGACACCATGAGCACCATCGACCTGCAGGCACTGATTCCCAACAACGTCGACCTCGGCGACAACCGCCAGCTGCAGCGCGCGCTGGAGCACTGGCAGCCGGCCTTCCTGAAATGGTGGGACGAAATGGGGCCGAGCGACTTCAACGCCAAGGAGGTGTACCTGCGCACCGCCGTCGGCGTGGACGCCCAGGGCTGGGCCAGCTACGGCTACACGCCATGCCCGACTACCGCTGGGGCATCTTCCTGGCGGACACGGAGGAGGACCGCAAGATCGGCTTCGGCGACTTCATGGGCCAGGCCGTGTGGCAGGAGGTGCCAGGCGAATACCGCTCCACGTTCCGCCGCCTGATCGTGACGCAGGGCGACACCGAGCCCGCGTCGGTCGAACAGCAGCGCCTGCTCGGCCACACCGCGCCGTCGCTCTATGACCTGCGCAACCTGTTCCAGGTCAACGTCGAGGAGGGCCGCCACCTGTGGGCGATGGTCTACCTGCTGCACGCGTACTTCGGCCGCGACGGCCGCGAGGAAGCCGAGGAACTGCTGGAGCGCCACTAGCGGCGACCCCGACAAGCCGCGCATCCTGGGCACCTTCAACGAGCCGATCGCGACGACTGGCTGTCGTTCTTCATGTTCACCTACTTCACCGACCGCGACGGCAAGTTCCAGCTCAAGTCGCTCGCCGAGTCCGGCTTCGATCCGCTGTCGCGCACCTGCCGCTTCATGCTGACCGAGGAAGCGCACCACATGTTCGTCGGCGAGACCGGCATCGGCCGCGTCATCAAGCGCACGCTGGAAGTGATGAAGGAGCTGGACACCGACGACGTGGCGGCGTTGCGCCGCGCCGGCGTGGTCGACCTGCCGACGATCCAGAAATACCTGAACTTCTGGTTCACCAGCTCGCTCGACCTGTTCGGCTCGGAGGCGTCGTCCAACGCCGCCAACTACTTCAGCAACGGCATCAAGGGCCGCCCGGACGAAGCCAAGTTCGCCGACCACGTCGAAGCCGACACCGAGATGACGATCCAGGTGCCCGACGGCCGCGGCGGCATGAGGAACGAGACGATCTCGACGCGCAACGGCATGAACGAGATCACCCGCCTCGAATACGTGAAGGACTGCAACGTCGGCGTCACGCGCTGGAACATGGCGATCAAGCGCGCCGGCGTCGATTTCCAGCTGAAGCTGCCGTCGACGCGTTTCCGCCGCCAGGTCGGCGCGTGGGCCGGCATCGCGACCGATCCCGAAGGCCACCCGATCAGCCAGGCCGAGTTCGACGCGCGCAAGGACGAATGGCTGCCCAGCGAGGCCGATCGCGCCTACGTCAAGAGCCTGATGCAGCGGGTGGTGGAGCCGGGCAAGATGGCCGCGTGGATCGCGCCGCCGGACCGCGGCATCAACGCCAACCCGGTCGAATACGAGTACGTGAAGCTCTGATGCGGCCCGGCCGCTAGAATGGCGGCTTCGGAGCGTAGCGCAGTCTGGTAGCGCATCTGGTTTGGGACCAGAGGGTCGTAGGTTCGAATCCTATCGCTCCGACCAACGAGGCCCCCGGTCATCCCAGGGGCATTTTCCTTTGGGCCGTCGCCTGCCGCGCCGCGGCCCCATCCACCCGCCGCCAGCGATAATTCGCGCTTCTGCCCGTAGCTCAGTTGGATAGAGCAACAGCCTTCTAAGCTGTGGGTCGGGGGTTCGATTCCCTCCGGGCAGGCCAGACGGCGCTGCATCTGAGGCGCGGCTGGCGCCTGGAAGGTGCCGCACCTGCCAGCGTACCGGGCTTTTCCGCAGTGGCGCGGGACCACCGCGGACGTACCATCGCGGCCATGTCCATGCAGAGCAACCACTGGCAGCGCTATCCGGTTCCCGCCTTGCGCGCCGAGGCGCTGTTCGGCGACCGCATCGTGCGCTGCTTCGCCGCCAGGCCGCGCAGCTTCCACGCGATGTTCGAGGCCTCCGTGGCGGCGGCGCCGGACGCCGAAGCCATCGTCTGCGGCGACCGGCGCTGGACCTATGGCGAGTGCGAAGCCGTGTCGGCGCGCTTGGCCGTCGGCTTGGCCGCGCACGGGATCCGCCCCGGCGAACGGGTGATCCTGTTTCTCGGGAACGGCGCCGAATTCGTGTTCACGTTGCTGGCGCTGCAGCGCCTCGGTGCCATCGCAGTTCCGGTGGGCGTGCGCGAACAGCGCCCGGGGCTCGGCTACATTGCGCGGCAGTGCGGGGCGCAGGCGATCGTGGCCGAGGCAGCGCTGGCCGAACGCGTGCCCGATGCCGCCCAAGCGCCGGCGCTGGCGCTGCGGGTGAGCGTCGGCGCGGTGCCGGCAGGCGATTGGCTGGCATGGCAGGCGCTCCTTGACCCCGCCGGCGATGCCAGGCCGCCGCACCAGGGCGTCGAGACCGACGTCGCGGTGATCCTCTACACCTCCGGCACGACCGGCAGCCCCAAGGGCGCGATGCTCACGCACCTGAACATCGTGCATTCGGCGATGCATTTCGAGGCGTGCATGAAGCTGGGCCCGGCCGAGCGTTCGGCGCTGGCCGTGCCTGCCAGCCACGTCACCGGGCTGATTGCCGTGATCGCCAGCATGTGGCGCGCCGGCGGCGCCACCGTGATCGTCCCGGAGTTCAAGGCCGACAGCTTCATCGAGCTGCTGCAGCGCGAGCGCATCACCCACACGCTGATGGTGCCGGCCATGTACAACCTGTGCCTGCGCCATCCGGCGTTCGCCCACGCGCAGCTGCCGCACTGGCGCATCGGCGGGTATGGCGGCGCGCCGATGCCGCTCGCCACGATCGAGGACATGGCGCGCCGGGTGCCGGGGTTGACGCTGCTCAACGCCTACGGCGCGACCGAGACCACGTCGCCCACCACCGTGATGCCGATGGGCGATACGGCGGCCCACCTGGCCAGCGTCGGCGTCGTGGTTCCGGCGGCCGACGTGCTGGTGATGGACGAGCAGGGCGTCGAGCTGCCTCCCGGCGAGACGGGCGAACTGTGGATCGCCGGGCCCATGGTGGTGCCGGGCTACTGGGACAACCCCGAAGCCACCGCCGCCTCCTTCACGGCCGGCTACTGGCACTCCGGCGACCTCGGCTGGATCGACGCGGGCGGCTACGTCCATGTGGGCGACCGCAAGAAGGACATGATCAACCGCGGCGGCTACAAGATCTTCTCGGTCGAGGTCGAGAACGTGCTGATGTCCTGGCCCGGCGTGCTGGAGGCGGCGGTGGTCGCCCGCCCGTGCCCGGTGCTCGGCGAGCGGGTGCATGCGGTGGTGCACGCTCCCGGCATGGCGCCCGACGAGGTTGCGCTGCGCGCGCATTGCGCCGCGCACCTGGCGGACTACAAGGTGCCGGAGACCTTCACCTGGTCGGACGCGCCGCTGCCGCGCAACGCGAACGGCAAGGTGATGAAGCGGACGCTGCGCGACGGGCTGGCCGCCGCGGGGTGAACCTCAGCGCCGCTCGTACTGCGCCTTGCCGAACAGGATTTCCTTTTCCTGTTCGTCGCGGATCGGCTTGCGGTATTCGGCCAGCACCTTCACCCCGCGCTGCACGGCAGGGCGCTCGGCGATCCGTTCGAACCAGGCCTTCAGGTGCGGATAGTCGGTGAGCACGATCCCCTGGTTCTCCCAGCTGCGCAGCCAGGGGAAGGTGGCGATGTCGGCGATCGAGTACTCGCGCCCGCCGAGCCAGGGGCTTTGCGACAGGCGCTTGTCGATCACGCCGTACAGCCGTTTGGCCTCGTTGGAGTAGCGGTTGATCGCGTACTCGATCTTCTCCGGCGCGTAGATGCGGAAGTGGTGCGCCTGCCCCAGCATCGGTCCGACCCCGCCCATCTGGAACATCAGCCACTGCAGGACTTCGTACTTCTCGCGGTCGCCGGCCGGCAGGAAGCGGCCGGTTTTCGCCGCGAGATAGACCAGGATGGCGCCGGACTCGAACAGCGAGATCGGCCGGCCGCCGGGGCCGTCGGGATCGGTGATGGCCGGGATCTTGTTGTTCGGGCTGATCGCCAGGAACTGCGGCTTGAACTGGTCGCCCGCGCCGATGTTGACGGGAATCGCGCGGTACGGCAGCCCGCATTCCTCCAGCATGATGTGGATCTTGTGCCCGTTGGGGGTGGGCCAGGAAAAGACGTCGATCATCGGATGGTGTCCTCGTCGTGGTTCGTTTGAATCAATAATGCCACTTTCGCCAGGCAGGGGGCCGTGCCATGTTCGACCGGATCAAGAAGGCCTTGGCCAGGACTGCGCCAGCGGCAGACGGCGGCATGGCCGATACGCGTCCTTCCCCCGCGGCCGACGCGCCCGTTTCGCAGTGGGCTGCCGCGCGTGGGCTCTCGTTCGCGGCCGACGGCGCCGGCGGCGCCGCGCTCGAAGGCCAGGTGCAGGGCCGGCCCTGGCGGCTGGAGCGCGGCAAGCCAACGCGCGACTACGTCGTCGGCCAGGAACTGCGCGCGCGTGCCGAACTGGCGCTGCACGAGGACGTCGCGGCGATGGTGATGAACCGTGCACTCAAGGAAGCGCTGGAGAGCAAGGCCTTCGAGCAGTCCACCGACCAGTTGCAGACCACGATCGACGGCAACCTGCCGCAGGAGGTGCGCTGGCTCGCGATGTTCGAAGAGTTCGTCTGGGAAGGACCGCCGGCCGCCTTCTGGGACCGCTACGCCGTCGTGGCCGAGCGGCGCGAAACGGCGCTGGCCTGGATCGACGCGGCGCTCGTGCAGCACTTGCTGGACTGGCCGGCGCCCGCGCCCTCGGCGCAGGCGCCGTTCACGCTGCTGCTGCTGCGCGGCCGGGCCTACCTGCGGATGGAGTACCGGCCGGCGAACCTGCCGACCCTGCAGCATGCGGCGCTGGTCTTCACCCGCGCCTGCGAGTCGGCGCTGCGCGCGCCGCTGGACGTCGCGCTGGAGTAGTCCTCAGCGCGCCGGCATCCCGTACTTGCCCAGCTCCCACTTGGCGATGGCCGCGCGGTGCACCTCGTCCGGGCCGTCCGCGAAGCGCAGCGTGCGAATGTGCGCGTAGGCGGCCGCCAGCGGGAAATCCCCGCTCACGCCGGCGCCGCCATGGACCTGCATCGCCCAGTCGATCACCTGCAGCGCCATGTTGGGCGCCACCACCTTGATCATGGCGATGTCGTTCTTGGCGACCTTGTTGCCGACGGTGTCCATCAGCCACGCCGCACGCAGCGTCAGCAGGCGCGCCATGTCGATCTTGGAACGCGCCTCCGCGATGCGCTCCTGCGTCACGCCCTGCAGCGCCACCGGCTTGCCGAACGCCACGCGCGACAGCGAACGGCGGCACATCAGCTCCAGCGCGCGCTCGGCCACGCCGATGGTGCGCATGCAGTGGTGGATGCGGCCCGGGCCGAGGCGGCCCTGCGCGATCTCGAAGCCGCGGCCCTCGCCCAGCAGGATGTTGCTCGCCGGCACGCGCACGTTCTCGAAGTACATCTCGGCGTGGCCGTGCGGCGCGTCGTCGTAGCCGAACACCGTCAGCGGGCGCACGATGCGCAGGCCGGGGGTGTCGGCGGGCACGATGATCATGCTCTGCTGCGAGTGCCTGGGCGCGTCCGGATCGGTCTTGCCCATGATGATGAAGACGGCGCAGCGCGGGTCGGCCGCGCCCGAGGTCCACCACTTGCGCCCGTTGATCACGTAGTGGTCGCCGTCGCGCTTGATGCTGGTGCTGATGTTGGTGGCGTCGGAGGAGGCCACTTCCGGCTCGGTCATCGCGAACGCGGAGCGGATCTCGCCTTCGAGCAGGGGCTTCAGCCAGCGGGCCTTGATGTCCTGGGAGCCGTAGCGGGCGATCGTCTCCATGTTGCCGGTGTCCGGCGCGGAGCAGTTGAACACCTCGCTGGCCCACGGCACCCGTCCCATGATCTCGGCCAGCGGCGCGTACTCGAGGTTGGTCAGGCCCGCGCCTTCGTAGCCGGAGTGCTTGGCGCTGTCCACCGGCAGGAACAGGTTCCACAGGCCGGCGGGCCGCGCCTTGCGCTTGAGTTCCTCGATGACCGGGATCGGCGTCCAACGCTTGCCGGCTTCGGTGTTCGCCTGCAGCTGCTGGGCGACCACCGGCTCGTTCGGGTAGATGTGCTCGTCCATGAACTTCAGCAGCCTGGCCTGAAGCTCGCGGGTCTTGGCGGAGTACTCGAATTCCATTGCGTGTCCTTGGTTGAACGAAAGGGGTCAGGCGCGTTGCGCGAAGTGCCAGGCCAGTTCGGCCATCGGCCGCGCGCTGGCGCCCGAGCTGATCGCATCGGCGCTGGCGGCCGTGCCGTCCACCACGCGCCTGGCGATCCCCTGCAGGATCGCGGCGATACGGAACATGTTGTAGGCCATGTAGAAGTTCCAGTCGGCCTTGAGCGTCGCCACCGTGGTGAGGCCGGTGCGCTCGCAGTAGCGTCGGATGTACTCGTCCTGCGCCGGAATGCCCAGGGCATCCAGGTCCAGGCCGCCGATGCCGCGGAACGATCCGTGCGGGATGTTCCACGACATGCAGTGGTAGCTGAAGTCCGCCAGCGGGTGGCCCAGCGTCGAGAGTTCCCAGTCCAGCACGGCGATGATGCGCGGCTCGGTGGCATGGAACATCAGGTTGTCGAGGCGGTAGTCGCCGTGCACGATGGACACCAGGCTGTCGTCGCGCGCCGCGGGCGGGATGTGCCCCGGCAGCCATTCGATCAGCTTGTCCATCTCGGGAATCGGCTGGGTAACGGAGGCCTGGTACTGCCGGCTCCAGCGGCCGATCTGGCGTTCCAGGTAGTTGCCCGGCTTGCCGTAGCCGGCGAGCCCGCGCTCGGCGAACTTCACGGTGTGCAGCGCCGCGATGACCCGGTTCATCTCGTCGTAGATCTCGCCGCGTTGCGCCGGCGTCATGCCGGGCAGCGCCTGGTCCCACAGGACCCGCCCGTCCATGTACTCCATGACGTAGAACGCGCGGCCGATCACCCCCTCGTCTTCGCACAGGCAGTACATGCGCGGCACCGGCACGTCGGTGCCGGCGAGGCCGCTCATCACCGCGAACTCGCGCTCGATGGCATGCGCCGACGGCAGCAGTTTGGCGACCGGCCCGGGCTTGGCGCGCATCACGTAGTTGCGCTGCGGCGTCACCAGCTTGTAGGTCGGATTGGACTGGCCGCCCTTGAACATCTCGACCGACAGCGGCCCGGCGAAGCCGGCCAGGTGCTGCGACAGCCAGCCGGCGAGGGCGGCCGTGTCGAAGGCGTGGGCCCCGGCCACGGGTTTGGTGCCCACGAAGTGGTCGAAGGAACTGTTCATGCGGTTTAGTTATCGGTTTCGATGATGCGCATCAGCGCTTCGCGGTTGCGCACCACCAGCCCGCCCGGCTCGATGCGGATCACCTTGTCCCGCTCCATCGCCTTGAGCTCCTGGTTCACGCGCTGGCGCGAGGCGCCCAGCAGCTGGGCGAGCTCTTCCTGCGCCAGCTGCAGGCCGATGCGCACTTCCTGCCCGTCCTGCAGCGACGGCACGCCATAGCTGCGCACCAGGTGCGTCAGCTGCTTGGCCAGCCGCGCGCGCAGCGGCAAGGTGTTGAGGTCCTCGACCAGGCCGAACAGTTGCCGGATGCGCCGCGCATGCAGCCGCAACAGCGCCTCGTACAGCTCCACGTGCTGGTCGAGGATCTTGCGCAGGTCGCCGCGCGCGACGCACAGCATCGTGGTGTCGCCATGGGCATAGGCATCGTGCGTGCGCCGGTCGCCGTCGAAGATCGCCACGTCGCCGAACCAGATGCCCGGTTCCACGTACGTGAGCGTCACCTGCTTGCCGGTGATCGACGTCGAGCTCACGCGCACCGCGCCCTTGGCGCAGGCGATCCACTCCTCGGGCGGATCGCCCCGGGCGGCGATCAGATCGCCGTCCTTGTAGCGTTTGACGTAGGCGCATCGGAGGATGTCGTGGCGCAGGGAAGGGGACAGTGACGAAAACCAGCGACCGGAGTTGATCGCCTCGCGTTCGTCGATGGTAAGAATCGGGGCATCCATGATCTGTCGTTTCAGTGACTGCGCGCGCCGCCATTGTCGCGTGAGCGACGGCCGTGCTCCATCGGGTTGGCCCCGGGGGCGTGCTATTCGTAGCGCGGGGGCTGCTTGGCGAGGAAGGCCTCGATGCCGATCCCGCCGTTGGGGTGGTGCAGGTTGCGCACGAACTGCTCGCATTCGCTCGCCAGCTGGCGCGTGAGCGTGGCGGCCGGCGCGTCGTTGATGAGTTCCTTGATGCTGGCCAGCACGTTGGGCGCCCGCTCGTTGAGCTTCCCGGCGATCTCGAGAGCGGCCGCCAGCGCGCCGCCGTGCGGCACCAGGCGGTTCACCACGCCCAGCTCGTGCAGGCGCCGCGCCGGCATGCGCTCGCCGGCCATCAGCAGTTCGGCCGCCAGCTGCCGCGGCACGGCGTGCGCGAGGCTCCAGGTGGCGCCGCCGTCGGGCGACAGGCCGACGCTGCTGTACGCCATGGCGAACACCGCATCCTCGGCCGCCACGATCAGGTCGCAGGCGAGCGCGAGCGAGAAGCCGGCGCCGGCGGCGGCGCCCTCGACGGCGGCGATCACCGGCTTGGGAAAGGTGCGGATCGCCTCGATCCAGCTGTGCATCGCCTCGATGCTCTGCGCCTGCACCTCGGGCGGGCGCTGCCGGTTGACCAGCAGCCGCTGCAGATTGCCGCCGGCCGAGAACCATGGGCCGGCCCCGGTGATCACGACGCTGCGCACCTCGGGACTGCTGTCGGCGGCGTTGAGGGCTTCCACGCCGGCGGCGTAGACCTCGGGGCCCATCGCGTTGCGGTGTTCCGGGTTGCTCAGGGTCAGCACCATGGTGCGGCCCTGGGTCGTGCTCTTGAGTTCTGCGGGCATGGCGGCGTCGCGGGCCGGCTCGCGCCGGCCTCGTCCTCGTGGTGGTTCAGGATTCCTCGTGCAGCAGCGACAGGCCGATCGCGCCGCGCCGGCGCAGCCACGGACTGGGGCGGTAGCGCGGGTCGCCATAGACGGTCTGCAGGTTGAACAGTCCAGCAGGACCGCCCAGACGACTCCTCCGCCGGCCTCGACCTGCACCCCGACCACGCCCGCACCGAGGTCGTCGACCGCCAACGTGGCGGTGGGCACCCCGGCCGACCACGACGCGCCGGGCGGAGGTCAGGCTGCTGTCGGCGCGCACCCCGCGCACCGTGGCGGTGCGGGGCGGCCCGTCCGTGCCGGCCCCGGTGGCATCCGCCCCGGTCAGCACCACCGTGGCGGGCAGCCCGGCCGGCACGGCGGCCACCCCGTCGACCGCGGCTGCAGACGCCGCCCAGGCGCGGTCGACTGGCGCGACCTGGTCCAGTTCCTCGAGGCGTGCCCTGCCGCGCCATGACCCCTGCCGCCACGACGGCGGCGTCGGCGTCCACCACGGCGGTGTACGCGCCGGCCGGCAGGCCGCCCAGCGGCACGTCGACCACCTGCCCGGCTGGTCAGCTGCGCCTCCTCGGCGCCGGGCAGGTCCACCGGGCCGTGCGGGCCCAGCAGGGTCAGCCGAGCCGTGGTGGCCTGCGCGGGCGCCAGCAGGCGCAGCGCGCCGCCGCATCGGAAGCGTCCAGCAAGACGAACTCTGAACCAGGCGCCACACA
>CAVPTY010000048.1:0-8506 GCA_963708655.1 uncultured beta proteobacterium
AGCTCAAGACTTACATCGTCGAAGACAACCCGGTCATCCGCGAGAGCCTGATCGTCACTCTGGAAGAGCTGGCACCTGTCAAGGTGGTGGGCACGGCCGTCGATGAATTCACGGCAGTGCAGTGGATGTCGCAGCCAGGCAATCATGCCGACCTGGTGATTGTTGATATTTTTCTGAAGGCCGGTTCCGGCCTGGGTGTGCTCAGGGCAGCGAGTGGTTTAACGCCGCGGCAGAGATTGGTGGTGCTGAGTAACTATGCCACGGCGGATATTCGGCGCAAATGCCTTGAACTCGGTGCCGACCGGGTTTTTGACAAGTCCAACGAGATCGATGCGCTGATCGAGTACTGCGCTCAGTTGCCAGTGGATCCAGGTGACGGCAGCAGCCAATCGGGTCCCGGAACGTCGGCCTGACCATGCGATACGGGAGTTTGCGGGCATGCAATGGAGCGAGGGGGCGATGCTTCAGGTGAGAGCGGTTGCGAGTTTCACCGATTTTCGTCCGAAGTCCTGAGGAACTGGATGAATCCTCGGTCGGCGTAGGCCGATGGGGGCAGTTCGTCAGCGAGCAGCGCCGAATCGACCTCGGCGATTTCGTGCGTGGCGAGGTCTTCTTGCGTGTCGTTGATCACGACCAGGCCGATCAGCAAGGCCAGGATGGGAATGGCCGACACGAGGGCGTTCCACCAGCCGCTGCGTTCATGGCCACCGCCAAGCCCACCATGCCCCCATGCGGCGGTGTCGCCACCCGCGGCCACGCGCACAGGCGCAGTGGCTGGAGCGAGCCCGCGCACCCGCTCCCGTTTGGGCGCGACCGCTACTTTGCGCTTGGCCAGCGCCTGCATGCGTGCAGCGCGCAGGCGCTGTGCAGGCCGACGCCGACCGCGCGGGTCACCGTCTTGAGCGTTCGTTGCTGGAGCATCCGGTGATTTTAAGTTTCGGAGCAATAACCTCCGGACGCAGAGGTCGCAAGAACCTCCGTACGCAGAGGTCGCAGAGATTTCGCAGAGGACGCAGAAGAATTCAAGAGAAAGAAGCAGGAACGAATCCCCTGCCTTCATCCTTTTTATTGTCTTTTCCGCGTCCTCTGCGGATCCTCTGCGTCCTCTGCGTACGGGTGTCCGCCTTGTCCGCCTTGTCCGCCTTCAGTCGGCCTGCTTGCGCAGGAACGCCGGGATCTCGAAATCGTCCATCCCGCCGCTGGCCAGCGCGTCGACCCGTGCCGCGGCCTGGGTACGGTTGGTGCGCCACACGCTCGGCACGGCCATGCCGGCGTAGTCCGCCTGCGTCACGATCGGCGCCACCGCCCGCGGCGCCCGGGCCGGCGACGGCGTTGCTGATCGTCGGGATCTGGAACGGCACGTTGTCGGTGCCGGTGCGCAGCACCTGCAGCGGCGGCGCCGTGCGGCGCTGCTGGCCCTGGCGCGACAGGCCGGTGGCGACCACCGTCACCCGGATCTGGTCGCCCAGGTCATCGTCGTAGGCGGTGCCGTAGATGACGTGAGCATCCGGCGACGCATAGGCACGGATGGTGTTCATCGCCAGCTTGGACTCCGACAGCTTCAGCGAGCCCTTGGCGGCGGTGATCAGCACCAGCACGCCCTTGGCCCCCGACAGGTCGATGCCTTCGAGCAGCGGGCAGGCGACGGCCTGCTCCGCCGCGATGCGCGCGCGATCCGGACCCGCGGCCAGCGCCGTGCCCATCATCGCCTTGCCCGGCTCGCCCATCACCGTGCGCACGTCCTCGAAGTCGACGTTCACGTGGCCCGGCACGTTGATGATTTCCGCGATGCCGCCGACGGCGTTCTTCAGCACGTCGTTGGCATGGGCGAAGGCCTCGTCCTGGGTGACGTCGTCGCCCAGCACTTCCAGCAGCTTCTCGTTGAGGACGACGATCAGCGAATCGACGTTGGCCTCGAGCTCGGCGAGCCCGTGGTCGGCGTTGGTCATCCGCCGGCCGCCTTCCCAGTCGAAGGGCTTGGTCACCACGCCCACGGTGAGGATGCCCATCTCCTTGGCGACGCGCGCGATCACGGGCGCCGCGCCGGTGCCGGTGCCGCCGCCCATGCCGGCCGTGATGAACAGCATGTGGGCGCCGTTGATGGCGGCGCGGATGTCCTCGACGGCCGCTTCGGCCGCCTCGCGGCCCTTCTCGGGCTTGCTGCCGGCGCCCAGGCCGCTCTGGCCGAGCTGGATGTTCTTGTGGGCCGACGTGCGCGCGAGCGCCTGGGCATCGGTGTTGGCGCAGATGAACTCCACTCCCTGCACGGCGCGGCCGATCATGTGCTCCACGGCATTGCCGCCGCCACCGCCGACGCCGATCACCTTGATCTGGGTGCCGAGGTGGAACTCTTCGACTTCGATCATTTCGATGCTCATGATGCTCTCCTGATTTCGTTTGCAGTTGCCATTGATGCGATTGTTGTGACGACCTTCATGAACGCGCGAGCGGCGGATCGGTGCACCGACATCGTCGTTTGTGAATGCGGACAGCCGTACGCAGAGGTCGCAAAGGATCCGCAGAGGACGCAGAAGGTCCCACGAAGAAAACGTCTTCTTCTCTCATATGGTTTCCCTTTTGCGTCTTCTGCGTCACTTCTGCGTCCTCTGCGTACGGATGTCCGACTTAGAAGTTCCCCACGATGAAATCCCGGAAGCGGCCGAACGCCGTCTTCATCGACCCGTTCTTCTGGGCCACCTTGAAGCCGCGCAGGCGCGCCAGGCGCGCCTCCTCGAGCAGCCCCATCACCGTCGCCGCGCGCGCCTGCGAAATCATGTCCGCCAGCGCGCCGCGGTACTTGGGCACGCCGCGCCGCACCGGCTTGAGGAAGATGTCCTCGCCCAGTTCGACCATGCCCGGCATCACGGCGCTGCCGCCCGTGATCACCACGCCGGACGACAGCACTTCCTCGTAGCCCGACTCGCGGATCACCTGCTGCACCAGCGAGAAGATCTCCTCGACGCGCGGCTCGATCACGCCGGCCAGCGCCTGGCGCGACAACATGCGCGGGCCGCGGTCGCCCAGGCCCGGCACCTCGACCTGCTGGTCGGGGTCGGCCAGCAGTTGCTTGGCATAGCCGCTCTCGACCTTGATGTCCTCGGCGTCCTTGGTCGGCGTGCGCAAGGCCATCGCGATGTCGCTGGTGATCAGGTCGCCGGCGATCGGGATCACGGCGGTGTGCCGGATCGCGCCGTTGGTGAAGATCGCGACGTCGGTCGTGCCGGCGCCGATGTCGACCATCGCGACCCCCAGCTCCTTCTCGTCGTCGGTCAGCACCGACAGGCTGGAGGCCAGCGGATTGAGCATCAGCTGCTCGACCTCCAGGCCGCAGCGCCGCACGCACTTGATGATGTTCTCGGCCGCGCTCTGGGCGCCGGTCACGATGTGCACCTTGGCTTCGAGCCGGATGCCGCTCATGCCGATCGGCTCCTTGACGTCCTGGCCGTCGATCACGAACTCCTGCGGCTCGACCAGCAGCAGGCGCTGGTCGGTCGAGATGTTGATCGCACGGGCCGTCTCCACGACGCGCGCCACGTCGGCCGGCGTCACTTCCTTGTCCTTGACGGCGACCATGCCGCTGGAGTTGATCCCGCGGATGTGGCTGCCGGTGATGCCGGTGTAGACCCGCGTGATCTTGCAGTCGGCCATCAGCTCGGCTTCCTTGAGGGCCTGCTGGATGCTCTGCACCGTGGCGTCGATGTTGACCACGACGCCGCGCTTCAGGCCGTTGGACGCGGCGACGCCGAGGCCGGCGAGCTTGAGTTCGCCGCCCGCCACGACCTCGCCGACCACCGCCATGACCTTGGCGGTGCCGATGTCCAGCCCCACGACCAGGTCCTTGTATTCTTTTGCCATTCCCTCGCCCCTCTATTTGTTCGGTACTTCCGCCGTCGTCGCCACGCCCCGCAGGCGCAGGGCATAGCCGTCCGCATGCCGCAGGTCGGCCGCCAGCAGCGCCTCGGGCGTGCGGCCGTAGCGGGAGGCCACCTGCGTCAGCGTCTGCGCGAAGCGCTGCGCGCGCGCGGCAACCTCCTCGCGCGTACCCCGGCCCAGCTCGATCACCGCGCCCGTGTCCAGCGCCAGGTTCCAGCTGCCGCTGGTCGTCAGCGCCAGCCGCGCCAGCGCCAGGTCGAGCGGCTCGAACAACGGGGCGAGCGCCTGGTACATCGTCAGCACTTCGCGCGCCTGGCCGTCCGGCCCGGCCAGGCGCGGCAGGTCGTCCCATTCCACGTCGCCGGCATTCGCCTCGAAGACTTCGCCGAAGCTGTTGACCATGCGGCTTTCGTGCTCGCCCCACAGCGCGACGGCCTGGTGCTCCTGCAACTGCACCCGCAGCCGGTTCGGAAATTCGCGCCGCACCACCGCCTGGCGCACCCACGGCGCCGCCTGGAACGCCTGGCGCGCCGCCTCGAGGTCGACGGTGAAGAAGTTGCCGGCCAGCCGCGGCGCCACGTTGGCCCGCAGCGTGGCGGCACTGTTGTGGCTGACGTCGCCTTCCACGGTGATCGCCGACAGCGCGAACAACGGGTGCCGCAGCGCCCACCACGCTGCCGCCGCGACCAGGACGGTCAGGCCGATGGCGGACAGCGCCGTCGCGGCGATGTTCATCAGCCTGACGTCGGCGGGCACGGCGGCGGCGCTCATTTCGCGCGCACTCCCTTGTGCTGGTCCAGCGCCGCCGAAGCGAGCAGTTGCATGCACAGGTCCTCGTAGCTGATGCCGGCCGCGCGCGCCGACATCGGCACCAGCGAATGGCCGGTCATGCCGGGAGAGGTATTGAGTTCCAGCAGCGACGGCTTGCGGGTGGCGGCGTCGATCATCGCGTCGACGCGGCCCCAGCCGCGGCAGCCGAGCACGCGGTACGCCTTCAGCACGATCTCCTGGATCGCCTCCTCCTCGCCGGCCGGCAGCCCGCACGGCACGAGGTACCTGGTGTCGTCGCTGAAGTACTTGTTCTGGTAGTCGTAGTTGCCGGAGGGCGCCACGATCCGGATCACCGGCAGCGCGCGCGCGTCCTCGCCGCTGCCCAGCACCGGGCAGGTGACCTCGTCGCCGCTGACGAACTGCTCGCACAGCACGTCGGCGTCCAGCGCCGCCGCCTGGTCGACGGCATCGACCATCTCGCAATAGCCTTGCACCTTGGCCACGCCGATCGACGAGCCCTCGCGGGCCGGCTTGACGATCAGCGGCAGGCCGAGTTCGTCAGGAATGGCGATCACGTGCTCGCGGGTGAAGTGGCCGCGCCGCAGCAGCACGTACTTCGGCGTGGGCAGACCCTCGGCGAGCCACACGCGCTTGGTCATGACCTTGTCGATGGCGATGCTGGACGCCATGACGCCGGAGCCGGTGTACGGGATCCCCATCAGCTCCAGCGCGCCCTGCACCGTGCCGTCCTCGCCGAAGCGGCCGTGCAGCGCGATGAAGCAGCGCTGGAAGCCGTTCTGCTTCAGCTCGCCCAGGTCGCGCTCGGCCGGATCGAACGCGTACGCGTCGACGCCCCTGGACTGCAGCGCCTTGAGCACGCCACTGCCGGACATGAGCGACACCTCCCGCTCCGCCGAATCCCCGCCCATGAGGACGGCGACCTTGCCGAAATCAGCACCCATGCGCGCCTCCATCCGAAGCCGGGAGCGGACTCCCGTACGCAGAGGACGCAAAGGATCCGCAGAGGACGCCGAAGGATCCAATACCGGCCGGCGTTTTTCTTTTCTGCGGTTTCTGCGTCACTTCTGCGTCCTCTGCGTACGGATGTCCGGTGTTCATGCAACCCCTCCCAGCTCGACGAGCTTGCCCGGCACGCCGCCGATCGATCCGGCGCCCATGCACATCACCACGTCGCCGTCGCGCGCGAGCTCCAGGATCGCCTCCGGCATGGCGTCGATCGCGTCGACGAACACCGGTTCCACCTTGCCCGCGACGCGGATGGCCCGCGCCAGCGACCGGCCGTCCGCCGCCACGATCGGCTCTTCGCCGGCCGCATACACCTCGGACAGCAGCAGCACGTCGACCTGCCCCAGCACCTTCACGAAATCCTCGAAGCAGTCGCGGGTGCGCGTGTAGCGGTGCGGCTGGAACGCCAGCACCAGCCGGCGCTGCGGAAAGGCGCCGCGCGCGGCCGCCAGCGTCGCCGCGATCTCCACCGGGTGGTGGCCGTAGTCCTCGATCAGCGTGAAGCGGCCGCCGCCGTTGCCGGCGCGCACCGCGCACGTCGCCGTAGCGCTGGAAGCGGCGTCCCACGCCCTTGAACTCGGCCAGCGCCTTCAGCAGCATGGCGTCGGGGACGTTCAGCTCGACGGCGATGGCGATCGCCGCCAGCGCGTTCAGCACGTTGTGCATGCCCGCCAGGTTCAGCACCACGTGCAGGTCCGGCAGCGTGACGCCGTTGCGGCGCTGCACGGTGAACCGCATCTGTCCGCCGTCGGCCCGCACGTCGACGGCGCGCACCTGCGCCTGCTCGGAGAGGCCGTAACTGGTGATCGGGCATTGCACGTCGGGCACGATCTCGCGCACCGCCGGGTCGTCGATGCACAGGATCGCGGTGCCGTAGAACGGCATGCGATGCAGGAAGTCGACGAAGGCCCGCTGCAGCCGCCGGAAGTCGTGGCCGTAGGTCTCCATGTGGTCGGCGTCGATGTTGGTGACCACCGCCATCACCGGCATCAGGTTCAGGAACGACGCATCCGACTCGTCGGCCTCGACCACGATGTAGTCGCCGCTGCCCAGGCGCGCGTTGGCCCCGGCGCTGTTCAGGCGGCCGCCGATCACGAAGGTGGGGTCGAGCCCGGCTTCGGCGAGGACGCTGGCCACCAGGCTCGTCGTCGTCGTCTTGCCGTGGGTGCCGGCGATGGCGATGCCCTGCTTCAGGCGCATCAGCTCGGCCAGCATCGTGGCGCGCGGCACCACCGGAATGTTGCGCTGGCGGGCAGCGACCACCTCCGGGTTGTCCGGCTGCACCGCCGTCGAGGTCACCACCGCATCCGCGCCGACGATGTTCTGGGCGGCGTGGCCGACGCAGGTCTTGATGCCCAGCTGCCCCAGCCGCCGCAGCGTCGGGCTGTCGGCAAGGTCGGAGCCGGAGATCAGGTAGCCCTGGTTGCGCAGGACCTCGGCGATGCCGGACATGCCGGCGCCGCCCACGCCGACGAAATGAATGTGCTTGATGGCGTGCTTCACGCAGCCCCCTTCATTTCGGCGGCACTTCGAATGCTCGACGAAATGACGATGTGCTTGATGGCGTGCTTCACGCAGCCTCCTTCATTTCGGCGGCATTCCGAGTGCTCGACGAAATGAGCATGTGCTTGATGGCGTGCTTCACGCGCGGCCCTCCCTTGCCTTGCCGAAGGCCAGCGCCTCGCAGGCTGCGACCATGTCGTTGGTCGCCGTCGTCTTGCGCATGCTCCAGGCCGCCGCCGCCCGGCGCGCCAGCTCGTCGCGCGTCGTGTCGCGGATCAGGCCGGCCAGCGACTCGGGCGTCAGGTCCCGCTGCGGCACGAGCCAGCCGCCGCCGGCGTCCACCAGGAAGCGGGCGTTGGTCGTCTGGTGATCGTCCACCGCGAACGGGAACGGCACGAAGACCGCGGCCGCCCCGACCGCCGCGATCTCGGTCACGGTGCTCGCGCCGGCGCGGCACACGATCAGGTCCGCCTCGGCGAACGCCGTCGCCGTGTCGTCGATGAACGGGGTGAGCTGCGCCTGGACGCCGGCCGCCGCATAGTTGGCGCGCAGCTCGTCGATCTGCCTGGCACCGCTCTGGTGCAGCACCTGCGGCCGCTCCCCGCGGCGCGATCAGCGCCAGCGCCCTGGGCACCGCCTCGTTGAGGGCCTTCGCGCCGAGGCTGCCGCCGACGACCAGCAGGCGCAGCGGCCCGCGGCGCGCGGCGAAGCGCTGCGCCGGTTCGGCCTGGTTCAGGAACGCGGCGCGCAGCGGATTGCCGACCCAGGTCGCGCGCTTGAGGACATCGGGGAACGCCGTGAACACCCGGTCGGCCACCGTGGCCAGCACCCGGTTGGCCATTCCCGCGACCGAGTTCTGCTCGTGCAGGACCAGCGGCTTGCCGAGCAGGACGCTCATCAGCCCGCCCGGAAACGTGATGTAGCCGCCCAGGCCGATCACGACGTCGGGCCGCACGCGGCGCACGACGGCGATGCTCTGCCAGAAGGCGCGCAGCAGGCGCAGCGGCAGGAATACGAGCGTCTTCAGGCCCTTGCCGCGCACCCCCGAGAAATCGACGGTTTCCAGCGGGAACCCGCGCGGCGGCACCAGCTGGCTTTCCATGCTGCCGGGCGCGCCCAGCCAGTGCACCCGCCAGTGGCGCTCGCGCAGTGCTTCGGCCACGGCCAAGCCGGGGAAAATATGCCCGCCGGTCCCCCCCGCCATCACCAAGGCTGTCGCCTTGGCGCTGGCGCTTGCCGTCATGGGCTCGCCCCCACCCCTGCCCTTCCCCTCGAGGGGGAGGGAGTCATGCCCGGCGACCATCAAGACGCTCATGCGCGGCCTCCGCGCATC
>CAVPTY010000049.1:0-10525 GCA_963708655.1 uncultured beta proteobacterium
CTGTGCGCCGAGGCCGAGCGGGACTTCGAGGGCTTCTGGGCGCGCCTGGCACGCGAACACGTCGTGTGGAACAAGCCGTTCACGCGCACGCTCGACGAGTCGAAGGCGCCGTTCTACCGCTGGTTCGACGACGGCGAACTCAACGCCACCGCCAACTGCCTGGACAAGCACATGGGCACGCCGGTCGAGAACAAGACGGCGATCATCTTCGAGGCCGACGACGGCGCGGTGACGCGCGTCACGTACAAGGAGCTGCTCGCCCGCGTCAGCCAGTTCGCGAACGCCCTGCACGCCCAGGGCATCCGCAAGGGCGACCGCGTCATCGTCTACATGCCGATGTCGATCGAGGGCGTGGTGGCGATGCAGGCCTGCGCCCGCATCGGCGCGACCCACAGGGTGGTGTTCGGCGGCTTCTCGGCCAAGGCCCTGAACGAGCGGATCATCGACGCCGGCGCGGTGGCGGTGATCACCGCCAACTACCAGATGCGCGGCGGCAAGGAGATGGCGCTGAAGGCGATCGTCGACGAGAGCATCGCGCTCGGCGGCTGCGACACGCTGCGCACGGTGCTGGTGTACATGCGCACGCCGACGCCGTGCGCCATGGTGGCCGGGCGCGACAAGACCTTCACCGAAGTGCTGCAGGGCCAGGGCACCGAGTGCCCGCCGGAGCCGGTGGGCGCCGAGCATCCGCTGTTCGTCCTGTACACGTCGGGCTCGACCGGCAAGCCCAAGGGCGTGCAGCATTCCACCGGCGGCTACCTGCTGTGGGCCAAGCTCACCATGGACTGGACCTTCGACATCAAGCCGTCGGACGTGTTCTGGTGCACGGCCGACATCGGCTGGGTGACGGGGCACACTTACGTCGCCTACGGGCCGCTGGCCGCCGGCGCGACGCAGGTGGTGTTCGAGGGCGTGCCCGTGTATCCCAACGCCGGGCGGTTCTGGGACATGATCCAGCGCCACAAGGTGTCGGTGTTCTACACGGCCCCCACCGCGATCCGTTCGCTGATCAAGGCGGCCGAGGGCGACCAGGCGATCCATCCGGCGCGCTACGACCTCTCCAGCCTGCGCATCCTCGGCACCGTCGGCGAGCCGATCAATCCGGAAGCCTGGATGTGGTACTACAGGAACGTCGGCGGCGAGCGCTGCCCGATCGTCGATACCTGGTGGCAGACCGAGACCGGCGGCCACATGATCACGCCGCTGCCCGGCGCGACGCCGCTGGTGCCCGGCTCGTGCACCTTGCCGCTGCCCGGCATCATGGCGGCGATCGTCGACGAGGCGGGCAAGGACCTGCCCAACGGCGATGGCGGCCTGCTGGTGATCAAGCGGCCCTGGCCGGCGATGATCCGCACCATCTGGGGCGACCCGCAGCGCTACCAGGCCAACTACTTCCCGCCCGAACTCGGCGGCCGGCTGTACCTGGCCGGCGACGCCGCGGCCCGCAGCGTCGATCGCGGCTATTTCCGCATCGGCGGCCGCGTCGACGACGTGCTGAACGTCTCGGGGCACCGCCTCGGCACCATGGAGATCGAGTCGGCGCTGGTGTCCAAGACCGACCTCGTGGCCGAGGCGGCCGTGGTCGGCCGGCCGGACGACCTCACCGGCGAGGCGATCTGCGCCTTCGTCGTGCTGAAGCGGCCGCGGCCGACCGGCGACGAGGCCAGGCAGATCGCGGCGCAGCTGCGCGACTGGGTGGCCAAGGAGATCGGGCCGATCGCCAAGCCCAAGGACATCCGGTTCGGCGACAACCTGCCCAAGACGCGCAGCGGCAAGATCATGCGTCGCCTGCTGCGCTCGATTGCGAAAGGCGAGGCCATCTCCCAAGACACCTCGACGCTTGAAAACCCGGCGATCCTCGAACAGCTCGCGGAGAAGTTGTGAGAGGGGTAGCGGGATTTCAGTGGAGGGTCACAACTGCCCGCAGGGCTTGTGAGCCGTAACTAAAATCCCGGCGATCCTCGAACAGCTCGCGGAGAAGCTGTGAAAAAGCCCCGCACTGCGGGGCTTTTTTGCGATTCCGGCTCGGGTCCGAAGACGCCGGTGGTCACTTCATCCCGAGGACCCAGGTCGCCAGCTTCTTGGCTTCGGCGGCGCTGACCTGCGGGTTGGCCGGCATCGGGACGGGGCCCCACACGCCGGAGCCGCCCTTCTGGATCTTGGCCGCCAGCTTGTCGGCGGCGTCCTTCTGGCCGGCATACTTGGCCGCCACGTCCTTGTAGGCGGGGCCGACCAGCTTCTTGTCGATGGCATGGCAGGCCATGCAGTTCTTGGACGTCGCAAGCGCCTGGTCGGCCATGGCGGGAAGGCACGCCGCGGCGGCGAACAGGACAAACAGGGCACGCTTCATTGGAATCCTCAAAGGTTGGGTTACATTGCTGAACGCAATTGTAGTGATCGCCGTTGACAGGGTGCGGATCTCCCCACGGCATCCAGGCGCATCCTCGGAGAAAGCGATGTATTTGCTGGGATTGGGAATCGTTCTGCTGGCTCTGAAGTACCTGGAGATCGGACCGGTGGCGGCCTGGGAGTGGTGGTGGGTCCTCTCGCCGTTCGCGGCGGCCGTGGCATGGTGGGCGTGGGCCGACTGGTCGGGCTACACCAAGAAGAAGGCGATGGAAAAGGAAGACGCGCGCAAGCAGGCGCGCATCGACAAGAGCCGCGCATCGCTCGGGATCAAGCCCAAGAAGCGTTAGCTGGCACGCCCTCACGAGCCGACGTCCAGGGGCTTGCGCCTGAGCGGCGCGATGGCGGGGCCTTCGATCACCGTGCCGTCCACCCGGAACCGGCTGCCGTGACAAGGGCAGTCCCAGCTCGTTTCCACGCTGTTCCAGTGCACCTTGCAGCCCAGGTGGGTGCAGATCGGCGACACGGCGAACAACTCGCCGTCCGGGCTGCGCCAGGCGGCAAACGCCTCGCCGTCGGCTTCCACGTGGGCGCTGTCGCCGGGCGCCAGGCTGGCCAGGTGCTGCGCCTGGCGGTGCGTCAGGTAGTCCTTGACCAGCTGCTTCACCGTGGTGACGTTCTCCTCGATCATTCCCTTTGCCCCCTTGACCGGGGCGAAGCGCGAGGCCTTGCAAAGTTCGCCGAACGCCGGCGACCGTCCCATGATCTGCTCCGCGATCACGCGCGCGCAGACGGTGCCCCAGGTGAGGCCGTCGGTGGCGAAGCCGGTGGCGACGAACGAGCCGCTGGCTTCGCGGCCGAGGTACGGCAGTCCGTCGGCCGAGTGATAGTTCTGCGCCGACCAGCGATGGCTCACGGCGCCCGGACCGAAGTGCTTGTCGGCAGCCGCCTCGAGCACCATCAGGCTGGCCTTGGCGTTGTGGATGCCGACCTTGTGCTCCTGGCCGATGCAGACCAGGTAGCGGCTGCCGCCGGCCTCGAGGGTGCGCACCGAAAGCCCTTCGGCGCCGCGGATCCAGAAGGTGCCGGGGCCGGGGTCGCGCCGGTGAGCGGCCGCGCGATGCCGTACTCGCGGTGCACCGGCATTTCGGCCTGGACCAGGTGGAAGCCCTTTGGCGAATGCGTGGCGAGCACGATCTCCCGGGCCTGCACGCTGCCGCTGGCCGTGGCCGCGCGCCTCGTCTTGTGGTCGAGCTCGATCACGCGCGACTGCTCGTGGATGCGCGCGCCGGCCTGCGCCGCCAACTGCCCGAGGTGGTTCACGTAAGCCTGCGGCTGGAACTGCGCCTGGTCCTGCAGCACCAGCACGTCGCCCAGCGGCGCGGGCAGCGGGGCCGGCACGCTGGTGTCCAGGCGCACGCTGGCTCCTGCCCTGGACAGCGCCTGAAACTCGCGGATGATCTGCTCGCGGTGCTGCTCGTCGATCGCCCAGGTCAGGTGGGCGCAACGCCGGAAGCCGGTGTCACCCTGCGCCGCCAGCCCTTCGATGAACGCGATGGCATCGCGGCGCTGGTCGACCACCTGCCGCGCCACGTCTTCGCTCCAGCGCTGGGCGATGGTCGACAGCCCCTCGGTTACGGTGACGTAGAGGTTGCCGGTGGAATTGGCGGTGCTGCCGCTGCCGAGCCGTTCGGCCTCCAGCAGCACCACCGAGCGTCCTTGCTGCGCGAGGAGCAGCGCCGTCGTGAGTCCGGTGATGCCACCGCCGATGACCAGCACGTCCGTCGCGACGTCGCCCTGCAGCGCCGCGTAGGCAGTCCCGGGCGCGGTGGCGCGCCACACGGAAGTGGTGTCCATGGCTCGTTCTCCTTCTGCGGAGCGGCCATGCTAGGGCGGCCGGACGGCCTGGCCCGTAGGACGGAAGCCACAGCCGCCCGGCCGTGGCCCTGGCTCAATAGTTGTCGAGCACCGCGCCCTGGCTGGCGCTGCAGGCGTTGAACGCGAACTTGGCCAGCACGCCGCGCCGGTAGCGCGGCGCCGGCGCCTTCCACGCGCTGCGCCGCTGCGCGAGCTCGGCCTCGGGCACGTTCAGCTCCAGCTTGAGCTGGTGCGCGTCGATGGTGATCGAGTCGCCTTCGTTGACCAGCGCGATGTTGCCGCCGGCCGCCGCCTCCGGCGCCACGTGGCCGACGACCATGCCCCAGGTTCCGCCCGAGAAGCGGCCATCGGTGATGAGGCCGACGCTTTCGCCGAGTCCGGCGCCGATCAGCGCGCCCGTGGGCGCCAGCATCTCCGGCATGCCCGGGCCGCCCTTGGGGCCCAGGTAGCGCAGCACCATCACGTCGCCGGCCTTGATCTTGCCGTCCAGGATCGCCTGCAGCGCCGACTGCTCGTCGTCGAACACGCGGGCCGGCCCGGTGATGACCGGGTTCTTCAGGCCGGTGATCTTGGCCACCGAGCCCTCCGGCGACAGGTTGCCCTTGAGGATCGCCAGGTGCCCCTGCTGGTACATCGGGTTGGCGATCGTGCGGATCACGTCCTGGTCCGCGCGCGGCGCGTCGGGGATGTCCTTGAGCGTCTCCTCGATCGTCTTGCCGGTGATCGTCATGCAGTCGCCATGCAGCAGGCCGGCCTTGAGCAGGACCTTCATCACCTGCGGGATGCCCCCCGCGCGGTGCAGGTCCACCGCCAGGTAACGGCCGCTCGGCTTCAGGTCGCACAGCACCGGCGTGCGTTGGCGGATGCGCTCGAAGTCGTCGATGGTCCACTCGACCTCGGCGGCGTGCGCGATGGCCAGGAAGTGCAGCACCGCGTTGGTCGAGCCGCCGATCGCCATGATCACGGCCACCGCGTTCTCGATCGCCTTCTTCGTCACGATGTCGCGCGGCTTCAGGTCGCGGCGGATCGCCTCCATCAGCACCTTGGCCGATTCCTTCGCCGAGTTCTGCTTCTCGTCGTGGGGGTTGGCCATGGTCGACGAGTAAGGCAGCGACATGCCCATCGCCTCGAAGGCCGACGACATCGTGTTGGCCGTGTACATCCCGCCGCAGGAGCCGGTGCCGGGAATCGCGTGCATCTCGATCTCGCGCAGGTCGGCGTCGCTCAGGTTGCCGGCCGCGTTCTGCCCGACGGCCTCGAACACGCTGACGATGTTGAGGTCCTGGTCCTTCCAGCGGCCCGGCAGGATGGTGCCGCCGTAGACGTAGATCGCCGGCACGTTGGCGCGCAGCATCCCCATCATGCCGCCGGGCATGTTCTTGTCGCAGCCGCCGACGACCAGCACGCCGTCCATCCACTGGCCCTGGACGCAGGTCTCGATGCAGTCGGAGATGACCTCGCGGCTGACCAGCGAGTACTTCATGCCCTCGGTGCCCATCGCCATGCCGTCCGAGATCGTCGGCGTGCCGAACACCTGGGCGTTGCCGCCGGCTTCCTCGATGCCGGCGATCGCGGCGTCGGCGAGCTTCTGCAGGCCACTGTTGCAGGGGGTGATCGTGCTGTGGCCGTTCGCGACGCCCACCATCGGCTTGCGGAAATCCGACTCCTGGTAGCCCATGGCGTAGTACATCGAGCGGTTCGGCGCCCGCGACTTGCCCTCGGTGATGTTCCTGCTGCGGCGGTTGATCTGGATGGTCTTGATTTCCATGGTGGGTCGATGTCAGTGCGCGGTGGCGACCGCTTGAGCAGGGAAGTATGCCCCAGCCCGATGGCCGATCCGGCACTGGCCGCGGCAGGGGTGGCGCGGCGCCGCGCCGTCGGCCCTTGCCGCACAATTGCCGGATGCTGACGTATCCGAACATCGACCCCGTCGCGCTGCGCCTGGGGCCCATTGCGATCCACTGGTACGGCCTGACGTACCTGGCCGCGTTCGCCCTGTTCATGCTGCTCGCCTATCGCCGGCTGCACCACGAGCCGTTTGCCTCCGTCAAGGGCCGCGGCGCCTGGAGCCGCAAGGACATCGAGGACATGTTGTTCCTCGGCGTGCTGGGGGTCGTGGTCGGCGGCCGGCTGGGCTACTGCCTCTTCTACAAGCCCGGCTATTACCTGGCGCACCCGCTGGAGATCTTCTACGTCTGGCAAGGCGGCATGAGCTTTCACGGCGGCATGCTCGGCGTGATCGCCTCACAGTGGTGGTTCGCGCACTCGCGCGGCAAGCCGTTCTGGCAGCTGATGGATTTCGTCGCGCCGTGCGTGCCGCCGGGACTCGCCGCCGGCCGGGTCGGCAACTTCATCAACGGCGAACTGTGGGGGCGGGCCGCCGACCCTTCGCTGCCGTGGGCGATGGTGTTCCCGCAAAGCGGCTCCATGATCCCGCGCCATCCGTCGCAGGTGTACCAGTTCCTGCTGGAGGGTCTGCTGCTGTTCGTGCTGCTGTGGCTGTACGCGCGCAAGCCGCGCCGACAGGGGCAGGTGGCCGCCGCCTTCCTGATCGGCTACGGCGTGCTGCGATTCGTGGCGGAGTACTTCCGCGAGCCCGACAGCTACCTGGGACTGCTGTCCCTCGGCTTCAGCATGGGCCAGTGGCTGAGCCTGCCGATGGCGGTCGTCGGCGTCGCCCTGTGGCTGTGGTTCGACCGCCGGCCGGAGGCCGTCCCGGCAAGATGAAGCCGCGGCCCGTCGATTGTCCGGGTAGAGTTTCCCGCGGGCGGACCACGCGCCGGCCGAGACCCACCATAATTTCGGGTAATTACGCGAAATTATGGCAAGCCAGCCCATGCGCCTGATCTCCAGCTCCCTGCACGAGGAGGTGGCGGCGCAGTTGCGCGAGCGGATCTTCGCCGGTGAGCTGCTGCCGGGCAGTTTCCTGGACGAGCCGGCGCTGGCCGGGCAGATGAGCATTTCGCGCACGCCGCTGCGCGAGGCGCTGAAGGTGCTGACCGCGGAGGGGCTGGTGCGCCACGAGCCGCGCCGCGGCTGCTTCGTCAACGAAGTCACCGAGCAGGACCTGGACGACATCTTCCCGGTGCTCACCATGCTGGAAGGGCGCTGCGCCTTCGAGGCGGCGCAGCGTGCGAGCGACGCCGACCTGCAGACGCTGGCGGCGCTGCACGACAAGCTCAGCCGGCACGCCAGGGCGCGCCGCATCAACGACTACTACGCCGCGAACTACTCGATCCACGAGGCCATCATCGCGCTGGCCGGCAACCGCTGGCTGGCGCAGGTGACCGGCGACCTGCGCAAGATCGTCAAGCTCGCGCGCCTGCAGCAACTGCATGCCCCCGGGCGCCTGGAGGAGAGCCTGGCCGAGCACCAGGCCGTGTTCGCCGCGCTGCGGGCGCGCGATGCGGCGGCCGCCGAGGCCGCGATGCGGGTCCACCTGGAGCGCCAGCGCGAGGCGCTGCGCGAACTGGCGTGCGACCGGCCGGGAAGGCGCGCCTCATGAAGCGCCTGTTCGTGCAAAAGATCCGGGCAAGGCCGCCTGCCTTGCTCCATGGTCAACTGGAGAGGTGCGAATGAACGCGACCGACTGGCTGGCGCGCAGCGTGGCGCTGTTGCGGCCGACGCTGGAAACCACGACGGCGGCTTCGCCGGGAGCGGCGGACGATCCCGGTCCCGCCCGTCAGCGCAGCACGCGCGAGCGGCTGCAGGCCACGCTGCGCCGGCGCCAGGAAGCGCTGTCGCCGCGGGTGCTGCGCCGCACGCTGACCGACCTGCAGGCGATCGTCGATCCGCAGGTGAGCGAAGTGGAAGCGGGCCGGCTGGCCCAGGCCTTTGCCGACTGGTACGCGCAGGCGTCGCTGGAGGAGCGGCGCGACGGCTGGCTGCTCATGAGCGAGCAGTTCGCTCCCGATGCCCGCAAGCTCAAGGCGGTGCGCGACCAGTACGAGGCGGCGCAAGGCACGCCGGAGGAAGGGCAGGCCGAGATCCGGCTGCGCAAGGCGCTGGTCTCGCCGCGCACTCGCCTGCTGCAGCGTTTTGCCGTGTTCCCCGAAGGCATGCGCTTCCTGGTCGACCTGCGCGCCGAGCTGCGGCCGCACCTGAAGGCCGACAAGCGCCTGTTGCCGCTGGACGCGGAGCTGGAGAACCTGTTTTCCACCTGGTTCGACGTCGCCTTCCTGGAACTGCGGCGCATCAGCTGGGACTCGCCGGCCTCGCTGATCGAAAAACTGATCAGGTACGAAGCGGTGCACGACGTGCGCGGCTGGGCCGACATGAAGAACCGCCTGGACAGCGACCGCCGCTGCTATGGCTTCTTCCATCCGCGGCTGCCGGGCGAGCCGCTGATCTTCGTCGAGGTGGCGCTGACCGACAAGCTGGCCGACTGCATCACGCCGCTGCTGGACGAGTCGGCCGCGCCCAGCGACCTGGCCAAGGCCAGCACGGCGATCTTCTATTCGATCAGCAACACGCAGCCGGGCCTGCGCGGCGTGAGCTTCGGCGACTCGCTGATCAAGCGGGTGGTGGAGACGCTGAAGGAAGAATTCCCGCGGCTCAAGACGTTCGCGACCCTGTCGCCGATTCCAGGTCTGCGTGCTTGGCTGAGCCGGAACATCGGCGCGCTGCTGGAGCGCCTGGCGCCCAGGCCGCGCGCCGAGCTGGCCAAGGCCCTGGGCGGCGAGCTGACGGCGCAGCAAGTGCTGGCGGCCTGCGACAAGCCGCTCGCCCTGGAAGCCAAGTCGCCGGTGCGGGCGATGCTGATGCGCGGTGCTGCGGAATACCTGGGCCACCAGTGGCAGGACGGCAAACCGGTGGACCCGGTGGCGCGCTTCCACCTGGGCAACGGCGCCCGCATCGAACGCCTGAACTGGGCCGGTGACCCGTCGGCCAAGGGAGTCAAGCAGTCATACGGCCTGATGGTCAATTACCTGTACGACCTCAAGCGCCTGGACAAGCACCGCGCGCTGCTGGCCGACGGCCGCATCCCGGTGTCGGGTGCGATCGAAGACCTGTATTTATAGTCGCGCTGCTCCGGTCGCACGCGACCGGCGTGCCGCCTCAATGTTCCACGGTGTCCACCATGAAGCAAGAGAACCTGTTCGCCGCGTTGCGCGCGGCCTTTCCCCGCGACCTCGATGCAGCGGCCGTGGAAACCGACGCCGGCCTCGTCTACTCGTGGCGCGATCTCGACCGCGCCAGCGCGATGATCGCCAACCTGCTGCAGTCGCTCCAACTCCCGCCGGCCTCGCGCATCGCCGTGCAGGTCGAGAAGTCGGTCGAGGCGATGATGCTGTACCTGGCCACCTTGCGCGCCGGCCATGTGTTCCTGCCGCTCAACACCGCCTACCAGAGCGCGGAGATCGAGTACTTCATCGGCAACGCGGAGCCGGCCGTGGTGGTCTGCACCAGCAGGAACTTCGGCTGGGTCGGCAAGCTCGCGTTCAAGGCCGGCACGCACCACGTCTTCACGCTCGACGACGACCGCACCGGATCGCTGCTGGCGCGGGCGGCGCACTGCAGCGACCGGCACGAAATCGCGCCGATGGCCGCGCACGACCTCGCGTGCATCGTCTACACCAGCGGCACGACCGGCCGCAGCAAGGGCGCGATGCTGACGCACGGCAACATGCTGTCGAACGCGCAGGTGCTCAAGGACTACTGGGGCTGGCAGCAGGGCGACGTGCTGATCCACGCGCTGCCGATCTTCCATGTGCACGGCCTGTTCGTCGCCATCCACGGGGCCTTGCTGAACGGCAGCAAGATGATCTGGCTCGGCAAGTTCGACCCGAAGCTGGTGATCCGGAAGATGCCGCAGGCCACCGTGTTCATGGGCGTGCCCACGCTCTACGTGCGCATGCTGGCCGGAGCCGGCGCTGACCCGCGAGCAGTGTGCCGCCACATGCGCCTGTTCGTCTCCGGTTCGGCGCCGCTGCTGATCGAGACGTTCAACCAGTGGCGCGAGCGCACCGGCCACACCATCCTGGAGCGCTACGGGATGAGCGAGACGATCATGCTGACCTCGAATCCGTACCACCCCACGCACGGCGAGCGGCGCGGCGGCACCGTCGGCTTCCCGCTGCCGGGCGTGAGCGTGCGCGTGCGCGACGATGCCGGCCAGGACGTTCCGGCCGGCGAGATCGGCGGCATCCAGGTCAAGGGGCCGAACGTGTTCAAGGGCTACTGGCGCATGCCCGAGAAGACGAAGGAGGAGTTCACCGACGACGGCTGGTTCAAGACCGGCGACGTCGGCAAGATCGACCGCGACGGCTACGTGACCATCGTCGGCCGCAGCAAGGACCTG
>CAVPTY010000050.1:0-12276 GCA_963708655.1 uncultured beta proteobacterium
CGCACCAGGTTTAGGTCCTGACGCCAGCGATGGCGTGCCGGTTCGAGTCCGGCCCCGCGCACCAGACACCTTTTTCAAGACAGTCGAAGAGAGAGCAACATGGCCGTGAACGTAGAAACCCTCGACAAGCTGGAGCGCAAGATGACGCTGACCCTGCCGGTCGACGTCATCAAGTCCGAGGTCGACAGCCGCCTGAAGCGGCTCGCGCGGACCATCCGCATGGACGGCTTCCGCCCGGGGAAGGTGCCGATGACCGTCGTGGCCCAGCGTTACGGCTACTCGGTGCACTACGAGGTCATGAACGACAAGGTCGGCGAGGCCTTCGCCCAGGCTGCCAACGAAGCCAGGCTGCGGGTGGCCGGCCAGCCGAAGATCACCGAGAAGGAAGGTGCGCCTGACGGGCAGCTCGCGTTCGATGCCGTCTTCGAGGTGTATCCGGAAGTCAAGATCGCCGACCTGGCCGACGCCGAGGTCGAGAAGACCGGCACCGAGGTCACCGAAGCGGCGATCGACCGCACGCTCGACATCCTGCGCAAGCAGCGCCGCACCTTCGCCCAGCGCCCGCATGACGCGGCCGCGCAGGACGGCGACCGGGTGACGGTGGACTTCGAAGGCAAGATCGACGGCGAGCCGTTCCAGGGCGGCAAGGCCGACGACTTCCAGTTCATCGTGGGCGACGGCCAGATGCTCAAGGAATTCGAGGACGCCGTGCGCGGCATGAAGACCGGCGAGAGCAAGACCTTCCCGCTGGCCTTCCCCGAGCGACTACCACGGCAAGGACGTGGCCGGCAGGACGGCCGACTTCATGGTCACCGTCAAGAAGGTCGAGGCGGCGCACCTGCCGGAGGTCAACGGCGCGCTGGCCAAGTCGCTGGGCATCGAGGACGCCACCGTGGAGGGCCTGCGGGGCGACATCCGCAAGAATCTCGAACGCGAAGTCAAGTTCCGCCTGCTGGCCCGCAACAAGCAGGCCGTGATGGACGCGCTGGTCGCCAAGGCCGAGCTGGACCTGCCGAAATCGATCGTGCAGGCGGAGCTGGACCGCATGATCGAAGGCGCGCGCGCCGACCTCAAGCAGCGCGGCATCAAGGACGCCGACAAGGCGCCGATTCCCGAGGACATCTTCCGTCCGCAGGCCGAGCGCCGCGTGCGCCTGGGCCTCGTGGTCGCCGAACTGGTGCGCGCCAACGGCCTGCAGGCCAAGCCCGAGCAGATCAAGGCCCACGTGGAAGAACTGGCCGCCAGCTACGAGCAGCCGGCGGAGGTGGTGCGCTGGTACTACAGCGACAACCGCCGGCTGGCGGAGGTCGAGGCGATCGTCGTCGAGAACAACGTCACGGATTTCGTGCTGTCCAAGGCCAAGGTCGTGGAAAAGCAGGTGTCGTTCGACGAACTGATGGGCCAGCAGGGCTGATCCGGTCGCGCGGGCTTGCACGCGCGGCCCCCGGCCCCATGTTCCTCGGACTACAGTACAGGCACAGCACACGGAAGGCATTTCCCCCCATGAGTTCACTTGACACCCAGGGCCTCGGCATGGTGCCGATCGTCATCGAGCAGTCCGGCCGCGGCGAGCGGTCCTACGACATCTATTCGCGCCTGCTGCGCGAGCGGGTGGTGTTCCTGGTCGGCCCGGTCAACGACCAGACCGCGAACCTGGTGGTGGCGCAGCTGCTGTTCCTCGAGAGCGAGAACCCGGACAAGGACATCTCGTTCTACATCAACTCGCCCGGCGGCAGCGTCAGCGCCGGCATGGCGATCTACGACACGATGAACTTCATCAAGCCGGACGTCTCCACGCTGTGCACCGGGATGGCCGCCAGCATGGGGGCGTTCCTGCTCGCCGCCGGCGCGAAGGGCAAGCGGTTCTCGCTGCCGCATTCGAAGGTCATGATCCACCAGCCGCTGGGCGGCATGCAGGGACAGGCCACGGACATCGAGATCCACGCCCGCGACATCCTCAAGACGCGCGAGACGTCCTGAACCGGATCCTCGCCGAGCGTACCGGCCAGCCGCTGGAGAAGATCGCAGCGCGACACCGAGCGCGACTACTTCCTGTCCGCGGACGAAGCCAAGGACTACGGCCTGGTCGACCAGGTGATCGCCAAGCGGTCCTGAACGGGCGGAACCTCGCGGCGGCCGCGCGCTCGAACCTGCCGGCTCCCGGTCCCGCCGCCGGCCGAGCGCCTGTTGTTTTGTGGCCGCGCCCTGACAAGGCGGGCTCCCGCGCCCGGCGCCGGTGCCCCGCTTCGTGGTTATCATTGATTCTCAAGCTACTGCAGGCACATCCATGGCCGAGAAAAAAGGCTCTTCCAGCGAGAAAACGCTTTACTGCTCCTTCTGCGGCAAGAGCCAGCACGAGGTGAAGAAACTGATCGCCGGCCCCTCGGTCTTCATCTGCGACGAGTGCATCGACCTGTGCAACGAGATCATCCGCGACGAACTGCCCGCGGGCGACGAGATCGCGCGAGGCGCGCGGCGACCTGCCGACGCCCGGCGGAGATCAAGGCCAACCTCGACAACTACGTGATCGGCCAGGAGCCGGCCAAGCGCGGGCTGTCCGTGGCCGTCTACAACCACTACAAGCGCCTGCGCCACAAGGACAAGGCCAAGAAGGACGAGGTCGAGCTCACCAAGAGCAACATCCTGCTGATCGGCCCCACCGGCTCGGGCAAGACGCTGCTGGCGCAGACGCTGGCGCGCATGCTGGACGTGCCGTTCGTGATGGCGGATGCCACCACGCTGACCGAGGCCGGCTATGTCGGCGAGGATGTCGAGAACATCATCCAGAAGCTGCTGCAAAGCTGCAACTACGAGGTGGAGCGCGCCCAGCGCGGCATCGTCTACATCGACGAGATCGACAAGATCTCGCGCAAGTCCGACAACCCGTCGATCACGCGCGACGTCTCGGGCGAGGGCGTGCAGCAGGCGCTGCTCAAGCTGATCGAAGGCACGATGGCCAGCGTGCCGCCGCAGGGCGGGCGCAAGCACCCGAACCAGGATTTCCTGCAGATCGACACCACCAACATCCTGTTCATCTGCGGCGGCGCCTTCGCCGGCCTGGAAAAGGTGATCGAGCAGCGCACGGAAGCCTCCGGGCATCGGTTTCGGCGCCACCGTGAAGAGCAAGGCCCAGCGCAGCCTGACCGACGTGTTCCGCGAGGTCGAGCCGGAGGACCTGATCAAGTTCGGGCTGATCCCCGAGCTGGTCGGCCGCATGCCGGTGGTCGCCACGCTGTCCGAGCTGAGCGAAGACGCGCTGGTGCAGATCCTCACCGAGCCCAAGAACGCGCTGGTGAAGCAGTATGCCAAGCTGCTGTCGATGGAAGGCGTCGACCTCGAGGTGCGGCCCAGTGCCTTGCGCGCGATCGCCCGGCGCGCGCTGGCCCGCAAGACCGGCGCCCGCGGCCTGCGCTCGATCCTCGAGCAGTCGCTCATCGACACGATGTTCGAGCTGCCCAATACGACGAACGTCGACAAGGTGGTGGTGGACGAATCCACCATCGAGGAAAACAAGCCGCCGCTGCTCGTGTACCGCGAGGCGGCCAGAAAGGCCTGAGCCATCCCGGCCGACGCTGCCGCCGGCACGCGCTTGCCGCATCCCGGCCGCTCGCGGATCGCCGTGGCGGCGACAATGAATTTCCGGCGAATACAACCCTCACGGCCGCATTCCCATGGCCGTGGGTTGAAAATCCGCCTTCCCGGTCCCATATTCGACCGGATAACCTGAGGATTCGCCCATGTCCGGACACGTTCCACTGCCCGCCGCGCCGATCGACCTGCCGTTGCTGCCCCTGCGCGACGTCGTGGTCTTTCCGCACATGGTCATCCCGCTGTTCGTCGGCCGGCCCAAGAGCATCAAGGCGCTCGAGGCCGCCATGGAGGCGGAGCGCCGCATCATGCTGGTGGCCCAGAAGGCCGCCGCCAAGGACGAGCCTTCCGTCTCCGACATGTTCGAGGTCGGCTGCGTCTCCACCATCCTGCAGATGCTGAAGCTGCCCGACGGCACCGTCAAGGTGCTGGTCGAGGGCCAGCAGCGCGCGCGGGTCAACCGCATCGACGACGGCGAGCAGCACTTCGTGCGCGAACGTGACGCCGATGGAAGCCGAAGAGGGCGATCCGAAGTCGAGCGAAATCGAGGCGCTGCGACGCGCGGTGATGCAGCAGTTCGACCAGTACGTCAAGCTCAACAAGAAGATCCCACCGGAGATCCTCACGTCGATCTCCAGCATCGACGATCCCGGGCCGCCTGGCCGACACCATCGCCGCGCACCTGCCGCTCAAGCTGGACAGCAAGCAGATCGTGCTGGACCTGTCCGACGTCAAGCTGCGCCTGGAGAACCTGTTCGAGCAGATCGAGCGCGAGGTCGACATCCTGCAACGTCGACAAGAAGATCCGCGGCCGCGTCAAGCGCCAGATGGAGAAGAACCAGCGCGACTTCTACCTGAACGAGCAGGTCAAGGCCATCCAGAAGGAACTCGGCGAAGGCGAGGAAGGCGCCGACATCGAGGAGATCGAGAAGAAGATCAAGGCCGCCAAGATGCCCAAGGACGCCAAGAAGAAGGCCGACGGCGAGCTGAAGAAGCTGAAGCTGATGTCGCCGATGTCGGCCGAAGCCACCGTCGTGCGCAACTACATCGACGTGCTGACGGCGCTGCCCTGGAGCAAGAAGACCAAGATCAGGCACGACCTGGCGCATGCCGAGAACGTGCTGAACGAGGACCACTACGGCCTGGAAAAGGTCAAGGACCGCATCCTCGAGTACCTCGCGGTGCAGCAGCGCGTGGACAAGGTGAAGGCGCCGATCCTGTGCCTGGTCGGCCCGCCCGGCGTGGGCAAGACGTCGCTGGGCCAGTCGATCGCCAAGGCGACCGGCCGCAAGTACGTGCGCATGGCCCTGGGCGGCATGCGCGACGAGGCCGAGATCCGCGGCCATCGCCGCACCTACATCGGCGCGCTTGCCGGGCAAGGTGCTGCAGAACCTGATCGAAGGTCGGCACGCGCAACCCGCTGTTCCTGCTGGACGAGATCGACAAGCTGGGCACGGACTTCCGCGGCGACCCGTCGAGCGCGCTGCTCGAGGTGCTGGACCCGGAGCAGAACCACACGTTCAGCGACCACTACGTCGAGGTCGATTTCGACCTGTCGGACGTGATGTTCGTCGCCACCTCGAACTCGATGAACATCCCGCCGGCCGCTGCTGGACCGGATGGAAGTGATCCGCCTGTCGGGCTACACCGAGGACGAGAAGACCAACATCGCCCTGAAGTACCTGCTGCCCAAGCAGATGAAGAACAACGGCGTGAAGGACGACGAGCTGCTCGTCACCGAGGAAGCGATCCGCGACATCGTGCGCTACTACACGCGCGAGGCCGGCGTGCGCTCGCTCGAGCGCGAGCTGTCGAAGATCTGCCGCAAGGTGGTCAAGGGACTGCAGCTGAAGAAGATGAAGCCGAAGGTGACCGTGGACGGCGGCGAACCTCAACGACTTCCTGGGCGTGCGCAAGTACACCTACGGCCGCGCCGAAGCAGCAGAACCAGGTCGGGCCAGGTGGTCGGCCTCGCCTGGACCGAGGTCGGCGGCGACCTGCTGACGATCGAGGCGGCGCTGATGCCCGGCAAGGGCAACATCACCACGCACCGGCTCGCTGGGCGACGTGATGAAGGAATCGATCGAGGCCGCGCGCACCGTGGTGCGCAGCCGCGCGCGCCGCCTGGGCATCGCCGACGAAGATGTTCGAGAAGAAGGACATCCACATCCACGTGCCCGATGGCGCGACGCCCAAGGACGGTCCGAGCGCGGGCGCGGCGATGACCACGGCGATGGTGTCGGCGCTCACCGGCATCCCGGTGCGCGGCGATGTCGCCATGACCGGCGAGATCACGCTGCGCGGCGAGGTGATGGCGATCGGCGGCCTGAAGGAAAAGCTGCTGGCGGCGCTGCGCGGCGGCATCAAGACGGTGCTGATCCCCGAAGAGAACGTCAAGGATCTGCAGGAGATCCCGGACAACGTGAAGAGCGGTCTCGAGATCGTGCCGGTCAAGTGGATCGACAAGGTGCTGGAAGTGGCGCTGGAACGCCAGGCCGACGCCGTTGCCGGAAGAGGACGCCGCGGCGGGCGCGGCGCCGATCGCGCCGCGGCCGAGGGCGCGAAGGCGCCCGCCACGCCGGTGTCGGTCAAACATTGAAGGGCGAAGCGACGTCGTGGGCGTCGAAAAATTACGCTATAATTCGAGGCTTCGAATGCGGGCATAGCTCAGTTGGTAGAGCGCAACCTTGCCAAGGTTGAGGTCGAGAGTTCGAGACTCTTTTCCCGCTCCAATTTCTAAAAGCAGCGGCGCTGCTTTTTCCGGCAAAGCCGGCAAAAAGGGAAGCTCGTCGCTTCCCTTTTTTGTGCTTCGGCGCGATAGCAAAGCGGTTATGCAGCGGATTGCAAATCCGTTCAGCTCGGTTCGACTCCGGGTCGCGCCTCCAGATCGACAGCCCCGCATCACGATGCCGGGGCTGTTCTGTTTTCGGCGCCGCCGTCGCCCCCGGGCGCCGCTTCCGTTTTGAATCACAATCGGCTGCGGGCCTCGATGGTGGAACAGGTAGACACAGCGGACTTAAAATCCGCCGCTTCGTGAGAACGGGCGTGCCGGTTCGATCCCGGCTCGAGGCACCACCTCTCGCGCGACGTCGAGCCGGCACGCCCCGCGTCACCGGCTGTCGCAGACTCCGCGGCAGCGTGGCATTCCGCCGCGCGGCGGCGGTGGCACAATCCAGCCCATGAGTCCGCCCCGCGCGAGCTGACCGGGGCGCCCGGAGCAGTGCCTTGCCAGGCGGGAGACAATCCGATCCCATGTCACGCTACAACGCTCCGTTCGAAATCCATGTCCACGGCGACGTGCCGCTGCGCCCCGACGTGACCTATTCCCAGTTGCAGGACGCGCTCAGGCCGCTGTGGACGTACGCCGGCGCGCGTTCGCTGGCCGACGGCGCCGAGAGCGCCTACGAGGAGGAGCCCGGCATCAAGTTCGATGCGCCCGAGCACGTGCTGCGCATGTGCTGGACGGTGCCCGGCGACGAGGACTTCCGCCAGTCGCTCGACGAGATGTGCATGAGCCTCAACGAACTGTCGCAGGAAGGCGCGGCGATCGAGGTGACGTTCTACGACGCCGAGTTCGACGAGGAAGAGGAGCCGCCGGAAGCCGAGGCGCGCGACGATTTCCTGATGCTGTTCGTGGGGCCGACGCCGGCGGCGATCATGCAGGTGCAGCGCGACCTGCTGGTCGAAGACGTCGTCAACCTGATGGAGCGCCACTTCGACGGCGCCGAGCTGGGTGGTGTCGTGGCCGAGATCGACAAGCTGTTCAGCCAGCGCTTCGACGCCCTCGTGAACTCGCTGGAGATCGGCAAGCCGCCCCGCGGCGGCGGCTCGGGCCACGCCGGCGGCCGACGGCCGCGGCGGCTGCATTGAGGCGAACCGGGCCCGCGCAGCGGGCCTTTTCGCAGGCGGCGGCGCGCTGCTCCACAATCCGCCGCTGAAGGGGCGCCCATGGCAGTGTTTTCGCAGGACGCGCTGAACCCCGGCGTGCGCAAGCGCGAGGTGTTCGGGTGGGCGATGTACGACTTCGCCAATTCCGGCTACACCACCGTCGTGCTCACGGCGGTCTTCGCCACGTACTTCGTCGGCGGCATCGCCGGCAAGGCGGCCTGGGCCACGTTCGCGTGGACGGCCGCGCTCAGCGTTTCGTATGCGATCGTCATGCTGACCATGCCCAGCATCGGCGCCTACGCCGACCTGCGCGCGGCCAAGAAGCGCCTGCTGGCGCTGTTCACGGCCGCCTGCGTGATCTCGACGGCCGCACTCGCGCTCGCGCGACCGGGCAGCGTGGCGCTGGCGATGCTGCTGATCGTCGTCTCCAACACCTTCTACTCGTACGGCGAGTCGCTCACCGCGGCCTTCCTGCCGGAACTGGCGCGGGAGCATTCGCTCGGAAAGGTGAGCGGCTGGGGCTGGGGCTTCGGCTATTTCGGCGGCATGCTGGCGCTGGGCCTGTGCCTGGGCTACGTCATCTGGGCGCAAGGGCAGGGCATCCCGGCGGCGCAGTTCGTGCCGGTCACCATGCTGATCACGGCGCTCCTGTACGGCGCGGCGGCGCTGGTGACGTTCCGCCTGCTGCGCGAGCGGGCCCAGCCCAACCCCGACGCCCTGCGCCAAGGCGGGCTGAAGGCCTCGCTGCGCCGGTTGCACCGCACCTTCGCGCACGCGCGGCAGTTCCGCGACTTCATGTGGCTCATGGCATGCGCGGTCTGCTACCAGGGCGGGGTCGCCGTGGCGGTCACGCTCGCCGCCATCTACGCCGAGACCGTGATCGGCTTCCGGCAGCAGGAAACGATGGTGCTGATCTTCGTGCTGAACCTGGCGGCGGCGGCCGGTGCCTTCGCCTGGGGCTACCTGCAGGACCGCGTGGGCCACAAGCTGGCGCTGGGCAGCACGCTGGTCGGCTGGATCGCCACCTGCGTCATCGCGGCGCTCACCACGACCAAGGGCGGCTTCTGGTGGGCCGCCGCGATCGCCGGACTGTGCATGGGGTCGAGCCAGTCGGCGGGCCGCGCGTTGGCGGGGATGTTCGCGCCGCCGCGCCAGCTCGCCGAGTTCTACGGCCTGTGGACCTTCGCCATCCGCCTGGCCAGCATCATCGGCCCGCTCAGCTACGGCGCGATCACCTGGGCCACCGGCGGCAACCAGCGGCTGGCGATCCTGTCGACCACGGCGCTGTTCGTCGCGGGCCTGGCGCTCCTGCTGCCGATCGACGTGCAGCGTGGCCGCGCGGCGGCGCTTCAGGCCGACGGTCCGGGCCGCGCCGCCTGAAATTTCGCGGCCGCGCTGCCGGGGTACTCCATCGCCGCCGCCGGCGCCCGGACCCTGCCCGCCCAGGGAGCTCAGCCCGCGGCCACCGGAATGTTCTTGAACTCGCCGGTCGCGATGCGCCTGGACCACTCCACCGGGCCGGTCGTGTGCACGCTGGTGCCGCCGGCGTCCACGGCCACGGTGACCGGCATGTCGACCACCTCGAACTCGTAGATCGCTTCCATGCCCAGGTCGCCGAACCCGACCACCTTGGACTTCCTGATCGCCTTGGAGACCAGGTAGGCGGCACCACCCACGGCCATCAGGTAGGCCGCCTTGTGCTTCTTGATCGACTCGATCGCCTCCGGACCGCGCTCCGACTTGCCGATCATGCCGATCAGGCCGGTCCTGGCCAGCATCATCTCGGTGAACTTGTCCATGCGGGTCGAGGTCGTCGGGCCGGCCGGTCCCACCACTTCGTCGCGCACCGGATCGACCGGGCCGACGTAGTAGATCACCCGGTTGGTGAAGTCCACCGGCAGCGGCTCGCCCTTGGCGAGCATGTCCTGGATGCGCTTGTGCGCGGCGTCGCGGCCGGTGAGCATCTTGCCGTTCAGCAACAGCGTCTGGCCCGCCTTCCAGGTGGCGATCTCTTCCTTGGTCAGCGTGTCGAGGTTGACGCGCTTGCTCTTTTGCGTGTCCGGCGCCCACTCCACCTTGGGCCACAGGTCGAGGTTCGGCGGATCGAGGTACACCGGGCCGGAGCCGTCCATCACGAAATGCGCGTGGCGCGTCGCGGCGCAGTTGGGGATCATCGCCACCGGCTTGCCGGCGGCATGGCAGGGAAACATCCTGATCTTGACGTCCAGCACGGTGGTGAGGCCGCCCAGGCCCTGCGCGCCTATGCCCAGCGCGTTCACTTTCTCGAACAACTCCAGCCGCATCTCCTCGACCTTCGACAGCTTCTCGCCGCGCGCGGCCCTGGCCTGCAGCTGGTACATGTCGAGGTCTTCCATCAGCGCTTCCTTGGCCAGCAGCACCGCCTTTTCCGCGGTGCCGCCGATGCCGATGCCCAGCATGCCCGGCGGGCACCAGCCGGCGCCCATGGTCGGCACGGTCTTGAGCACCCAGTCGACGATCGGAGTCGCTGGGGTTCAGCATGACCATCTTGCTCTTGTTCTCGCTGCCGCCGCCCTTGGCCGCGACTGAGACTTCCACGGTGTTGCCCGGCACGAGTTCGACGTTCACGACCGCCGGCGTGTTGTCCTTGGTGTTCTTGCGCTCGAACTGCGGGTCGGCCACCACCGACGCGCGCAGCGTGTTGTCCGGATGCAGGTAGCCGCGGCGCACGCCTTCGTTCACGGCGTCTTCCAGGCTGCCCGTGAAGCCGTCGAGCCGCACGTCCATGCCGATCTTGAGGAACACGTTGACGATGCCGGTGTCCTGGCAGATCGGCCGGTGCCCGATCGCGCTCATCTTGCTGTTGGTGAGGATCTGCGCGATCGCGTCCTTGGCTGCGGGGCTTTGCTCGCGCTCGTAGGCGCGGGCGAGGTGGGCGATGTAATCCGCCGGATGGTAGTAGCTGATGTACTGCAGCGCCCCGGCGATCGACTCGACGAGGTCGGCTTGCTTGATGCTGGTGGTCATGGTGGGCTCGGACGGTGAAGCGGAGACCCCGAAATTATCCCACCCGCTGCTGAGTGGGCTTGGCGTGTGCTTTGACGTAGGTCAGGCGAACGCCTTGGTGGCACTCAAGTACACTGTTTTCCGTTTGGTGACGCTGCGGACCTGCACAAGATCTACACAAGCTGGTCGCTGAATCTAATGCCCAAATTTCCGGGCAACCGCGTCAGGCTCCAAAGCGGAACTTGCTGGCGTCCAAGTATTCCTGCAGGAGTTCGAACCCTAGCCATTGCCTTCCGAGTTGCTGCGCCACGTAGCCCGCGGTATTGGAGCCAGCGAACGGATCGACCACTAGGTCCCCTTCGTCGGTCAGTAGCTTCACGAAGAACTCAGGTAGGGCTGCAGGAAAGCGGGCCGGGTGGATTTTCAATCCCTCTTCCTTGCACCGGTTCGTGTAGGTGTCGTTCGCAGCGTTGTTCCCAAACGTAAGCATGTCAACGGGGATCTGGTCTTCGATGACGTTACCGGGAATCGAGCCGCCCGCACCGATCTTGTCGAAAGACTCTTTGATGTTGTGGCCTGACGGTCGCACGGTTGGGCGGACACCGCGTTTGGCCAGTCGAATCATGTCCGCGCTATACGGCTTGAGCACCTTGCGGTTGTCAGCCTTCGGGTGGGGAGTCTTGCAAAACCACCACACGTACTCGACGGAGTCTTTGATGCGGACTCGTCTGACAGTGACCCACTCCGCCGGCATCGGCATCTTGGCGGGGTTGTACCAGTAGCACTCCTGCGCCAGATGGAAGCCGAGTTCTTCCACCAACGCGATCAACAGCTTGAAGTGATATAGCGATCTCGTCGGCTGACCTGGGTTGTAGCTCCCTCCGATGTTCAACACAAAGCTGCCATCGTCCTTCAGCACGCGCTTGATTTCACGAGCGAAACGCAGGAACCAATGGACGTAGTCCTCCTTACTGACATTGCCGTACGCCTTCTTGAAGTGCAGCGCGTAAGGCGGCGACGTGAAGACCAGGTTGACTGACGCATCGGGCAGTTCCGCTAGCAGCTTCTGCGAGTCACCCAAGTAGGCGGCGCCGAACTCCGTCTCGTAGTAGGGGGAAGCGTTCTTCAGCAGGCCCTTGGGGTGCTCGTTCGTGTTTGCGAAGAGGGCGGACTGAGGCGCGTCAATGACTTTGTTCATGGGGGTTCGTGGTCGGCCGCTATGATGCCAAGGTGAAGTTTAATGTAATTGGTTAACAGTGTCAACCGATTTGTCGGTATCGGTGGACCTCACCGAATGGGTATCGCAAGCAGAAGCCGCTCGCCTCCGGGGCGTTTCGCGGCAAGCTATTGCAAAGCTTGTTGCCCAAGGCCGTCTGCAAAGTCTTGACATTGCGGGCCGCGCACTCGTTCGTCGCAGCGACGTGCTCAATTACACACCCCTTCCGCCCGGTCGCCCCAAGGGCGGTGCCCAATGACCGAATTGGTCGAAAGCATCCTCAAGCGCGTCAGCCAGTGTTCGCCGGAGGAGCAAAGGCTCGTGTATGAAAAGCTGCGCGAAATGCTTGGCAAGCACCCGCTGGAAGTGGCGTGGGGGTGTAGCGCAGAGGACATGCTGACGGCGATTCATTGGGCGCCGGAACTGACACAGCGCATGCTGAAGGGCGTCATTGCGGACGCTGCGTTCCGTATGTACGTAGTGCCGCAGCTGAAAGCGACGAACTGGGAGCCCGTCAAGTTCGAGTCGAACGAACTGTATGACCACAAACTTGATGACGGGGTAGGCAATGTTACGGTCCAAGTCAAGCTCCAGCGCAG
>CAVPTY010000051.1:0-19568 GCA_963708655.1 uncultured beta proteobacterium
GGCGCGATGCTACATTGCCCCCTTTGAGGGCTTGCCATGTCCGTCGAAGCACCAGCCCCCCGCCACATCCGCCTCACGTCGCACGTCGGCGGCCACGGCGCGCTGCCCATCCATTGGGGCGCGGCGACGCCGGCCGAGCGCGGTCCGGTGGTCGGCACCACCAGCCAGCGCAGCCACCGCAACGTCATCGGCACCCACAGCGGCTCGTACAGCGTGTACCGGGCCCTGGCCGTGGCGGCCGGCGCCCTGTCGCGCCAGCACAAGGCCGACCTGACCAACACCGCGCCCACCGACCAGATCGGGCCGTATCCGCAATGGGGCGACCCCGGCAGGATCGTCAGCCTCGACCCCTGGGGTGCCGTCGTGTCGCAGGCGTTCGCCGCGGACCTGGCGGCCGGCTACGACATCCGCCCGACCATCGCCGTCACCAAGGCCCACGTCGTGCTGCCCGAGGTCATAGACGCGCTGCACAAGGGCCGCCTGCGGGCAGACGGCCGCATCCTCACCGAAGGCGGCGCGGCCATGGTGACCAAGGCGGCGATCGAGCCGGTCTGGTGGTTGCCCGGCGTCGCCGCTCGCTTCCGCTGCACGGAGGCCGACCTGCGCCGCGTGCTGTTCGAGGAAACCGGCGGCATGTACCCGGAGCTGGTCACGCGCAGCGACCTGGAGGTGTTCCTGCCGCCCATCGGCGGGCAGACCGTCTACATCTTCGGCAACCCGCGCGACCTGGCCGACCCGGAGGTCGAGCTCACGGCCCGCGTGCACGACGAGTGCAACGGCTCGGACGTCTTCGGCTCGGACATCTGCACCTGCCGCCCGTACCTCACCCATGCGATCGAGGAATGCATCCAGGGCGCGCAGCGCGGCGGCGTGGGACTGGTCTCCTACTCGCGCAAGGAAGGCCGGGCGCTCGGCGAGGTCACCAAGTTCCTGGTCTACAACGCCCGCAAGCGCCAGGTGGGCGGCGACACCGCCGACCAGTATTTCGCCCGCACCGAATGCGTGGCCGGCGTGCAGGACATGCGCTTCCAGGAGCTGATGCCGGACGTGCTGCACTGGCTGGGCGTGCGCAAGATCCACCGGCTGGTGTCGATGAGCAACATGAAGTACGACGCCATCGCCGGCTCGGGCATCGCGATCGGCGAGCGGGTGAACATCCCCGACGAGCTGATCCCGGCGGATGCCCGCGTCGAGATGAACGCCAAGATGGCGGCGGGTTATTTCAGCCCTGGCCCGGCGCCCGATCCGGCGCAACTGAAGAACACCAAGGGCCGGAGACTGGAACCATGAGCAGTACCCATCTCGGATCGCCGCACGCGCAGGCCGAGGAAGCCGTCACCCTGTTGCGCACCACGCGCGCCATCCGCGAGCGCGCCGGGCAGTTGCTGCAGCGGGCGCGCAGCGGCGGATCGCGCTGGTTCGAGGTCGACGACAGCGCCCTCGACGCCGCGGCCGGCGAGGTCGTGGCGCGTCACGCGGCAGCGCTATCCGAAGCTGCACGTGCCGCTGCACAGCCGCTGGCGCCACTTCGAGGCCGGCGGCGTGGACCGCAAGGCGGAGCTCGACCGCCGGCTGGCGCACCTGCCGCCGGTCGAGCCGCGCGCATGCACTGATCGACCTCACGGTGGTGAGCGTGCTGCTCGACGCGGGCGCCGGCCCCGACTGGAAATACACCGAGGCTGCGAGTGGCCGCACCTACACCCGCTCCGAAGGCCTGGCCGTCGCGAGCTGTCACGCCTTCACCGGCGGCCTGTTCTCCAGCGACAAGGACCACCCGATGCGGGTGGATGCCACCGGCTTGCGGGCCCTGGTGCGCGACCACCTGGCGACGGCGCTCCAGGTGACCGACGCCAACCCGATGGCGGGCTTCGACGAGCGCGTGATCCTGCTGCGGCGGCTGGGGGAAGTGATGCAGGAAGAGCCGGAAGTGTTCGGCGAGGAAGGGCGGCCGTGCGGCCTGTTCGACATGATGATCGCGCCGGCCGGCGTGGCCGTGCCGCCCACCGCCGCGGTCGCGGCCCACGACATCCTGTCGCAGGTGCTGTACAGCCTGTCACCGATCTGGCCGGCGGCCAACGCCGTCGCCGACCTGCCGCTCGGCGACTGCTGGCGCCACTCGGCGGTGCGCGGCGAAGGCCTGTCGGACGGCTGGATGCCGTTGCACAAGCTGTCGCAGTGGCTCACCTATTCGCTGATCGAGCCGTTCGAGTGGGCCGGCGTGCGCGTGCATCATCTGGATGCGCTCACCGCGCTGGCCGAGTACCGCAACGGCGGGCTGATGCTGGACAGCGGGCTGCTGCGCCTGCGCGATGCGGCCGCCGCGCAGGAACTGTGGCAGCCGGGCGACGAGATCATCGTGGAGTGGCGGGCCTTGACCGTCGCGCTCATGGACGAAGTCGCGGATGCGGTGCGCCGGCAATTGGAGACGACGAGCGAGCACCTGCCGCTGGCGTGCGTGCTGGAGGGCGGCAGCTGGGCCGCCGGCCGCGAGCTGGCCCAGCGGCAGCGCGGCGGGTTGCCCCCGCTGCAGGTGGCGAGCGACGGCACGCTGTTCTAATGCTCCCAGGGCCGGGCGCCGATCCCGGATCAAGTAACAGGAAAGGAAGAATGAGCAACGTCCACGTGATCGACCATCCGCTGGTGCAGCACAAGCTGACCCTCATGCGCAAGAAGGAGGCCAGCACCAACAGCTTCCGCCGCCTGCTCAACGAACTGGCGATGCTGATGGCGTACGAGGTGACGCGCGACATGGCGATGCAGGACGTGGAGATCGAGACGCCGCTGGAGACCATGAGCGCGAAGGTGATCGACGGCAAGAAGCTGGTGTTCGTCTCGATCCTGCGGGCCGGCACCGGCATCCTGGACGGCATGCTGAGCGTCGTGCCGGGGGCGCGGGTCGGCCACATCGGCCTGTACCGCGACCCGAAGACGCTGACGGCCGTGGAGTACTACTTCAAGATGCCGCAGAACATGCAGGACCGGGACGTGGTCGTGGTCGACCCGATGCTGGCGACCGGCAACTCGGCGATCGCCGCGGTCGAGCGCCTGAAGGAATTGCATCCCAAGTCGATCAAGTTCGTCTGCCTGCTCACCTGCCCCGAAGGCGTGGCGGCGCTGCAGAAGGTGCATCCGGACGTGCCGATCTACACGGCCGCGATCGACCGCCAGCTCGACGAGCACGGCTACATCCTGCCCGGCCTGGGCGACGCCGGCGACCGCATTTTCGGGACCAAGTGACGGCGCCCGGACGGCTCCCGCCCCCGCCGGGGGCGGGTCGGGGTGGGGGCATGGTGCGCCGATGCGTGGCGCTGCTGACACTGTGCATCCCCTGCCTTGCCGCGGCCGCGCCGTTCACGCCTGCGAGCGACAGCGAAGTCGTCGAGCGCCTGCCGGCCGCCGGCGATCCGTTGCTGCGTCGCGTGGAGTCGCTGCGCAGGCAGCTCGCCGCGCGACCCGACGATGCGGCGCTGCGACTGGACATCGGCAGTCGCTACTTCCAGCTGGCGATGGCCCAGGGCGATCCGCGCTACGTCGGCTATGCCGCCGCCGCCATCGCGCCGCTGGCGGCGACCGGATCGGACAAGGCGGCCTACTGGCTGCTGCTCGGGCAGCTGCGCCAGTACGGGCACGACTTCGAGGGTGCGCTGAAGAGCCTGGACAAGGCGAGCGAGCTCGACCCGCAGGCGCCCGAACCGATCGCCTGGCGCGCCGCCATCCGCATGGTGCAGGCGCAGTACGGACAGGCGCTGTCGGAGTGCACCAAGCTCGTGCCGCTGGCGCATCCGCTGCACGCCCACGGGTGCACGGCCTACGTGCAGGCGAGCACCGGCAATCTGGCGCCGGCCTACGACGCGCTCAAGCGCGCCCTCACCGGGGCAGACGACGTGTCGCCCGAGCTGGCGCTGTGGATCCGCACCCGGCTGGCGGAAATGGCGATCCGGCTCGGCCGCAGCGACGAAGCCGATCACCATTTCAGCGAGGCGCTGAAGCTCGGCGTGGTCGACCAGTTCCTGCTGGGCGCCTACGCCGACTTCCTGCTCGACCAGCGGCGGGCCGGCGAGGTGCTGACCCTGCTGGCCGGCTGGGAGCGCTCGGACATCCTGCTGCTGCGGCTGGCGCTGGCCGGGCGCGCCGCCAACGATCCCCGCGCCGCCGGCTGGGCCGGCCAGTTGCGCGAGCGCTTCGCTGCGGCCGCCCGGCGCGGCGACCGGCTGCACGAACAGGAGGCCGCGCGCTTCGAGCTCGACGTGGAAGGCCGTCCGGCACCGGCACTGGCGCTCGCCACGCGCAACTACCAGTTGCAGAAGGAGGCGCGCGACGCGCAGATCCTGATGCGCGCCGCGCTGGCCGCCGGGCAGCCGCAGGCGGCGAAGCCGGCGCTCGACTGGCTGCAATCGAGCGGCTACGAGGACCCGGCGCTCGCGGCGCTCGCGCGGCAACTCGCGCCCAAGGGCGGGGACCGATGAAGCGCTGGCTCCTGCTGCTGGCGGCGTTCGTGCTGCCGCTGGCCGTCCTGGCGCACAAGCCGAGCGACAGTTATCTGACCATGCGCGCCGCCGATGGCGGCAGCGAGATCGCCGTGCGCTGGGACATCGCGCTGCGCGACCTCGATTACGTGCTGGAGCTGGACCGCGACGGCGACGGCGCGCTGACCTGGGGCGAGGTGCGCCAGCGCGCCGACGACATCACGGGCTACGCCACCAGCCGCCTCGAACTGCGCGGCGGCAAGGAGCCTTGCGAATGGAGCACGGCCGGCCCGATGATGCTGGAGCGGCACAGCGACGGCACCTATGCCGTGCTGGCACTCAACGCCCACTGCCCGGGGCTGGCGGCGGGGCTGCGGGCGCACTACACGCTGCTGTTCGACGTCGATCCTTCGCACCGCGGGCTGGTGCAGTGGATCGCGCCCGGCAACCAGGGCTCGCAGGCGCTGATCTTCGGCGCCGAGTCGGCGCAGCAGCCGCTGCCCATGCAGCCGCCCGGACCATGGCAGACGCTGAAGCAATACGTCGCCGACGGCGTCTGGCACATCTGGATCGGCTTCGACCACATCCTGTTCCTGCTGGCGCTGCTGCTGCCTTCGGTGCTGGTGGTGCGGCGCCACGGCCAGTGGGAATCGGCGCCCGGGCTGCGCGCCGCGGCCGGCGACGTGGTCAAGGTGGTGACGGCCTTCACCGTGGCGCACTCGATCACCCTCAGCCTCGCGGCGCTGGAGGTCGTCAGCCTGCCGTCGCGGCTGGTCGAATCGGCGATCGCCGCTTCGGTCGTGCTGGCGGCGCTGAACAACCTGCGCGCCGCGGCGGCGTCGCGGCGGTGGGTGATGGCCTTTGCCTTCGGCCTGATCCACGGTTTCGGCTTCGCTTCGGTGCTGGCCGACCTGGGGCTGCCGCGCAGCGCCCTGGTGCTGGCGCTGGTCGGCTTCAACGTCGGGGTGGAACTGGGCCAGCTGGCGATCGTGGCGGTGTTCCTGCCGGTCGCCTTCGCGCTGCGCCACACGCTGTTCTACCGCTTCGGCGTCGTCAAGGTCGGCTCGATCCTGGTGGCGCTGCTGGCCGCCTGGTGGTTCGTGCAGCGGGCGTTCGATCTCTGAGCTACGCTGGCGGTGCCCAACCGGAGTCAGACCACATGCTCGACCTCCTCGTCACCAACTGTGCCCTGCCCGACGGCCGCACCGGGATGTCGGTCGCCGTCCAGGCCGGCCGGATCGCCGAGATCGCTGCGCAGCTGCGGGCGCCGGCCCATGAAACCGTCGACGCCGGCGGCTGCCTGCTGTCGCCGCCGTTGTGCGACCCGCACTTCCACATGGATTCGGTGCTCACGTACGGCAAGCCGCGCGTCAACGAGAGCGGCACGCTGCTGGAAGGGATCGCACTGTGGGGGGAGCTCAAGCCGCTGCTGGCGGCCGACGAGATCATCGAACGCGCCCTCGCCTACTGCGACTGGGCCGTCGCGCGCGGCCTGCTCGCCATCCGCAGCCATGTCGACACCAGCGATCCCAGCCTGCTGGCGGTGCAGGCGCTGCTCGAAGTCCAGCGGCGAGTCTCGCCTTACCTCGAGCTGCAACTGGTCGCCTTTCCGCAGGACGGCGTGCTGCGCACCAAGGGCGGCGTAGCCAACCTCGAGCGCGCGCTGGACCTGGGCGTCGAGGTCGTCGGCGGCATCCCGCACTTCGAACGCACCATGAGCGAAGGCGCCGCCAGCGTGCGGCTGCTGTGCGAGATCGCCGCCGAGCGCGGCAAGCTGGTCGACATGCATTGCGACGAGACCGACGACCCGCTGTCGCGGCACGTCGAGACGCTGGCATTCGAGGCGCAGCGGCTGGGCCTGCACGGACGCGTCAACGGTTCGCACTGCACTTCCATGCACAGCATGGACAACTCCTACGCGTCCAAGCTGATCCCGTTGATCGCGCAGAGCGGCGTCAGCATCGTCGCCAACCCGCTGATCAACATCACGCTGCAGGGCCGCCACGACACGTATCCCAAACGGCGCGGCATGACCCGGGTGCCCGAGCTGATGGCCGCCGGCGTCACCGTCGCCTTCGGCCACGACTGCGTGATGGATCCCTGGTACGCCATGGGCTCGGGCGACATGCTGGAGGTGGCGCACATGGGACTGCACGTGGCGCAGATGACCAGCCAGGACGGCATGCGCGCCTGCTTCGATGCGGTGACCACCAATGCAGCCAAGGTGATGCACTTGGAAGGCTATGGGCTGGAGCCCGGCTGCGACGCCAGTTTCGTGCTGCTGCAGGCGCGCGACCCGGTCGAGGCCATCCGGCTGCGGGCGAACCGGCTGCAAGTGTGGCGAAGGGGAAAGCTGCTGGCGCGGACGCCGGAGGTGGTGACGGCGCTGCGGGCGGCGGGGCGGCCCGCTTCGGTGCGGTTCGGGTGAGCTTCGGCGGCGCCGGCGTCTACTCGGCCGGAGGGGCGGGCGGCTGCGCCGCCGGCTTCCCCCTGCCCGCGCCGCGCACCTGCTGCAGTTGCAGCGACAAGACCTTTACCCGGTCGGCGGCGGCACGCCAGCGGCCATAGGCCTGCACCCGCTCGTCAGGTGGCAGTGCCGGCGCGGCCACGCGGCGCCACAGCAGGCGCTCCTCGGCGAGCGCCTGCTGGTAGGCGGCCCGCAAGGGCTCGGCGGAATTCGGCGTTTCGATCATTGGCGCGTGGGCGGGCAGGGGGCGAGCGAGTCTTGTAGCAGTTCCGCTCGCGCGCCGCGAGCCTCCCCCTGTCAGATCTGACAGCGATGGCCCGCGCAGCGCTCGACAATGCGATGCTTTGGCCGGGCTGCGCCAGAATGCCCCATGGACGAGGTCGAAGCGATCGAACGGGCGACATTGGCCGCGGTGCCGCCGCAGCGGCTGGTGCCGTGGGAGCAATGGCTGCTCGCCTTCGACGACGGTACCGTGGGTCGCTGCCACAGCGCGGTGCCGCTGCACCACGACGCGCCGGCGCCCGGCGCGCTCGCAGCGATCGAGCGCCGCTATGCCGACGCCGGGCTGCCTGCCGTGCTGCGCGTGCCGGAATCAGCCGCGTTCGACGGGTTGCGGGCCGAACTGCAGGCGCAAGGCTACCGGCGCGCGAAACCGACACTGGTGCAGATCGGCCATGTGGCCGGCCTGACCGGCGGCGACTTGCCGGGCAGTGACGTCCAGGTGGCCGACACGGCCAGCGCCGACTGGGAGCAGGTGTTCCTCGGCGAAGGCTTCGATCCCGCCGACGGCGCGAGCCGCCTCGCCATCCTGCGGCGCGGGCACGATTCGGTGTTCGCCAGCGTGCGCACACACGGCCGCACGGTCGCCGTCGGCTCGGCCTGCTTCAGCGGCGGCTGGTGCGGCGTGCACGGGATGCGCACGCTGCCGGCGCACCGTGGTCGCGGCCTGGCCGCCGACGTGCTCGCCGCTCTGGGCCGGGCGGCGCAGGACCGCGGCGTCGAGCGCTGCTTCCTGCAGGTGCAGCAGGACAACGCCGCCGCCCGCTCGCTCTACACCGCGCGAGGCTTCGCGACCGCCTGGAAGTACTGGTACTGGAAGAAGCCGTAGCCACGCAGGGAGCGGCACCGGGCTTCAGCGCCCGACCCCGCGCGCGAGTTCCCGCGTCAGCACCGCCGCCGGCACCTCGCGGCAGCCGCTCGCGTTCTGGCCGGCCCACAAGGGCGAGAAATCGCTGCTGCCGCGGCTTTCGGCCGCAGCCCGCAAGGCGCCCATGCGCGCCGCGGCCAACGGGAACGCCGGCGCCGCCGGGCTGATCGGCCCCAGTTCGCGGATGACACGGTTGACGATGCCGCGGGCCGGCCGCCCGGTGAAGACGTTGGTCACCGCCGTCACCCGCGCCGCCTGCGACTTCAGCGCCTGCCGGTGCAGCGCGGTCGTCGTCGCTTCCGGGCACAGCAGGTAGGCCGTGCCCACCTGCACCCCCGCCGCGCCCAGCGCCAGTGCGGCCGCCACGCCCTCGGCGTCGGCAATCCCGCCGGCGGCGATCACCGGCGTCTTGACGGCCTGCGCCACCTGCCGCACCAGGGCGAAGGTGCCGACCTGCCCCGCGAGGTCTTCCGACAGGAACATGCCGCGATGGCCGCCGGCCTCCAGGCCCTGGGCGATGATCGCGTCCACGCCGCGCTCCTCCAGCCAGAGCGCCTCTTCCACCGTGGTCGCCGACGACAGCACCTTGGCGCCCCAGCCGCGCACGCGCGCGAGCAGCTCGGGCGCCGGCAGGCCGAAATGGAAGCTCACGACCGGCGGCCGAAACTGAGCCAGCAGGTCCGCGGCCGCGGCATCGAAGGGCACGCGCGCCGGCCCGGCCGGTACTTCCGCCTCCAGCCCCAGCTCGGCGAAATACGGCGCGAGCGCGTCGCGCCAGGCCGCGTCATGGGCGGCGCTCGGCTGTGGCGGCACGTGACAGAAGAAGTTGACGTTGTACGGCTTGTCGATCTGCGCGCGGATCGCCGCGAGTTCCTTGCGCAGCGCCTCGGCGCCCAGCATCGCGCACGGCAGCGAGCCCAGGCCGCCGGCGTTCGAGACCGCCACCGTCAGGGCGCTGCCCTGCACGCCGGCCATGGGCGCCTGGACGATGGGCAGGGCTATGCCGAAAAGCTGTTGCAAGGTCATGGCTGGTTCCTGCTTGTTGCGTCGTTGGGGGGAGACCGCGACCCTGGACGAAGCGGGTGCGGCTGTAAACACGCCTGGCACCGGGAGTACGGGTCATGCCGCCCCGCAGCACTTCTTGTATTTCTTGCCGCTGCCGCAGGGACACGGGTCGTTGCGCCCGGGTTCGGGCGCCTTGCGGATCGTCTCGACCGGCGTGCCCACGCTTTTCCACAGCAGGCGCAGGTCGTACACGGCCCAGATGGCCGCGCCGAAATCGTCCAGGCGCTGCTCGCTCACGCTGGGCGGGCCATCCTCGTCCACCAGGGACACCGCCGGCGGATCGCGATCCTCGCCGGCCACCCGCACGATCGCGGACAGCGCGTCGTCCCATATCCGCGCCGCTTCCTGGTTGCGCGGCGGCGCCCACTCGTCCGGCCAGGTCTCGACGGCGTACATGAAGCCGAGCGCCCACACCTGCCCGTAGGCCGGCAGGCTCGCCATGTCGGTGTCGCCCCGCTCCTCCTGCGGCAAGGCCAGCACGGCGCCGCGCGTGTCCAGCACTTCGGGCTGATAGGTGCGCTCGTCGTCCAGCCGCTCCACCGGCGCGTCGAGCGCCGCGGCCACCTCGGTCCAGCGCCGCTTCCAGCGCCAGACGAACTCCATGTGCGCCATGGGATTGAAATCCTCGCCCAGCAGCACGGGCCAGTACTCCTCGGCCGGCACCGGGCGGGGCGCGCAGACCAGCGCCGCGAGAAAACCCTCGCAGAACTCCCACGGCGGCGTTTCGGGGTCGAGCTCGCGCAGCGCGTCCAGCTCGGCATCCTGGGCATCGAAATCGTCGGAACCCAGCGGCTCGGCCCCGGGCGCCGCTGGCGCGGCTGGCGTTGGTGTCGGTGCGTTCATGGATCGCGGATTGTGCCTCCTGCCGCAACCCATCCATGATGCGGCGAGGCTGATCCGCCACCTGCACCTGCATCGCGCCACGGGCTACCATCGACCGTGATGGCAGCTCACGACCCACCGACGACGATCGAAGCCCTGCGGCAGCGCCTGCGCGCCGCCGGTGCCGGCCTGGCCCACGAACAGCGCGTGCTGCGGTTGTGGGCGCAGGCGCTGCCGCAGGACAGCGGGCGGCGCCGGATCGAGGACTTCCTGCCGCAGTCGCTGCGCTCGGCCCTGCCGGACATCGAGGCGCAGCTGCAGGGGCTGGCCCGGCTGCAGTCGGCGCATCCGGCGGCCGACGGTTCCGAACGCCTGCTGGTGGAACTGCCCGACGGCCAGACCGTCGAGAGCGTGCTGCTGCCGCGCGACGGCTTGTGCATCTCGTCGCAGGTGGGCTGCGCCGTCGGCTGCGTGTTCTGCATGACGGGGCGCGACGGGCTGGTGCGGCAGCTGGGCAGCGCCGAGATGGTGGCGCAGGTCGCCCTCGCCCGCCGCCGCCGCGCGGTGAAGAAGGTCGTGTTCATGGGGATGGGCGAACCGGCCCACAACCTCGACCACGTGCTGGAGGCGATCGAGCTGCTCGGCACCGCCGGCGGCATCGCCCACAAGAACCTGGTGTTCTCCACCGTGGGCGACCCGCGGGTCTTCGAGCGGCTGCCACAGGGCCGCGTCAAGCCGGCGCTGGCGCTGTCGCTGCACACCACGAAACCGCAGCTGCGCGAGCGCCTGCTGCCGCGTGCCCCGCGCATGACGCCGCAGGAGCTGGTGGCGCACGGCGAACGCTATGCCCGCGCCACCGGCTACCCGATCCAGTACCAGTGGACGCTGCTGGAAGGCGTCAATGACGGGCCGGACGAACTCGACGGCATCGTCCGGTTGCTGGCGGGCAGGTACGGCGTGCTGAACATGATCCCGTTCAATGCCGTCGACGGGCTGGACTTCCAGCGGCCCTCGTGGGCGCGGTCCGCCGAGATCGCGCGCAGCCTGCACCGGCGCGGCGTGCTGACGAAGCTGCGGCACTCGGCCGGCCAGGACGTGGACGGCGGCTGCGGCCAGTTGCGGGCTCGTGCCGCGCAGGCGGCGCGCCGGCAAGGCGCTCAGGCCGGGGTGATGGTGGCGCTGCGCCGCAACGCCTCCAGCCGCGCCAGCAACTCCTCGGAATAGTCGATCTGCAGCCGCGCGGAGCTGCCAGCGGCGGGTCCACCCTTGCCCCACGCACGGATCAGGCGCGCGGACGCTCCAGCAGCTTCACCAATGCCCACAGCACCCGGTTGACGGGCGTGGGAATCCCGTGCGCGGCGCCGCGGCGCACCACCAGCCCGTTCAGGTGGTCGATCTCGGTGGGCTTGCCGCGGGCCAGGTCCTGCGCCGTCGACGACGACTGGGTCGGCATGGTCTCGACCAGGCGGCGCACGGCTTCGTGCATGTCGCCGGGAAGCTGCACGCCCTCGGCCCGGGCGACCGAAAGGCACTCGTCGACCACGTCGGCCATCACCTCGCGGAATGCCGACGCTCGCGACGTTCTCGCCATACGGCCGCTGGGCGATGGCCGAAACGGCGTTGTAGGCGCAATTGATGATCAACTTGGCCCACAGCGCGCCGCGCACGTTGGCGGAGACCTCCGTCGGCACGCCGGCGTCGGCCAGCGCCTGCACCACGACGGCGCTGCGGACCGACGGCTCGATCACCAGTTCGCCGCGGCCGTGATGCTTCACGTGGCCGGGGCCGGCCATCTCGGTGGCGACGTAGACGACGGCGGCGGCCACCTGCTGCGGCGGCAGCACGGTGCGCAGCCGCTCGGCGTTGTCGACGCCGTTCTGCAGGCACAGCACCAGCGCGTCGGGGCCGAGGAAGGGCCGCAACTGGGCGCCGGCCGCTTCGGTGGCGGTCGACTTGACGCAGAAGAGCACCAGGTCGGCTCCCCGGACCGCGGCCGGATCGGCACTGGCGGCGAGGCGCACGCGCTCGTCGAAGGTCCTGGTCTCCATGCGCAGGCCGTCGCGCCGGATCGCCTCGACGTGCTCCGGCCGGGCGATCAGCGTCACGTCGTGGCCCGCGCGCGCCAGCAGGCCGCCGAAATAACAGCCGACGGCGCCGGCGCCCATCACGGCGACCTTGAAGGGGTTCGTCATGGCACCGGATTCTAGGCAGCCCCGGGCGGGTACCGGCCCCTTCACGCGATAATCCCGGCCGCAATGCATCTCCCCACCGTCCACTCGCAACGGCCCGGCTTCACCGCCGGCGCCGCATGACCGCCTGGCGGGTCGCCGGCTTCCTTGCCTGCGTGGCGGTCGCCACCAGCGCCCAGCGCATGACCGGCTTCGCGCTGGCGCTGATCCTCCTGGGCCTCACCAGCGTGCTGGAACTGGCGCCGCTGCCCGACGTCGCCAACGTCGCCATGGTGCTGTCGCTCGCCAACGCGATCATCGTCCTGCGCACCGCCCACCGTTCGGTGGACTGGCCGGTGCTGCGTGCCACGGCGTGGGGTACGGTGCCGGGCGTGGCACTGGGCGTGCTGCTGCTCGGTTGGCTGGATACGGGGCTGGTCGTGGCGCTGCGGCTGTTGCTCGGACTGGTGATCGTCGCCTGCGCCCTGGTGGTACTGATGCGAACGAAGCTGCTGCCGCAGCGCTCGTCCGACGCCTCGTTCGGCGGCTTCGGCCTGTTGTCGGGGCTGTTGGGCGGCCTGTTCTCGGCCTCCGGGCCGCCGCTGGTGTACCAGTACTACCGCCAGCCGATGGCACTGCCCGCGCTGCGCGACACCCTGACCGGCGCGCTGGCGGTGAGTTCGCTCCTGCGGCTGGTGATGGTGGTGCCCAGCGGCCAGTTCAGCGCGCGGTCGATGATGCTGTGTGCGTTCGCGCTGCCGCTCACGATGGCGATCACCTGGTGGTTCCAACGCCACCCGCCGGGCTGGTCGCGGGCGGCAGTGCTCAAGCTGGTGTGCGGGTTGTTGCTGGTGACCGGGGCCGGGCTGGTGGTGCCCGCGACCCGGGCACTCGTGAGCCGCTTCGCGGGCTGACCGAACCGAGACCCCCGACCCATGAACTTCTGGTTGATGAAGTCCGAGCCCGACGAATGTTCGGTGGACGACGCGCTGGCGGCGCCGCGGGCCACGGTGCCCTGGACCGGCGTGCGCAACTACCAGGCGCGCAACTTCATGCGCGATGCGATGCAGGTGGGCGACGGCGTGCTGTTCTACCACTCGAGCTGCGCCGAGCCGGGAATCGCCGGCATTGGCCGGGTGGCGTCGGCCGCCCGGCCCGACCCGACCCAGTTCGATCCACGGTCGCCCTACCACGATCCGGCTTCGAAGCCGCAGGCGCCGCGCTGGCTGCTGGTGGAGGTGCAGGTGGTGCGCAAGGTGGCGGTCATCACCCTGCCCGCGCTGCGTGCCGACCCGCAACTCGCGGACCTGCTGGTGCTCAGGAAGGGAAATCGCCTCTCCATCACGCCCGTCGAACGGCGCCACTGGGAGGCGATCCTCGAGATGGCGGACCGATAGGCTCTCCGCCGGCGCGGCGCCGGTCGCGCCAACAGGGGCAGCGCGGGCCGGATGTGAAGAAGCCCGGCTGGCCCGGGCTTCTCGTTGCTTACTGGTTGTCGCTGGAAATCTCTTCCGGCTCCGGCTTGGCCTTGCCTTCCTTCTTCGGCAGCGGCTGGATGTCGAGCAGGACTTCTGACTGCTCCACGCCCTTCTCGTCGGTCTTGACATCGATGTCCACCGTCAGGCGGCCACCATCCGTCAGGCGCCCGAACAGCAACTCGTCGGCCAGTGCCCGGCGGATCGTGTCCTGGATCAGGCGCTGCATCGGCCGCGCCCCCATCAGCGGATCGAAGCCCTTCTTGGCGAGGTGCTTGCGCAGCTTGTCGGTGAAGGTGACTTCCACCTTCTTCTCGGCCAGCTGCTGCTCCAGGACCAGCAGGAACTTGTCGACCACGCGCAGGATGACCTGCTCGTCCAGCGACTTGAAGCTGACGATCGCGTCGAGACGGTTGCGGAATTCCGGCGTGAAGAGGCGCTTGATGTCGGCCATCTCGTCGCCGGCTTCGTGCACGTTGGTAAAGCCCATCACCGCCTTGTTCAGCGACTCGGCGCCGGCGTTGGTCGTCATGATGATGATGACGTTGCGGAAGTCCGCCTTGCGGCCGTTGTTGTCCGTCAGCGTGCCGTGGTCCATCACCTGCAGCAGCACGTTGAAGATGTCCGGGTGCGCCTTCTCGATCTCGTCGAGCAGCAGCACCGCGTGCGGCTTCTTGCTGATCGCCTCGGTGAGCAGGCCGCCCTGGTCGAAGCCGACGTAGCCCGGAGGCGCGCCGATCAGGCGGCTCACGGCATGGCGCTCCATGTACTCGGACATGTCGAAGCGGATCAGCTCGATGCCCATGATGTAGGCGAGCTGCTTGGCCGCCTCGGTCTTGCCGACGCCGGTGGGGCCGGAGAACAGGAACGAGCCGATCGGCTTGTCGCCCTTGCCCAGGCCCGAGCGCGCCATCTTGACGGCACCGGCGAGCACCTCCAGCGCCTTGTCCTGGCCGAACACCACGCTCTTGAGGTCACGCTCCAGGGTCTGCAGCTTGCCCCGGTCGTCGTTGGAGACGTTGGCCGGCGGAATGCGGGCGATCTTGGCCACGATCTCCTCGACCTCGGTCTTGGAAATCGTCTTCTTGCGCTTGTTCACGGGCAGGATCCGCTGGGCGGCGCCGGCCTCGTCGATCACGTCGATGGCCTTGTCCGGCAGGTGCCGGTCGTTGATGTACTTCGCCGAGAGTTCGGCCGCCGCCGTCAGGGCGTTGGCCGCGTACTTGACGCTGTGGTGCTCCTCGAAGCGGGACTTCAGGCCCTTGAGGATCTCGATCGTCTCCTGCACGCTCGGCTCCACCACGTCCACCTTCTGGAAGCGCCGCGACAGCGCCGCGTCCTTCTCGAAGATGCCGCGGTATTCGGTGAACGTCGTCGCGCCGATGCACTTGAGCGTGCCCGACGACAGCGCCGGCTTGAGCAGGTTCGAAGCGTCCAGCGTGCCGCCCGACGCCGCGCCGGCGCCGATCAGCGTGTGGATCTCGTCGATGAACAGGATCGCGTTGGGCTTGTCCTTCAGGGACTTGAGCACGCCCTTGAGCCGCTGCTCGAAGTCGCCGCGGTACTTGGTGCCCGCCAGCAGCGCGCCCATGTCCAGCGAGTAGACGTTCGACTCGGCCAGGATCTCGGGCACTTCCTTCTGGACGATGCGCCAGGCCAGGCCCTCGGCGATCGCGGTCTTGCCCACGCCGGCTTCGCCCACCAGCAGCGGGTTGTTCTTGCGCCGGCGGCACAGGATCTGGATGACGCGCTCGACCTCGTACTCGCGGCCGATCAGCGGGTCGATCTTGCCGTCCCTGGCCGCCTGGTTCAGGTTCTGCGTGAACTGCTCCAGCGGCGACGCCTTCTCGTTCTTCTCGCCGCCTTCCTCGCTCTCGCTCGCGCGCCGGCTCGCCGCCCTTGGACCGGCTCCGGCGGATCGCTCTTCTTGATGCCGTGCGCGATGAAATTCACCACGTCCAGGCGCGTGACGCCCTGCTGGTGCAGGTAATAGACGGCGTGCGAGTCCTTCTCGCCGAAGATGGCGACCAGCACGTTGGCGCCGGTCACTTCCTTCTTGCCGTTGCCGGTGGACTGCACGTGCATGATGGCGCGCTGGATGACGCGCTGGAAACCCAGCGTGGGCTGGGTGTCGACGTCGTCGGTGCCGGCCACCTGCGGGGTGTTGTCCTTGATGAAGTTGGAAAGCGACTTGCGCAGGTCGTCGATGTTGGCCGAGCATGCGCGCAGCACTTCCGCCGCGCTGGGATTGTCCAGCAGGGCCAGCAGCAGGTGCTCCACCGTGATGAATTCGTGGCGCTGCTGCCGTGCCTCCACGAACGCCATGTGGAGGCTGACTTCCAGTTCCTGGGCAATCATGTGATTTCCTTTTGCCTTCCTGCTCACTACTTTAAATCGGTTCGATCCGGCTTTACTCAACCGGTTCACTCACGCATTGCAGGGGATGCCCTGCTTGACGGGCGGCCTCCTGCACCTGCTCGACCTTCGTGGCGGCGACATCGCGCGAGTAGACGCCGCAGATGCCTTTGCCGTCCAGGTGGATCTTCAGCATGATCTGGGTGGCCGTTTCCCGGTCCTTGTTGAAGAATTCCTGGATCACCACGACGACGAACTCCATCGGGGTGTAGTCGTCGTTGAGCATGACCACCTGGTACATCTGCGGCGGCTTCGTCTTCTGCGTCTTGCGTTCGACCACCACCGAGCCGCCATCATCCTCCTTCGGCCTGGTCCGGGGCGCGACGGGGGCGGGAACGGGGGGTTTGCTGGCCATGAAAATCATTCTATCGAGGGGGGTTGCGCGCTGCAGCCTTCCGGTGACTTGGTGCCGCAGACGTCACATTCAAGCGACAAGCGGCCGGCCAGGGCGATCTATTTTCGGTTCTTCGTGCCGGCGATTTTTTTCTTCGCGACCGGCGGTTCCGGCGCCGCCGCACTCCATATCACAGTCGAAAACTTTAGTATGTGAAAAGATTGACACAAAGCCCCCGAACCTCGACACTTGATCCGGTCAAGAGGGAAAACAAGGGGCCGAGGCATGGCGACCGGTACAGTCAAGTGGTTCAACGACGCAAAGGGCTTCGGCTTCATCGAGCCCGACGGCGGCGGGGCGGATGTCTTCGCGCATTTCTCCGCCATCACCATGGAAGGTTTCAAGACCCTCAAGCAGGGCTCGCGCGTGACCTTCGACATCACCGAAGGACCGAAGGGCCAGCTGGCGCAGAACATCCATGCGACCGACGTGGTCGCATCGGCGCCGCCGCAGCCGATCTCCACCCAGCCGTCGCCCGAGCGGCCGGCCCGCCACTCCAAGGTGCGGGCGCCGCAGTTCCATGCCTCCGGGCATGACTCGGCGACCAAGTAGGCCGTTCACCCCCCAGATACAAAAGCCGCCATCGGGCGGCTTGTGCGCGCGCCGGCCGCCGCCGGGCAGCGTCAGCCCGGCGCGGCCCGGTCGAAACGTCGCAGGACGTGGGCCGTCATGCCCTTGGCGAGTTCCTCTTCGCCGAAGAAGACCGTCCCCACCTTGTCCTGGCGCAGCAGCTGCGACTCGTCCTCGCTGTGCGTGCGCACCACGACCTCGATGCCGGGATTGAGCTGCCGGGCCGTCTCGACCATCCTGCGCACGCCCAGCGTATCGGGCGTGGCGATGACGAGCATGGCCGCGTCCGCGATGTGCGCCTGGATCAGCGCCGCCGGGTCCGCCGCGTCGCCCGAGACGGCCGCCACCCCCTCCCGCCGCAGGTCTTCCACCAGTTCGCGGTTGCGCTCCGCGACGACATAGGGAACGTCGCGCTCGCGCAGACCCTCGGCGATGCGCCGGCCGACACGCCCGTAGCCGACCAGCACCACCTGCCCCTGGAGGTATTTGCGCTCGGTGCTCACTGGCAGTTCGGCGAATGGGTCGTCGCGGCCTTCCAGGCGTCGGGCCAGCGCGGAACGCTGCAGCACCCAGCCGCTGAAGGGCCGGACGGCCCGGAACACCAGCGGATTGACCGCGATCGAGATCAGCGCGCCCGCCAGCACCAGGCTCATGCCCTCCTGCGGCAGCAGGCCCAGCGACAACCCCATGCCGGCGAGGATGAACGAGAACTCGCCGATCTGGCCGAGGCTCGCGGCCACCGTCAGCGCCGTGTTCAGCGGGTAGCGGAATGCCAGCACCAGTGCGGCCGCGGCGATCGACTTGCCGACGACGATGATGGCGACCACCGCCATCACCCTCAGCGGCTGCTCCATCAGCACCATCGGGTCGAACAGCATGCCCACGGAGACGAAGAACAGCACCGCGAACGCGTCGCGCAGCGGCAGCGACTCGCCCGCGGCGCGGTGGCTGAACTCCGACTCGCGCATGACCATGCCGGCAAAGAACGCCCCGAGCGCGAACGACACGCCGAACAGCGTCGACGCGCCGTACGCGATGCTGATGGCGGCGGCGACGACCGAGAGGGTGAACAGCTCGCGCGAGCCGGTGCGCGATACATGCCACAGCAGCCAGGGCAGCACGCGGCGGCCGGCGATCAGCATGATCGCCACAAAGGCCGACACCTGCAGCAGCGTCTGCGCGACCGCCTGCCACAGCGGGTCGGCGCCGGCGGCCGGCGCCGCCTTGCCGCCGAGCACGCTGGCCAGCGGCGGCAGCAGCACCAGCACGATCACCGTGGCGAGGTCCTCCACCACCAGCCAGCCCACCGCGATCCGGCCGTTCACGGTATCCAGGGCGCGCCGCGCCTCCAGGGCCCTCAGCAGCACCACCGTGCTGGCGCACGAGAGCGACAGGCCGAAGACGAGGCCCGCGCCGGCCGGCCAGCCCCAGGCCCAGGCCGCGCCCATGCCGAGCAGCGTCGCGATGCCCATCTGCACCACCGCCCCGGGCACGGCGATGCGCTTGACGGCCAGCAGGTCGTCGAGCGAGAAGTGCAGGCCGACGCCGAACATCAACAGCATCACGCCGACCTCCGCGAGCTGCGACGCGATCGCCAGGTCGGCCACGAAGCCGGGCGTGCCGGGCCCGATGGCGATCCCCGCCAGCAGATAGCCCACCAGCGCCGGGATCCTGATGCGCTCGGCAAGAAAGCCGAAGACCAGGGCGAGTCCGAAGCCCGCGGCCAGGGTGGTGATCAGTGAGACGTTGTGGTGCATCGAGCGTCGCGTGGCGGTCTTCGGGCCGAGGGAGCACGCATCTTAGTGGTGAGCCGCCGCCGGGGTCGCGCGCCACGAGCAGCAAAAAAGCCGCCCGCAGGCGGCTTTCCCGTGTCTTGCCCGGGCTGCGCCCGGGGACCGTGTCACATGTTGTCGATCATCACCTGGCCGAAGCCGGAGCAGCTCACCTGCGTCGCGCCGTCCATCAGGCGGGCGAAGTCGTAGGTCACCTTCTTGCTCGCGATCGACTTCTCCATCGAGCTGATGATCAGGTCGGCCGCCTCGATCCAGCCCATGTGGCGCAGCATCATCTCGGCCGACAGGATCTCGGAACCCGGGTTCACGTAGTCCTTGCCGGCGTACTTGGGCGCCGTGCCGTGGGTGGCCTCGAACATCGCGACCGTGTCGCTCAGGTTGGCGCCGGGGGCGATGCCGATGCCGCCGACCTGCGCGGCCAGCGCGTCGGAGATGTAGTCGCCGTTGAGGTTCAGCGTGGCGATCACGCTGTACTCGGCCGGCCGCAGCAGGATCTGCTGCAGGAAGGCGTCGGCGATGACGTCCTTGACGATGATCTCGTTGCCGGTCTTCGGGTTCTTGAACTTGCACCACGGGCCGCCGTCGATCTCCACCGCGCCGAACTCCTTCTGCGCCAGTTCGTAGCCCCAGTCCCGGAAGCCGCCTTCCGTGAACTTCATGATGTTGCCCTTGTGGACCAGCGTCACGCTCGGCTTGTCGTTGTCGATCGCGTACTGGATCGCCTTGCGCACCAGGCGCGTCGTTCCTTCCTTGGACACCGGCTTGATGCCGATGCTCGACGTGTCC
>CAVPTY010000052.1:0-12053 GCA_963708655.1 uncultured beta proteobacterium
TAGGCAACAAACCAAGAATGAACACCAACACCCTCGTCCAGAAGCTCTGGAACTACTGCAATGTGTTGCGCGACGATGGTATGAGCTACGGCGACTATGTGGAGCAGCTCACCTACCTGCTGTTCCTCAAAATGGCCGACGAACGCGCGCAGCCGCCGCACAACCAAGCCAGTATCGTGCCAGGAGCGTACTCGTGGCCGTCATTGCTAGCGAAGGACGGCGACGAGCTTTTCGACCACTACCGCCACGTGCTGGAGGCGCTGGGCCAACAGAAGGGCACGCTGGGCTTGATCTTCGGCAAGGCGCAGAACAAGTTTCAGGACCCGGCCAAGTTGCGCCGGGTGATCGCGGACCTGATCGACGCCGAGACCTGGACCATACTGGGCGCGGACGTGAAGGGCGACGCCTACGAGGGCTTGTTGGAAAAGAACGCGCAGGACACCAAGAGCGGCGCTGGCCAGTACTTCACGCCCCGCGCGCTGATCCAGGCGATGGTGGATTGCATTGCACCGAAGGCGGGCGAACGCATTTGTGACCCGGCTTGCGGCACCGGCGGATTCCTCTTCACGGCCTACAACCACATCGTCGAGCACAACCCCACGCTCACCCGCGGTGAAAAGCAGCACCTGAAGGAAAAGGCCTTCACGGGGTACGAACTGGTGCAGGCGACGGCACGCGTCTGCGCCATGAACTTGATGCTGCACGGCATCGGCTCCGAGAAGTCGGTCCCCGTGATCGTGGGGGACGCGCTGGGCGCGGACCCAGGCAGCCGGTTCGACGTGGTGCTGGCCAATCCGCCGTTCGGCAAGAAGAGCAGCACCGTGATCGTGGGCGAGGACGGCCGGACAACGACGGAAAAGGACATCATCGAGCGCGACGACTTCTGGGCGACCACCTCCAACAAGCAGCTCAACTTCGTCCAGCACATCAAGACGCTGCTGAGCGATTCACGGCCGCGCCGCCGTGGTGGTGCCGGACAACGTGCTGTTCGAGGGCGGCGCCGGCGAGACCATCCGCCGCAAGCTGCTGCACGAGTGCGACGTGCACACGCTGCTGCGCCTGCCCACGGGCCTGTTCTACGCGCAGGGCGTCAAGGCCAACGTGCTGTTCTTCGACAAGAAGCCCGCCAGCGAGACGCCGTGGACCAAGAAGCTGTGGATCTACGACCTGCGCACCAACAAGCACTTCACGCTCAAGACCAACCCGCTTGCAGCGCGCAGACCTCGATGAGTTCGTGACGTGCTACAACCCCGCCAACCGCCACAAGCGCAAAGCCACCTGGAGCGCCCGAGCAACCCGGAGGGCCGCTGGCGCGCGCTACACGCTACGATGAACTGATTGCCCGCGACAAGGCCAGCCTCGACATCTTCTGGCTCAAGGACGAAAGCCTTGCCGACAGCGACAACCTGCCGGCGCCCGAGGTGATCGCGCAGGAGATCGTGGACGACCTGCAGGCGGCGCTGGAGCAGTTCAAGCTGATCGCCGGGGATTTGGGCGCCGAGGTGGAGGTGGGCAGCTGAGGCGCGCGCGGGCCTGCGCTGAGCCAGTTTGAAAGGGACTTACCAAGCCGCCGCCAGCCGCCAGCCGCCAGCCGCCAGCCAACAGCCAACAGCCAACAGCCAACAGCCAACAGGCGGCAGGCGGCAGGCGGCAGCTCGAGTTCGGGCTTGCCCCGAGTCGGCTCCTGCGGCTGCTAGCTACTCGCCGGGACTTGCGACAGGTTGCGGTAATTGGGCTAAAGTAAGGGTTCCCTACCTGCCGCTTCCCCATGCTCGCCAAGATCACCTCCAAGAACCAGCTCACGCTGCCAAAGAGCATCACGCAGGCGGTTGGCGCTACCGAGTACTTCGACGTGGAAGCCCGGGCCGGGCAGATCATCCTGACGCCGGTACGCATTCAGCGCGGCGATGCCGTGCGCGCCAAGCTGGCGGAGATGAACCTGCAGGACTCGGACATCGCGGCCGCGGTGGCCTGGGCCAGGGGGCAAGCGCCGGGCGCCGCCCCGGTAGCGGAACCTTCCGCGGCGTACCAGGCCGGCGCCAAGGCAAAGAAGGAACCGGCTCGCAAGCGCGCCCGCAAGGCATGAGCGCGCCGTTGCGCGTGGTGCTCGACACCAACGTGGTGCTGTCGGCGCTGGTGTTCGGCAGCGGCCCGGCCGGCCGGCTGCGGCTTGCCTGGCAGCGCGGTCTGGTCCTGCCGTTGGCCTGCACGGCGACCGCGCAGGAACTGGTGCGCGTACTCGCCTACCCGAAGTTCGGCCTGAGCCTGCAGGAGCAGGGGGAACTGGTGGCCGACTACCTGCCGTATGTGAAGAGCGTGCGCATTCCGCAACCGCCGCCGCCGGTGCCGGACTGTCGAGACCCCATGGACGTCGTATTCCTGCATCTCGCGGTGGCCGGCAAAGCACGGGCACTGGTGTCGGGCGACGGCGACCTGCTGGCGCTGGCGAAGGTGTTCGAGCGCGCGGGCGGCTGCCCTGTCCTCAGCCTGGACGCCTTCTTGCGCCTTCACTCTTTCGATCGGCTTGGCCCATGATCCTCGAATCCGTGCTGACCTGCCCGCACTGCGGGCACGCCAAAGCTGAAACCATGCCCACCGATGCGTGCCAGTGGTTCTACGAATGCGAGCAATGCCATGCAGTGCTGCGGCCCAAGCCCGGCGACTGCTGCGTGTACTGCTCGTACGGAACGGTGCCGTGCCCGCCCGTGCAGGAGGCCGGCAAGTCAGCGTGTTGCGGGGGGTCGTGAGTTCCTGCTCGGATCGAGCCGGATCCGCGGCCAGTCACGAGGCGCGTGCACCCGGCCCCACCAGCAACCCCTCACCCAGCAGCTTCTGCACGATCTCGGCCTGGCGCAGGTCGCGCCGCCGTTTTGCCTCTGGCCGCTGCGGCGCCTTCGCTGCCATCCAACGCTTGAACTCGACGAATGACGCCGGAGCAATTGTGCGCATCAGCGCCATGCGCCCGGCGGCCGACACCACGACGTGATCGAAGCGCGGCGCGCTGGTGAGCACGGACGCGCGTACGGCCTGCACCGGCCACAGGTCGTTCTCGTCGTCCGAGAAGCGGAAAGGGTGTGGGTCGTCCTCCTCGGGCTGGCGGCGCAGGAAGTCGACTTCGAATCCCCTGGCGTTGATGGCTGTTTCGTGCTTCGCGCAGCGACTTGAGTCGGGCTTCGATTTCGCGTTTGCGGCCGATGAAGTCGTCGAACGTCTTCTCGGTTTCGGCGCCGCGGGGCCCCATGCGGCTCTGCCTGTTGTCCGGTGCGGTCCTGACGAGGTACTCGTAATCTCCCTGCCTCTTCCAGTACATGCCTCCGCTGTACCGACGCGCTTGCGCCTGCACGCGCATGTGTTCATCAAAGACGGTGATCGAATCGATCAGCTGGCGCGCGGCGTTGTCCGGGAGCGGGAGGAAGTCCATTGGCCGTAAAAATACAGAAAATGCATTTTATACGGCCAACTCTCGACGGAACGACCCGGCTCATCGACTCGCGACGAGCCGCGGGCCCGCCCGCCTCACGGACGCACTGTCAAGCCATTGATCACCTGCCGCACCCCCTTGGTGCCGCGTGCGATGTATTCGGCCTGCGCCTTCTCGGCGCTGGAGTTCGCGAAGCCGGACAGGGACACCGTGCCGTTGAGCGTTTCCACCTTCACGGCGCCGGCGTCGACGGTCTTGTCTTCCACCAGCTTGGCCTTGACCTGCGCCGTGATGGTGGCGTCGTCGACATAGGCGCCCACGGTTTCCTGGCCGCGGACGACCGCGCAGCCGGTGCCGACGATCGTGGCACCGGCCAGCATGGCCAATGCGAGTGCACGCGCGTAGTTCATGGCTTCTTCCTTTCGCACCGGAGTGCTTGCGTTTTCAGGACCGGTCGCGCTGGTTGCGCAACATCGCCAGTGCCACCGCGACGACCGCGGCGCCTGCGGCGACCGCGATCAATGCCGATGCCACCGGCCGCTCCGCGACGAAGCGGCGGCTGAGCCTGCCGTAGCGCGCCAGCTGATATTGCGCGGCGGCGCTGGCATCCTCGAAACCGGCGCACACCTTGCGGGTGGTATCGGTGGCCAGTTCGCTCGCTCTCTCCAGCGCGTGGGTGGTGGTCCGACGGGCTTCTTCCGCCGCGCCGGTCACCTCGTTGCTCAACGGTTTGCTGATGAACAGCATGATGGTTCTCCCTTGCTGGCAGCGCCGCGGTGTCCCGGTGAACGTGATGTTCACGCGTGCTGCACCAACTGCCAAGGGATGTATAGGGCCCGCCGGGTGGGGTTTCCTTGACCGCGGTCAATCGGCGCCGGATGGCGGGTGGCCGCCTCCATGTCGCTACCGGCCCGCGTCCTCCAGTCTGGCGTAGAACCATTTCTTGCCGGATTCGACGGCGAGCACGTAGGCGATCGTCAGGCCGATCATCGTCAGCAGCAGCGGCGCCGGCAGGGGGACGAAACCGAAGACGGCGCTGAACGGAAGGTAAGGCAGCGCCAGTGCCATCGCGATGACGGCGAAGGTGGTGACCAGCAGCAGTGTGCCGGGCCGGCTGCGCCAGAACGGGCCGCGCGTGCGCACCACCAGCGCCACCACCAGTTCGGTGAGCAGCGATTCGAGGAACCAGCCGGTGCGGAACACCTCGGGCGCCGCCTGGAACACCCACAGCAGCGCGCCGAAGGTGAGGAAGTCGAACAGCGAGCTGATCAGCCCGAACAGCACCATGTAGTCGCGGATGAATACCGTGTCCCAGCGCCGCGGCTTCGCCATCCACTCCTGGTCGACACGGTCGTTGGCGATCGCCGTCGCCGGAATGTCGGACATGAAGTTGTTGAGCAGGATCTGCGACGCCAGCAGTGGCAGGAAGGGCAGGAAGACCGATGCAACCGCCATGCTGAACATGTTGCCGAAGTTGGCGCTGATGGTGGTCAGGATGTACTTGAGCGTATTGGCGAAGGTCATGCGGCCTTCGTCGATGCCGCGGCGCAGGATGCCCAGGTCCTTGCGCAGCAGCACGAAGTCGGCCGCGTCCTTGGCCACGTCCACCGCGGTGTCCACCGAAATGCCGACGTCGGCGGTGTGCAGCGCCAGGGCGTCGTTGATGCCGTCGCCCATGTATCCGACGACGTGGCCCGTCTTGCGCAGCGCCAGGATGATGCGCTCCTTCTGGTTCGGGTCGACCTCGGCGAACACAGAGGTGTGGCGCGCCCGGTGCATCAGGGCGTCGTCGCCCATCTCGTCGAGTTCGGCGCCGGTCATCACGCTCACGCTGGGCAGTTCGACCGCTTCGGCCACGTGCCGGGCCACCTTGCGGTTGTCGCCGGTGATGATCTTCAGCGCCACGCCACGCGCGGCCAGGTCGATCACTGTCTGGCGGGCGCCCGGCTTGGGCGGGTCCAGGAACAGCAGGAAGCCGGCGAAGCACAGGTCGCGTTCGTCCTCCCGCGCGTAAGGGCCGGTGCGCGCTTCCACCGTTCGCCACGCCACGCCAAGCACGCGGTAGCCGTGCGCGCTCCACTCGGCGTAGCGCGCTTCGATGCGCTCGCGCGTCGCGGCCTCGAGCGGGTGGCCGGCGGTACCCGCGCTGGTGCAAGAACCGAGCACGTTCTGCAGGGCGCCCTTGCTGATCAGGGTGCAGGTGCCGGCAGCGTCGGCGGCCACGACCGACAAGCTCTTGCGCACGAAGTCGTAGGGAATCTCGTCGACCTTGTGCGCTGTCGCCAGGTCGGCGCCGGCCTTGGTGGCGGCTGCCAGCACGGCGTCGTCCAGGGGGTTGGGCAGCCCGGACTGGAACTGCGCGTTGATCGCGGCCAGCCGCAGCACGGCATCGCTCGGCGCGCCGTCGATGTCTACCGCGCCGTCGAGCTGCACCACGCCCGCGGTCAGCGTGCCGGTCTTGTCGGTGCACAGCACGTCCATGCTGCCCAGGTTCTCGATCGCGTTCAGCCGCCGCACGATCACGCCCAGCCTGGTCATCCGCCGGGCGCCGTGCGACAGCGTGATGCTGACGATCGCGGGCAGGAGTTCGGGGGTGAGCCCCACGGCCAGCGCCAGCGCGAACAGCAGCGACGCGATGGCCGGTCGCTGCATGAAGATGTTGGTGGCCAGGACCACCACCACCATCGCCAGCATGACGCGGGTGAGGAGGTAGCCGAAGCGATGCAGGCCGCGCTCGAATTCGGTGAGCGGCGGCCGCAGGGCCAGCTTGCCGGCGATCTGACCGAAGACGCTGTCCCTGGCGGTCCGCACGACCAGCAGTCGGGCCGTGCCGCTGGCGACGCTGGTGCCCATGAAGACGCAGTTGCCGCGCGCGGTGATGCCGTCCTTCGGCGCGGCGGTGCCGGGGTGCTTTTCCACCGGGAAGGTTTCGCCGGTGAGCACCGCCTGGTTGACGAAGAAGTCCCTGGCCTCGAGCACCACGCCGTCGGCCGGCACCAGGCTGCCGGCGTAGAGCTGTACCACATCGCCCCGCACCACCTGTTCCGACGGCACCGTGACCGGCTGGCCCTCCCGCACGACGACCGAATGGATGGTGACCTTGGAGCGCAGCCGCTCGATCGCATTGCCGGCGACGTATTCCTGTCCGAAGCCGAGCAGGGTGCTGCCGACGACCACCACCAGCACCATGCCGGCGTCGATCCATTCGGCTGCGATCAGGGAGATGAGCGAGGCCACGATGAGGATCAGCACCAGCGGGCTCTTGAACTGGCTGGCCAGGAGCCCCAGCGCCGTTGCCCGCTTCGTGACCCGCAGCGCGTTGGGCCCGTCGCGCCGCAGGCGGCTCGCGGCCTCGCGCCGGGACAGCCCTTGCGTGCTCGACGCCAGTTGCGCCATCAGCGCTTCGGCCGGCACGCTCCAGTACGCCTCGGGGATGGCGTGGCTGGCCGCCGGCACTGGCGCCTTGTGGTTGGGCGGGCGTTGCATCACGTGCACCGTGGTCATCGTGGGGTGGCTGACGAGGCGCGCCGCCAGGCGATGCGCCCGCCGAATCATGTATAGCTCATCGGAGGCATTTCGTCCGCCGGCCCGGCGCGCGCTCCTGCGCCGGCGGATGCAGGCTATTCTGTCTAGGCCGGTCCGTGTCGCTGGCCGGTGCAAGGCAAGGACATGCAGTCGTTCAAGTTCCGGTGGAGGCGGTGGGTGGCAGGTGCGGCCGGGCTCGTCGCGCTCTATGCGGCGGCCGGCTTCTGGCTGGTGCCTTTCCTCATCAAGGATCAGCTGCCCAAGTACGCTCAGTCGCAGTTGGCGCGGCAAGCGTCGGTGACCGAGGTCGAGTTCAACCCCTTCACCTTGCGGCTGGCGGCGCGCGACCTGCGGCTGGCGCAAGCGGATGGCGCGCCCCTGCTGGCGCTCGATGCGCTGGACGTCGATTTCGAATGGCGGTCGCTGGTGCGGCGGGCGTGGACCTTTGCCGCCATCCGCCTGACGGCGCCCAGCGCCAACCTGGTGATCACGCCGGATGGCCGGTTCAACCTGGCGGAACTGCTCGACACGATCAATCGGCGCCCGCGCGACGAGGCGCCGTCGGAACTGCCGCGCCTGGTCATCGACCACTTTGCGCTGGAGCAAGGCAAGGTGGAGATGCACGACCGCCGCGCCGGCTACGACAACGTGTTCTCGCCGATCGCCTTCACCCTGACCGACTTCAGCACGCTGCCCGGCCAGGCCGACACGCACACGTTCAACGCGCAGTCGGTGCGCGGCGGCAAGGTGCATTGGCGCGGCACCGCCTCGGTCAACCCGATCCGCGGCAGCGGCGAGCTGACGCTGGAAAACGTCTCTCTGCCGGAAGTCTCGGTCTACCTGCAGTCGTACACCAGGGCGCGGGTCGCCGCGGGGCAGCTCTCGGCCACGCTGCCGTACCGCTTCTCGTATGCCGACGGCAGGTTCGAGGCTGCACTGGCCGGCGCGAAGCTGGCGCTGGGCGACCTGGCGCTGGCGCGCGAAGGCGCCAGCGACTCGTTCGCCACGCTGACCCGGCTTGGCGTCGATGGCGTCGATGCCGATCTCGCGCGGCGCGAGGCGACGGTCGCCGGCGTGCGCGCCGAAGGCGGGCGGCTTGCCGTGCGTCGCGACGCCAAGGGCGAGCTGGACCTGGCCAACCTGATGGTGACCACGGCGGGTCCGGCTGCGGCCGCCCCGGGCCAACGCGAAGCGGCGGTCGCCGACTGGAAATTGACGGTGCAGCAGGTATCGCTGGACCAGATGGCGCTGGCGGCGGTGGACGAAACCGTCAGTCCGCCGGTGCGGCTGGACGCCGGGCGGCTGCGGCTGCAGTTGCAGGCGACGGCGCAACAGGCGGGTGCCGAACTGCAGGTGCGGCTCGCCCACATGGCGTTTTCGGCGGACGACTTGGTGTTTGCCAGCGGCCAGCAGACGCCGATCAAACTGGCGCAAGTGGGGTTCAGCGACGGGACGCTCGACCTCGCGGCCCGCCGCGCGCTGCTGGGTCGTGTCTACGCGCAAGGCGGCCAGCTGCAATTGATCCGCAATGCCAAGGGCGAGCTCGACCTGCTGGGCCTGCTGCCGAAGTTCGCGCCGGCCCCGGCGGCGGTCGCGGCGGCGGGGCCACCGTGGAGCGCGGCCGCGCAGCGCGTGGAGTTGGCGAAGTTCAGCGCCGACGTGCACGACCAGGGCTCCGGCGTGAAAGTGCACGTCGACGATCTGGCCGTCAAGCTCGCCGGCGCCGGCACCGACCTGAAGCAGCCGGTGAAGTTCGACGCCAGCCTGAGCCTGCGCGAGGGCGGCCAGCTCTCGGCGCAAGGCAGCGTGGTGCCGGACAGCGGCGCGCTGCAGGCGGGCGTGCGGGTGAAGCAACTGGCACTGGCCCCGCTGCAGCCCCTCCTGGCGCAGCACCTCAAACTGAAGATCGCCGGCGGCAACCTGTCGGCGCACGGGCGCGTCACCGGTGGCGCGGGCAAGAACGGACATCCGAGCCTGCGTTACGTGGGCGCGCTCAACGTGGCCGGGCTCGCGCTGAACGAGGTGGACGGCGACGCCTTTGCCTCATGGAAGGACGTGCGGGCCGATGGCTTCACGGCCAGCCTCAACCCCAACCGGCTGGACATTCCCGAGCTGCGGGTGGTGGCGCCCAACGCCAAGCTGATCATCGAGGACGACCGCAGCCTGAATGCCGCGCGCCTGCTGGTGCGGCCGCCAGCCAAGCCTGCGGCGGCGACGGCCACCGCGGCCCGCAGCGACGAAGACCCGTTCCCGGTCCGGGTGCGGCGGGTGCGGGTGCAGGACGCGAAGCTGGACTTCACGGACCTGAGCCTGCGGCCGCAGTTCAGCGCCAAGATCTACGAGCTGAACGGTGTCGTCAACGGGTTGTCGTCCAACCGGCGCTCGCGCAGCCAGATCGAGCTCGACGGACGGGTCGACGAATACGGGCTGGCGCGGGTGCGCGGCGAGCTCAACCCGTTCGCGCCGGCCGAGAACACCGACGTCAGCGTCGTGTTCAGGAACGTGGACATGGTGCCGACCTCGCCGTACGCGATGAAATTCGCCGGCTACCGGATCGCCGAGGGCAAGATCTCGCTCGACCTGCAATACAAGGTGCGCGGCAGGCAACTGGCGGGCGAGAACCAGATCGTCATCGACAAGCTCACGCTGGGCGAGCGCGTGGACAGCCCGGACGCGCTCAAGCTGCCGCTGGAACTGGCGATCGCCCTGCTCAAGGACAGCGACGGGCGCATCGACCTGGGCCTGCCGGTGTCCGGCAACCTCGACGATCCGCAGTTCAGCTACGGGGCGCTGATCTGGAAGGCGATCGGCACGGTGCTGACCAGGATCGTCACGGCGCCGTTCCGCGCCATCGGCGCGCTGCTCGGGATCAGCGGCGAGAAGCTGGAGGGCATCGCCTTCGATGCCGGCAGCGACAGGCTGCTGCCGCCCGAGCGCGAGAAGTTGAAGCAGATCGCGCAGCTGCTCGCCAAGCGCCCGCAGCTCAAACTCTCGGTGCCCGGCCAGTACAGCGAGGCGGCGGACGGGGCCGCGATGCGCGCGCGCGCCGTGCGGCAGGAGATCGCGCGCCGCGCCGGCGTCAAGCTGCAGCCAGGCGAGGAACCGGGGCCCGTGGACCTGGACCGCCGTTCCGTGCGCAGCGCGGTGCGCGAACTGTATGCGGCCCGCTTCGGCGAAGACGACCTGGACCGGCAGAAGAAGGCTGCCGAAGCGGTGGCCGCGGCGCCCGTGCCTGCGGCAAGTGCAGCCGGCGATGCGAAGGCGTCGGCGGCGCCGGGCAAACTGTCCCTGCTGCAGCGGGCGGGCAAGATGATCCAGGGCGAGCCGCAGGTCGCCGACGCGGGCGCCTTCTACGGCACATTGATCGAGCGCCTGAACCAGGAGCAGCCCCTGGCCGCCGACGCCCTGGCGCAACTGGGCGCGCACCGCGCGCAGGCCGTGCTGGCGGCGTTGCAGGAGGACGGCGTCGATCCGGCCCGGGTCGCCGCCGGGGCGCCGGCGCAGGTGGAAGCCGCCGCCGGCAAGGCGGTGACGCTCAAGCTGGCGCTCACGGCGCGATAGGTCGGCCGGCCGGCGCCGCGCTGGCGCCGTCACGCGTGGCGCGGAGAAAAACCCTTTTCGCCGCAGGCGTGCGCTACCGCACCGACGGGGCGCGGCCTTTGCCATCACACTCGCCGTTTCACGGAGTCCTTCAGGATCGCCACGCACACATGACGCTCTCGCGCTTCATCACCGAAAACATGGAAGCGATCGTCGCCGAGTGGCAGACCTTCGCCACCACCATGGAACCCGCCGCGACCACCATGAGCGCGCTGGCGCTGCGCGACCACGCCAAGCCGATCCTGCTGGCCATCGCGAAAGACCTGGAATCGACGCAGACGGCGCTGGCGCAGTCGGACAAGTCGAAGGGCCTGGCCCCGCCGTTGTCCGCGCGCGAGACGGCCGCGGCCACCCACGGCGCGCTGCGTCACGTGAGCGGCTTCGACATGAACCAGCTTGGCGCCGAATACCGGGCGCTGCGCGCCAGCGTGATCCGGCTGTGGACGCATTCGAACCCGAAGCTGATCGACTCCGCGGTGCTGGACGATGTGATCCGCTTCAACGAGGCGGTCGACCAGGCGGTGGCGGAATCGACCTCGCGCTACGCGGCCGAACTGGCCCTCTCGCGCGATACCTTCATGGCGATCCTGGCGCACGACCTGCGCAGCCCGCTCAGCGCCATCGCCATGCTCAGCCAGCTCATCGAGCGCAGCGCCACCGCCGAAGGCGTGCGCAAGCAGTCGGTGCAGATCCAGCGCAGCGCCAAGGAGATGGCCGGCATGATCCGCGAACTGCTCGAATACAGCCGTACCCAGTTGGGCAAGGGGCTGCCGGTGTCGCCCAAGCCGTGCTCCATGCTGGCGATCTGCCGCGCCGCGGTCGACGAAGTCCGCTCGGCGCGGCCGGAGCGGACGCTGTCGCTGGAAGTGCCGGACGATCTGGTGGGGGTGGTCGACGACGCGCGGCTGCGCCAGGCGCTGTCCAACCTGCTGAACAACGCGCTGCAGCATGGCGATCCGGCCTCGCCGATCAGCGTGCTCGTCGGCCGCCAGGGGCCGGAGATCGTGATCGCGGTGACCAACCAGGGCGAGCCGATCCCGCCCGAGTCGCTGCAGGTCATCTTCGATCCCCTGGTGCAACTGTCGAGCCGGTCGGCGGCCGCCCCGGAGCGGCCTTCCACCAACCTCGGCCTCGGGCTGTTCATCGCGCGCGAGGTGGCCCTGGGCCACCAAGGGACGCTGGACGTGACCTCCGACGCCGAGCACGGAACGGTGTTCACCATGCGACTGCCGACGCCGCAGGACCCGGTCCGCCTGGTCGACTGACGGCGCGGCCGGCCGCGGTCTTGGGGTATGCACTCATCGGGATGCCGCCGCGGCGCTCCCAGAATGGGCCGATGTCCGAACGTCTCGCCCAACTCGCCTACGCCGACCTGCCGCCTGCCGTGCGGCCGCTCGCCGACGACATCCTCAAGGTCTCCAGCGCCGCGCTCGGCGGTCCGTACAACGCGCTGCTGCGCAGCCCGGACATGGCGCGGCGCGCCTTCGACCTGCTCGACTACCTGCGC
>CAVPTY010000053.1:0-7436 GCA_963708655.1 uncultured beta proteobacterium
GGCAACAAAAAAGCCGCGACGGGCGCAGCTTTCCTGGTCGCGGCGACTGGCCTGCTAGTGCAGTTTCACGCCGGTCTTGGACTGCAGGTAGTCCATGGTCACGCCTGGCGCCATCTCGACCACCTTCAGCCCCTGCGGCGTCACGTCCATGACGGCCAGGTCGGTGATGATGCGGTCGACGACGCCCACCCCGGTCAGCGGCAGCGTGCACTTGGGCAGGATCTTGAGGTCCTCGGTGCCGTCCTTCTTCTTCGCGACGTGTTCCATCAGGACGATGACGCGCGGCACGCCGGCCACCAGGTCCATCGCGCCGCCCATGCCCTTGACCATCTTGCCGGGGATCATCCAGTTGGCGAGGTCGCCGTGCTCGCTCACCTGCATCGCGCCGAGGATCGACAGATTGATCTTGCCGCCGCGGATCATCGCGAAGCTGTCGTGGCTGCCGAAGATCGACGAGCCGGGAATGGTGGTGACCGTCTGCTTGCCGGCGTTGATCAGGTCGGCGTCGACCTCGTCCTCGGTGGGGAACGGGCCGATGCCCAGCATGCCGTTCTCGGACTGCAGCCACACCTCCTTGTCCGGCGGCACGTAGTTGGCGACCAGCGTCGGGATGCCGATGCCCAGGTTCACGTAGAAGCCGTCCTGCAGTTCCTGCGCCGCGCGGGCGGCCATCTGTTCTTGGGTCCAACGCATATCAGGTTCTCCAATCTGCCGGGGACGAGCCAAGCCCGTCCCGCGAATTCGTCTAGACAGTGAGCGTGCGCTTCTCGATGCGCTTCTCGGGATGCGGGTTGTGCACGATGCGGTGCACGTAGATGCCGGGCAGGTGGACCTGGTCGGGCACCAGGGCGCCGGTCTCGACGATGTGTTCCACCTCGACGATGCAGATCTTGCCGGCCATCGCCACGGCCGGATTGAAGTTGCGCGCGGTGAGGCGGAACTGCAGGTTGCCGGACTTGTCGGCCACGTGCGCCTTCACCAGCGCCACGTCCGGCACCAGCGACCGCTCCATGACATAGGTCTCGCCGTCGAATTCGCGCAGTTCCTTGCCCTCGGCCACGATGGTGCCGACGCCGGTCTTGGTGAAGAACGCCGGGATGCCGGCGCCGCCGGCGCGCAGCTTCTCGGCCAGCGTGCCCTGCGGCGTGAATTCGAGCTCCAGCTCGCCGGCCAGGTACTGGCGCTCGAACTCCTTGTTCTCGCCGACGTAGCTGGAGATCATCTTCCTGATCTGCCGCGTCTCGAGCAGCTTGCCCAGGCCGAAACCGTCGACGCCCGCGTTGTTGGAAATGACGGTGAGGTTCTTCACGGCGCTGTCGCGCAAGGCCTCGATCAGCGCCTCGGGGATGCCGCAGAGCCCGAAGCCGCCGACGGCCAGCAACTGGCCGTCGCGCACGACGTCCTTCAGCGCCGCCGCGGCGGAGGGATAGATCTTGTTCACGAAAGAAGTCTCCTGGAGGAAAAGCCGGTGGGGTGATGCTCCGGATTCAGTACGATACTACTTAATGAGTTACGTAGTTCCTCGTAGAGATTAGCACTATGGACGTCGACTATCGGGTTGCGTTCACGCTGGCGCCGGTGGGGTTGTGCCTCTCGCGCAACCGTGCCATCGTCGACTGCAACGAGCAGTTGTGCGAGATGTTCGGCGCCTCGCGCGAACTGCTGATCGGCCAGTCGTTCCAGGTGCTGTATCCCAGCGCGGACGAGTACGAACGGCTGGGGGCCCGCATGGCGCCGATCCTCAACGCCAAGGGACATTACTCCGACGACCGCATCATGAAGCGGGCGAACGGCGAGGTGTTCTGGTGCCACGTGACCGGGCGCGCGCTGAATCGCGAGGCGCCGCACGAATCCGGCATCTGGGCGTTCGAGGACCTGAGCTCGCAGCGGCCCGTGAAGGCGGAGCTGACGGCGCGCGAGCGCGAAGTGGCGGCGCGGTTGCTGGACGGCATGACGTCCAAGGAGATCGGCCGCACGCTGGCGATCAGCCACCGGACGGTGGAGATCTACCGGGCCCGGCTGATGCGCAAGTACAAGGCGAACACGACGGCCGACCTGGTGCACAAGCTGATGGCGGGGAACTGACGGGAATGCGGGAGCGGACACCCGTACGCAGAGGACGCAGAGGTTCCGCAGAAAGACGCAAAAAAAACAGCAGAAGGTAAGGAGACAGAGAACCGCTCTTCCTCATTCTCGATGGATTTCTTCTGCGCTCTCTGCGTATCCTTTGCGTCCTCTGCGTACTGAACCCGCCTTCAGAGTCGCCAAGCCGATAGCCCGGCGGCGGCGAAGGCGCTACGCTGGCGGGAGACACCAAGGAGCTGCCATGACCACGAACCGCTATCCCATGCCCGAACTCAAGGACCTGCCCGAGGACATCAAGGCCAGGGTGCTGGAAGTGCAGGAGAAGGCCGGCTTCGTGCCCAATGTCTTCCTGGCGCTCGCGCGGCGCCCCGCCGAGTGGCGGGCCTTCTTCGCCTTCCACGACGCACTGATGCTCAAGGAGGGCGGCTCCCTCACCAAGGGCGACCGCGAGATGATCGTCACGGCCACCAGCGCCGCCAACCAGTGCCTCTACTGCGTCGTGGCGCATGGCGCCATCCTGCGCATCTACGAGAAGAAGCCCATGGTCGCGGACCAGGTGGCCGTGAACTACCGCAAGGCCGACATCTCGCCGCGCCAGCGCGCGATGCTCGATTTCGCGATGAAGGTCTGCCAGCGCGCGCACGAGATCGACGACGCCGATTTCGAGCCGCTGCACGCGCACGGGTTCTCGGACGAGGACGCCTGGGACATCGCGGCGATCACGGCGTTCTTCGGCCTGTCCAACCGGATGGCGAGCTTCTCGAACATGCAGCCCAATCCGGAGTTCTACCTGATGGGCCGCCTGCCGAAGCACAAGTGACGGCCGGCCCGGCGCGCTATACGAGGTGCGCGCGGAACCAGTCCGGCAGCGGCGCGGACTTCTGCGCCGGGAACTCCACCCACACCGTCGTCGCGCCGCCGGCGGCATGGACGACGCCGGGTTCGTCCGCCCGCTCTATGGTCGCCCAGCTTTCGAAGCTGGTGCGGCCGACGTCGCTCACGTACATCTTCACCAGGATGTCGCCCGGGTATTCCAGCTGCTTGTAGAACGTGCAGAAGGCATTGATGATGACGATCCCCTGCCCTTGCGGGTCGGGCCGGCAGCCGATCGAGCGCGCCCAGTCGATGCGCACCGTCTCCAGATAGCGGAAATAGGTCGTGTTGTTGACGTGGCCCATCGCGTCCATGTCGCCCCAGCGGATGGGAAGACGTGCTTCGTGGACCAGCTTCCGGTTTTCTGGAATCTCGATGCGCATGCGGCTTTAGACCCCGAAGCCGTCGTCCGCGGCGATCACGGCGCCGTTGATGAAGTGGCTCTCCTTGCTGGCGAGCATCACGATCAGCGCGTCGAGCCACTCGGGCTGGCCGACGCGCTTGCGCGGCAGCATCTGCATCAACTTGCGGCCCTGCTCGGTGTCCCAGTGGTGGTGGTTGATCTCGGTGTCGATGTAGCCGGGGCAGACGGCGTTGACGTTGATGCCGAAGCGGCCCCATTCGAGCGCCATCGCCTTGGTCATGTGCACCACCGCGGCCTTGCTCATCGCGTACGCGCCGATCTGCGGCAGCACCTTCAGGCCCGCCATCGAAGCGATGTTGATGATGCGCCCGCCGGTGTAGGTGCCCGGCGCCGCGCCGCGGGCACGGGCCAGCATGCGCTTGCCGACCTCCTGCGCCACGAAGAAGGAACCGCGCACGTTGGTGTCGAAGATGTAGTCGAAGTCTTCCTCGGTCACGTCCTGGATGCGCTGCGTCGTGCTCACGCCGGAGTTGTTCACGAGGATGTCGATCGAGCCCATCTCGGTCTCGGCATGGGCCACCGCCGCCTTGATGCTGTCGACCGAGGTGACGTCGAGCGCCACCACATGCGCGTCCTCGCCTTCGGCTTCGATCTGCGCGCGCAGGTCCTTGAGCTTCTCGACGCGGCGGCTCGCGAGGACCACGCCGGCGCCGGCGCGGGCCAGGGTGCGCGCGAACTGCGCGCCGAGGCCGCTGGAAGCGCCGGTCACGAAAGCGACGCGGCCGGACAGATCGATGCTGTAACTCACGGGACTCTCCTGCCAGAATTGGACCGATGCGAGGAAGAACGGCCGTTCGATTCTGGCCGCCCGGGCAATAGAATGCAATGCGTTGCGTGGTCCGCGAGCACGCACTGATCTCGAACAGACATTATCAGCGAGAGCCCTATGACGAACGAAGAAATCCTGGCGCAGTACGGACCGCGAGAAGCGATGGAATACGACGTGGTGGTGGTCGGCGCCGGACCGGCCGGCCTCTCCGCGGCGATCCGCCTCAAGCAACTCGCCGCCGGACACGGCCAGGACGTTTCGGTGGTGGTGCTCGAAAAGGGGTCGGAGCCCGGCGCGCACATCCTGTCGGGCGCGATCATGGATCCGCGCGCGCTGTACGAGCTCTTCCCCGACTGGAAGGAGCGCGGCGCGCCGCTGGAAGCCGAGGTCACCGAGGACATCTTCCTCTTCACCACCGAGACCGGTGCCAGCCGCACGCCGAACTTCCTGCTGCCCCCGTGCTTCCACAACGACGGCTGCTACGTGCTGAGCCTGGCCAACTTCACGCGCTGGCTGGCGCAGCAGGCCGAAGCCCTCGGCGTGGAGATCTTCCCCGGCTTCGCCGCGGCGGAGGTCCTGTACAACGACGACGGTTCGGTCAAGGGCGTGGCCACCGGCAACATGGGAATCGGCAAGGACGGCGAGCCGACCGAGAGCTTCCAGCTCGGGATGGAGCTGCACGCCAAGTACACGATCTTCGCCGAGGGCTCGCGTGGCCACCTCGGGCGGCGCCTCATCGCGCAGTTCAAGCTCGACGAGGGACGCGACCCGCAGACCTACGGCATCGGCATCAAGGAGCTGTGGGAGATCGACCCGTCGCGGCACAAGGCCGGTCTGGTGCTGCACAGCGCCGGCTGGCCGCTCGACGACGTGACCTACGGCGGCTCGTTCATGTACCACATGCAGGACAACCTCGTTGCCTGCGGCTACGTGGTGGGCCTGGACTACAAGAATCCCTGGCTCAGCCCGTTCGAGGAATTCCAGCGCTGGAAGACGCACCCCAACATCCGCTGGTATTTCGAGGGGCCGCAAGGCGCCAAGCGGGTCGGCTACGGCGCGCGCGCGCTCACGGCGGGCGGGCTGCTGTCGCTGCCCAAGACGGTGTTCCCGGGCGGCGCGCTGGTCGGCTGCGAGGCCGGTTTTCTCAACTCGTCGCGCATCAAGGGCAGCCACGCCGCGATCAAGACCGGCATGCTGGCGGCCGATGCGGCGTACGAGGCGATCCGCGCCGGCCGCCAGCACGACGAACTGGCGGCGTATCCCGAGGCCTTCGAGCGTTCCTGGCTCTACGACGAGCTGAACAAGTCGCGCAACTTCAAGCAGTGGTTCAAGAAGGGCCGCTCGGTGGCGACGCTGATGACCGGCATCGAGCAGTTCGTGCTGCGCGGCCACATCCCCTGGACCATCCACCGCCAGCACCCGGACCACGTGTACCTGAAGCCGGCGTCCGAATGCCAGCCGATCGAGTACCCGAAGCCCGACGGCAAGCTGACCTTCGACCGGCTGTCGTCGATCTTCGTCTCCAACACCAACCACTCCGAGGACCAGCCGGCGCACCTCACGCTGAAGGACCCGTCGGTGCCGGTGCAGGTGAACCTGGCGAAGTTCGCGGGACCGGAGAGCGCTACTGCCCGGCCGGCGTCTACGAGTTCGTGAAGAACGAGGACGGCAGCGACCGGCTGCAGATCAACGCCGCCAACTGCGTGCACTGCAAGACCTGCGACATCAAGGACCCGACGCAGAACATCGTCTGGGTCACGCCGGAAGGCGGCGGCGGGCCGAACTACGCGAACATGTGAGCCGCGGACCAGCAAGCGGCGCGCTGCGCTTTCTCGATGGAACGCGAGAATTGTCCGCACCCGGATGCCCGCGTTTTCCCTGACCTGCAAGTTGTCGGACAACTTGCAATGTCTGGCAGAATTGCCGAGTCAATTTCTACCTACTGGAGCCTGTCAGTGAAACTCTCGCAAGTCGTCCTGGGCGTCACGCTCGCCCTCGGCCTGGTCGCCGGCGCCGCCGCGCAGACCGTGATGAAGATCAACATCTCGACCGCCAAGAATTCGCACCAGGGCGTGGGCATCGACACCTTCGCCAGCGAAGTCGAGAAGCGCACCAACGGCCGCTACAAGATCCAGACGTTCTACGACGGTTCGCTCGGCGGCGAGCGCCAGGCGATGGAGGCGGTGCAGCTCGGCACGCAGGAGCTGACGCTGACGTCGACCGGCCCGGTGCCGAACTTCGTGCCGGACACCAAGATCCTCGACGTGCCTTTCCTGTTCCGTGACAAGGCGCACGCCCGCGCGGTGCTGGACGGCCCGATCGGCCAGGACCTGCTCAAGCCCTCATGAGTATCCTGCCGGGAAGGGCGTGGCAGTGACGCGGACGCCCGCGGTCGCCAGCAACCTCAACCTCCCCAATGCGTTGAGCGTGCTGCGTTTGCTGCTTGCGCCGGTGTTGCTGTGGTGTGCCCATCGCGGGCTGGCGGAACCTTTCCTCTGGCTGCTGGCGCTGGCGCTGGCGACCGATGCGCTGGACGGTCATCTCGCGCGTCGGCTGGGCGTAGCCACGCCGCTGGGTGCCAGGCTGGACAGTTGGGTGGCCTGTGCGCGGTGGACAACCGCGAGCACGTGGATCGCACCTTCGCCGCGTTGGCGGCGCACGGCCTGCGCTGCGCCCGCATGGGCGCCTACAAGCCGCGCACCAGTCCGTATGCCTTCCAGGGCCACGGCGCGGCCTGCCTGCCGTTCGTGTTCGAATCGGCGGGCCGCCACGGCGTGCGGGTGATCGCCATGGAGATCACCCACGAAAAGCACATCCAGGAAATCAACGACGCGCTGTCCGCCGTGGGCCAGCCGACCGGCGTCATGCTGCAGGTCGGCACGCGCAACACACAGAACTTCGAGTTGCTCAAGGCCATCGGCCGCCAGCAGGAATTCCCGGTGCTGCTCAAGCGCGGTTTCGGTATCTCGCTGGAAGAATCGCTGAACGCCGCCGAGTACCTGGCCAGTGAAGGCAACCAGCGGGTCGTGTTCTGCCTGCGCGGGGTCAAGTCCAGCCTGGGCGACCCGCACCGCAACCTGGTCGACTTCGCGCACGTGCCGGTGGTCAAGCGCCTGACGCGCATGCCGGTGGGCGTCGACCCGTCGCACTCGGTCGGCCGCCGCGATGTTGGACCGGACGGTATCGAGGACATTCACCACGCGGCCGCGCAGGGCGTGATCGCCGGCGCCAACCTGGTGCTGGTGGACTTCCACCCGGCGCCGGCCAAGGCGCTGGTGGATGGCC
>CAVPTY010000054.1:0-36849 GCA_963708655.1 uncultured beta proteobacterium
CAGCCTCTGAGTCCAACCGGTGCAACATCTTCGCGGCACCGGAGCGCCCCGGATGCTGCGGCGGGCTGATGGCGTCCTGGGAGATGTGTGGCTCGACGCGAGAGCATGCCCTCGTGTGGCTCACGAGCCTTGAGGTTGCAACCGCGCCAGATTGCGAGACCTAGCCGCGGTACAGCACCGTGCTGCAAGTGGCGCACACGTGGCGCCTACGGAACGGGCCCAGGTTGTGGAGGAACACCCGGCGGCCGCCGCACCGAAAGCAACTGCACTGCCCATTCCGGACCAGTGCGGGGTACATGCGCCCGTATTCGTCGAAGGTCGGGTACCGGCCGTACGACCGCCAGTAGTGCAGTACGTTGAAGCCGATGATGAGGGCGAACCACGCCGGCCGCCAGCTTCACGTTGAAGCCGGCCCACATCCCGGTGGCGCCGGTCTCGGCCGCGACCGCCTCGCCCAACTGCGGCAGCTTGGCCTCCAGCTTGTCGGCGGCCCTGAGCAGCAGCATGCGCCGCTGGCCGGGTCCGGTCTCGCTCCAGGTCCGGAAGGCCTGCGACGCGGCTTCGACAGCCCGCACGGCGTCGGCGGGCGAAGCGGCGGGTGCGCGCGTGGCAACCGCGCCGCCGAGAGGATTGCAGCGCTCGAAAGTGGCGTTGCGTTCGGCGCTGGCTGCCAGCCCGTTGATCGGCATTGAGAGTTCGGACATTGGTGGGGCTCCTGTCGACGTAAGTGGCCCGGGCCGCATCGGGCCGGTGACGGGCGCGTAGTGTGCGCCAATGCGCACGGCCTGCCCAACCTCCATGGGTCGCGCTGCGCCGCCGGCAGCCGCCTCAGGCCCCGGCCGCCGCCAGTTCCACCACGGCCTCGCCGCTGTTGGGGGTCGTGCGCGGCTCGTGCTCCAGCACCTTGATTTCCATGCGCGTCATCTCCACCGCGCCGAAGAAGGTGCTGAACGCCACGTCCTTCGCATCGCGGCCGGTGCCGATGCGCACCACCCGGTCCACCGGCGCCATCCCGGTCGGATCGAACAGCACCCAGCGGCCGCCGATCCAGGCCTCGAAGATGGCGTGGAAGTCCTGCGGCGGCTCGTCGAACCAGACGTAGCCGACCACGATCCGGGCCGGGATGTTCAGTGCCCGGCACAGGGTGATGCCCAGGTGCGCGAAGTCGCGGCAGACGCCGGCGCGCTGCTCGAACACCTCGCGCGCCGTGGTCGTGGACTGCGTGCTGCCGGGGCGGTAGGCGATGTTCTCGTGGATCCACTTGACCACCGCGCGTACGCGAGAGATGCCGGGCGGCGCGTTGCCGAACAGCTCCTGCGCCACCGGCCCCATCAGGTCGGATTCGCAGTACCGGGTCGGCATCAGGTAGTGGAAGATCGCGTCGGGCAACTGCCCCACCGGCACCTCCGGCAGGTTCTCCCCGACGTGCTGCGAATGCACCTCCACGTCGGCCTTGTAGTTCACCAGCAGCGGGCCGGGCGCCGCGTCGAAGCGGAAGAACCGGTTGCCGCTGCCCTCGTCGGTGAACTTGCGCAGGTCCACCCCCGACGAGACGGCCAGCCGCTCGCTGACGATGGTCTGCGTCGGCCAGTGCGCTGCCTCGATGTTGAAGCAAAAATGCGTCGGAATCCTGACCTGGTACTCGAGCACGGTCTCGACGGTGGAAAGATGCATGGTGCGCCGTTGGTGGTGCAGGCACCGTGCCTGCCCTGCGATCCTCGCCCGGCGGCAGTGCGCCAAGGATCAGCGGGCCGCGCGCCCGGCTGTAGGACGCGGACTGCCATGGGCCAGCCTACTTCCCGAACAGCCCGCGCAGGCCTTCGCCGATGCTGTCGCCCAGCTTGGCGCCCGCCCCGGTGCCCACGCCCGGCGCCACCGCGGTGCCGATCGCCGCTCCCAGCAGCGCGCCGCGGGTCAGCGTCACCGAGGGCGCATCCAGGGTGCCGCCGACCGCCAGCGGCACTCCGATGGCCCGGCCGGCGGCGGACGCCGCCAGATCGACGGTGACACGGCCGCTCAGGACACGACTCGGCGCGACGGTCACACTGCCGGTGGCGGACAACAGCCCGGAAGTGGCGACCAGGTTGCTCAGTTGCACCGAGCGCCCGCGCGTGACCACCTGCCCGGCCAGGGTATCCAGCGTCGTCTCGCCACCCCGGCTCAAGCCGATCGTCTGCACCGCCCGCACGAGATCCAGGCCGTGCACGACGGCGTTGCGGATGGTGAAACGGGTTTCGCTCTGGACGCCCTCGACCAGGCCGCCGGCCGCTCCCAGGTCGGCGCGCAAGCTGGTGTTCGCGTCGATGCGGCCAGTCAGCGTGCGGCTCGGCGCCGTCAGCGCGGCCACCTCGACGCCGGAGGTGGTCAGCTGCGCCGCCAGCAGCGGCGTCGCCTTGGGTCGGGGCTGCAGCTGCAGCCGGCCGTTGACGGTGCCGCCGCCGATGTCGGCGCGCAGCAACCAGTGGCCTGCCGGCACCCGCTCCAGCGCGGCCTTCGATCCCTGGAAGCGTCCCTCCCGCACCTCGATCCGCACGTCCTGCGGCCAGCCGTCGCCCGCGAGATCGAACTGCGCGTCCACGGTGCTGCGCCCGCCCTTGGCCCACACCCAGGTGACGCCATCGAGGATCGCGCGCCGCGGCAACATGGCCATCGTTCGCCCCGGGTCCGCGGGCTGCGGTTGGTCGCCCTTCTTGCTGGTGCCGGCCGCCAGCACCGCCAGCGTCTTCTCCGGCACCACCGCATTGCGCACCACCAGGGTGGCGAGCTCCAGCCGGCCCTGCAGCAACGCCTGCCAGCGCGGACGCGCCTCCACCCGCTCCAGCGTGATGGGCGGCTTGCTCCTGACCTGCAGCCGATCGACGGCGACCGCCGGCACCGGCCACAGGTCCACCGTCAGTGCGCCGAATTCCACCGGCACGCCCAGCGCCGCCGACGCCTGCTGCGCCGCGCGGCCGCGGAAATCCGCGCTGCCCACCCACTGCTGCAGCGCGACGGCCAGGCCGGCGAACAACAGCACCAGCAGCACCAGGGCCACGAGCGTCCACTTTGCAACCCGCCTCATGCCGACATTGTGGCGGCTCGAGCGGAGAATGCGGGCAACCGCTAGCATCCTGGTCCTTCCACCGCAACGAAAGGACACCACATGAAGCTGTACTACTCGCCGGGCGCCTGCTCGCTCTCCCCGCACATCGCCCTGCGCGAAGCGGGCCTCGCCTTCGAGCCGGTCCTGGTGAGCACCAAGAGCCACAAGCTGCAGGACGGCACGGACTACTACAGCGTCAATCCGCTCGGCTACGTGCCGCTGCTGGAACTCGACGACGGCACCCGGCTGCGCGAAGGCCCCGCCATCGTGCAGTACATCGCGGACCAGGCGCCGATGAAGCACCTCGCGCCGGCCAACGGCACGCTGCCGCGCTACCGGCTGCAGGAATGGCTGACCTTCATCGGCACCGAGATCCACAAGACCTTCTCGCCGCTGTTCAATCCCGCCATGCCTGAGGAGGCCAAGCAGATCTTCCGGGACAAGCTGGCCGAGCGCTTTGGCTGGGTGGACGGCCAGCTGGCGGGCAAGGAATGCCTCATGGGCGACCACTTCACGGTGGCCGATGGCTACCTGTATGTGATCACGCGCTGGGCCAAGCCGATGAACATCGACCTCGGCGGCTGTCCCAACCTGCTTGCCCACCAGGAGCGGGTCACGGCGCGGCCGGCGGTGCAGGAAGCACTCAAGGCCGAAGGCCTGTTGAAGTAGGGCGGTCCGTCACGAAATTGCGCTGGCGCAAAATGCATCCCCCTGCAATGCACGAGAACCTGGAAAAGTGAATAACCTCTCCCCAAGAGCGACAGACCAAGAAGGAGCCCGCATGCCGAGCCTGTTCGATCCCCTCCAGGTGGGGAAACTGCACCTGCCCAACCGCATCGTGATGGCGCCGCTCACCCGCAACCGGGCCCCGCAGGCGATTCCCACGCCGATGATGGCCGAGTACTACGCGCAGCGCGCCAGCGCCGGCCTGCTGATCACGGAGGCCACGGCGATCACGGCGGAAGGACAAGGCTACGCCGACGTGCCCGGGCTCTACGGCACCGAGCAGCTCGACGGCTGGAAGGCGGTGACCGCGGCCGTGCACGAACGCCAGGGTCGCATCGTGGTGCAGCTGTGGCACGTGGGCCGCGTCTCGCACGTGGACCTGCAGCCCGACGGCCAGCTGCCGGTCGCCCCCTCGGCCATCGCCGCCCACACCAAGACCTACGTGATCAAGGACGGCGTCGGCAGGTTCGTGCCGACCTCGGAGCCCCGCGCCCTGGACGCGACCGAGTTGCCGCGCATCGTGCATGACTACCGCCATGCCGCGCGCCACGCGATGACCACCTGCGGCTTCGACGGCGTGGAGGTGCATGGCGCCAACGGCTATCTGCTCGACCAGTTCCTCAAGACCGGTTCCAACCGGCGCAGCGACGACTACGGCGGCTCGATCGAGAACCGCGCCCGGCTGCTGCTGGAGGTGATGCGGGCGGTGGTCGGCGAGGTCGGCGGCGGCCGCACCGGCGTCCGCCTGTCGCCGGTGACGCCGGCCAACGACGTCCACGATGACGATCCGCAGCGGCTCTTCGAGTACGTGGTGCGCGAACTCGCGCCGCTCGGACTCGCCTACCTGCACATCATCGAAGGCGCGACCGGCGGCCCGCGCGAGATCGCGGACCGGCCGTTCGACTACAAGTCGTTGCGCGACGCCTATCGTTCGGCCGGCGGCAAGGGCGCGTGGATGGTCAACAACGGCTACGACAAGGCCATGGCCGAGCAAGCGCTCGCCAGCGGCGCGGCGGACCTGGTCGCCTTCGGCAAGCCCTTCATCTCCAATCCGGACCTGGTGGAGCGCCTGCGGCGCGGCGCCGCGCTCAACGAGTGGGACACCACCACCTTCTACGGCGGCGGCGCGAAGGGCTACATCGACTATCCCGCGCTCGAAGCCGCCTGAGCGCCCTGAATGAAGCCTCGCACCCGCGCGAGGCTCTTACCTGACGCGCCTCAAGCGCCCGCACGCCAGCGCTTGAGCAGAAGGGCGTTGGTCACGACGCTGACGCTCGACAGCGCCATCGCCGCGCCGGCCACCACCGGGCTCAGGAAGCCCAGCGCCGCCAGCGGAATGCCGGCCACGTTGTAGGCGAACGCCCAGAACAGGTTCTGCCGGATCTTGCGCACCGTGCGGTGCGAGATGTCGAGCGCCCCGCCGACCAGCGAAACGTCGCCGCGCATGAGCGTGATGCCGGCCGCGTGCATCGCGACGTCGGTGCCGGTGGCCATCGCCATCCCGACGTCGGCCGCCGCCAGCGCCGGCGCGTCGTTGACACCGTCGCCCACCATGCACACCAGGTGCCCGCCCTGCTTCAGGGCGGCGACCTTGGCCGCCTTCTCGCCCGGGCAGCACCTCGGCCAGCACCTCGTCCTCGCGCCAGGCCCAGGCGCTGCGCCATCGCCAGCGCCGCCGGCCCGGTTGTCGCCGGAAATCAGCACCACCCGCAGCCCGCGCGAGCGCAGCGCCGCCAGGGCCTCGCGCGCGCCGCGCTTGGGCTCGTCGGCGAAGGCCAGCAGCGCCAGCGGCACCAGGCCTGCGGTGCGACGCTCGACCAGCAGCGACAGGGTGGCACCCTGCGCCTGCAGCCGGGGTACCTCGGCCGCCAGCGGCCCGAGCGGGACCGCCAGTTCCTCCATCCAGCGCAGGCTGCCCAGCAGGAAGCTGCGCGGACCCACCTGGCCTTCGCTGCCGCGGCCCGGCACCGCGCGCACCGCGTCCGGCTGGCCGGTCGCGAGGCCGCGCTCGCGCGCGGCGGCCACCACCGCCCGCGCCAGCGGATGCTCGCTGCCGGTCTGCAAGGTGGCCGCGGCGGCGAGCGCATCGGGCTCGTCGACGCCGGGCGCCGCGACGAACGCGGCCAGCCGCGGCTGCCCCACCGTCAGCGTGCCGGTCTTGTCGAAGGCCACCGTGTCGATCCGGTGCGCGATCTCCAGCGCCTGCGCGTCCTTGATCAGGATGCCGTGCCGGGCCGCGACGCCGGTGCCGGCCATGATCGCCGCCGGCGTCGCCAGCCCGAGCGCACAGGGGCAGGCAATCACCAGCACGGCGACCGCGTGGATCAGGGCCGCCTCGATGCCGGCGCCAACCCACAGCCAGCCGAGCAAGGTCGCCAGGCCGATCACCAGCACCACCGGCACGAACACGGCCGAGACCTGGTCCACCATGCGCTGGATCGGCGCCTTGGCCGCCTGGGCGTCCTCGACCAGCCGGATGATCTGCGACAGCACCGTCTCCTGGCCGACGGCCGTCACCGCCATCACCACCCGGCCCTCGCCGTTGATGCTGCCGCCGGTCAGTTTCGCGCCCTCGCCCTTGGCGACCGGCAGCGGCTCGCCGGTCAGCATGGATTCGTCCACCTGGGTCTCGCCCTGCTCGACCACGCCGTCGGCCGCGATCCGCTCGCCGGGCCGCACCACCAGCCGGTCGCCGGTCAGCACCTCGGCCACCGGGACGTCGCGCTCGGCGCCGCCGCGGCCCAGCACGTGGGCGATTTCCGGGCCGCAAGGCATGCAGCGCGCGGATCGCCGCCGTGGTCTGGCGCTTGGCGCGCGCTTCCAGCCACTTGCCCAGCAGCACCAGCGTCACCACCACGGCCGATGCCTCGAAGTACAGGTGGTCGGTGCCGGCGCTCAGCCACAGCCACAGCGACAGGCCCCAGCCGGCGGTGGTGCCGATCGCCACCAGCAGGTCCATGTTGCCGCTGAGCGCCTTGAGCGCATGCCAGCCGGCCCTGTAGAACCGCGCGCCGAGGATGAACTGCACCGGCGTGGCCAGCAGGAACTGCAGCCACGCCGGCAACATCCAGTGGAATCCGAACGGCTGGCCCAGCATCGGCGCCAGCAGCGGCAGCGAGAGCAACAGGCCGGCGGCGACCGGCGCGAAGCCGGCCCAGGGCGAGAGGTCCTCGGCATCGGCCGCCGCCACGGTGCGCGGCTCGTAGCCGGCGTCGCGCACGGCGCGGCGCAGCCGGGCCTCGATCTCTTCCGAAGGGGCGTAGGTGATCCGGGCCGATTCGGTGGCGAGGTTCACGCTCGCCTCCTGCACGCCGGGCACCTTGCGCAGGGCGCGCTCGACGCGGGCCACGCACGAGGCGCAGGTCATCCCGCCGATGGGCAGGTCCAGGGAGGGAGAGCTGGTGGCGGAGTTCATGGCGCGAAGCATTCACCTTGTCATGATGGGAAGGTCAAGTCTTGATCTGAATCAACCTTGCGCCGCACTCGGGTGTTCGGTGCGAGGGTTGACCTTCCCACCATGACAAGGTTCAAGCTATGCTGTCCCCAACCCGAATCAGGAGCTCATCATGAACCAGACGTTCAACGTGCAAGGCATGACCTGCGGCCATTGCGAAAAAGCCGTCACCCAGGCGGTGCAGTCGCTCGACCCGCAGGCGCAGGTCAAGATCGACCGCCCCGCCGGCAAGGTCGAGGTGCAGTCGGCGCAGCCGCGCGACGCCATCGCCAAGGCGATCGCCGAGGAAGGCTACCAAGTCGCCGCCTGACCGCCTCATGAACGCCGCCGCCCTGGCCTGGCCCGTCAACATCGGCATGGCCTCCCGCATGTCGGGCGTCTCGCCGAAGATGATCCGCCACTACGAATCGCTGGGCCTGCTGCACGCCGTCGGCCGCACGGACAGCGGCTACCGCCAGTACAGCGAGGCCGACGTTCACACGCTGCGCTTCATCAAGCGCTGCCGCGAGCTCGGCTTTCCGATGGCCGACATCGACGAGCTCGTCAGCCTGTGGCGCAACCGTCGTCGCGCCAGCGGCAGCGTCAAGCGCATCGCGCAGCGGCACGCGGCCGACCTGGCGCAGCGGATCGCGGCGATGCAGGCGATGCAGCGGACGCTCGACGAGCTGATCTACTGTTGCCAGGGCAACGAGCGGCCCGACTGCCCGATCCTGGACGACCTGGCCGGCCTGCACGATACGCCGGCCCATGTCTGAGCTGCTGGCGCTGTATCCGGCGCTGGCGGCGCTCGCGCCGGGCACGCTCGGCACGCCGCTCGAGGTGTCGGCGGGCGCCGTCCTGTTCACGCAGCAGCAGCAGCAGTGCCTCGGATTTCCCCTGGTGCTCGCGGGCGAAGTGCGCGTGAGCAAGCGTTCGCCGCAAGGGCGGACACTGGAGCTGTACCGGCTGGGGCCGGGCGACCTCTGCCTCGTTTCCAGCGCCTGCCTGTTCCACGGAACGCCCATGATGGCCGAAGCCGTGGCCACCCGGCCGGGCAGGCTCCTGCTGATTCCGCCCGCCACCTTCCATCAATGGCTCGAGCACCGGGGCTTTCGCGACATGGTGCTCGGCGCCTTTGCCGAGCGGATGGCCGACCTCGCGGCGCTGGTGGACGCCGTCGCCTTCCAGCGGCTGGACGAGCGGCTCGCCGCGGCGCTGCTCGGCCACGGACCAACGCTGGCCGTGACGCACCAGGCACTCGCGCAGGAGCTGGGCACCGTGCGCGAGATCGTGACCCGCGTGCTGCGCCGGTTCGAGCGCGAAGGCTGGGTCGCGCTCTCGCGCGAGCAGATCCGGATCCTCGACAGCGCCGCCCTGCGCCGGCATGCCCGTCGCTCTGCCGCCGAAGCGCCTCGGTGACCCAGGTCACCGACACCGGGCCGGTCCAGCCGGTGCAATAGGGCCTCACCACCACTTCGGGGAGTCCCTCCATGAAACCCAACGTCGGCGGCATCGACCGCATCCTGCGCATCACCATCGGTCTCGTGCTGATCGTCCTGGCCGCCACCGGCACCGTCGGCTGGTGGGGCTGGCTGGGCGTCGTGCCGCTGGCGACCGGCCTCGCCGGCTGGTGCCCGCCGTACGCGATGCTGGGCCTCAGTACCTGCCGCATGCGACCGAAGGCCTGAAGCGCGGGCAAGCCCGACGCGGCGTGGCGTCTTGCGGCGGCCGGCGCGCAGCGCGGGGACGGCTGTGGAATGATGAATGCACTCCATCCAGGACCCATGCCATGACCGATCTCCAGCATCTGCGCCGCGTCGAGCGACTCGTCACCGGGCAGCGCACCAGCGACGGCGCCGGGGTGAAGCTCACCCGCCTGCTGACGCAGGACCTGCAGCAGCGGCTCGATCCGTTTCTGATGCTGGACAACTTCGCCAGCGACGACCCCGACGACTACGGCGCCGGCTTTCCGGACCATCCGCATCGCGGCTTCGAGACCGTGACCTACATGATCGAGGGTCGCATGCGGCATCGCGACAGCGCCGGCAACGAGGGCCTGCTTGGCAATGGCGGCGTGCAATGGATGACGGCCGGCCGCGGGCTGGTGCACAGCGAGATGCCGCAGCAGGAGCGGGGCCGCATGGAGGGCTTCCAGCTGTGGCTGAACCTGCCGGCCGGCGACAAGATGTGCCAACCCTGGTATCGCGACATCGCCAGCGAGGAGCTCCCGCGCTTCACCACGCCGGAAGGCGTGGCGGCGCGCGTCATCGCCGGCGAGAGCCATGGAGTGGCCGGCGCGGTGCAGCGCGAAGCGACGCAGCCGCTGTACCTGGACCTGCACTTTCCGGGCGGCGGCGCGCCGTTCCGGCAGGCGCTGCCGGCCGGGCACAACGCGTTCCTGTGCGTGTACCGGGGCGAGCTGGCGGTGCTTGACGACGCCGGCCAGCCGACACCGGTCGCTCGCGGCCGGATGGCGATCCTGGCCGGCGAGGGTGACGGCGTGGTACTGCAAGGCGTGGCCGGCAGCGAGCCAGCGAGGGCGCTGCTCGTCGCCGGGAAGCCGCTGCGCGAGCCGATCGCGCAGTACGGGCCGTTCGTCATGAACACGCGCGAGCAGTTGTTGCAGGCCGTCGACGATTTCCGGGACGGCCGCTTGCGCTGAAGGCGCCTACCGGTCGTCGAGGCTGGCCGCACCGCGGCCCCGGAACTCGATTGCCTCGTTCAACCGCAGCGCGGCCAGGTCGGCCTCGGTCTGCTTCTGCTGGGTGGCGCGCAGCACGCCGCGGCCGATGCTGCTCACGCCGGTGCGCCTGGCCGACTGCTCGAACGCGTGTTCGCGCTGCGCCCGTACCATGGAATTCTCCAGGACCACCGCGCCGACGCTGGAGCGGTCTTCCGCGGGCCGCGGGCCGACGTCGCTCACCACCGGGCTGGCGCTGGTCGCAGCCGGGCTGGGGCTCGGAACGGTCTGGGCGAGCACGCTGCCCGCTCCGAGCGTCGCCCCGAGCAGGGCGGCACGCAGCAGAATCGGGTTGTTCATGGGGTGCTCCTTGATGAAGTTTCTGGAGCCATCGTGCGCCCGCCGGGCAAGGCCGGCTGTGGGCCGAGGGGGGTGAATTGCGGTAGGAAGCTTCCCACAGGGCTGCGCCTGGCGGCGGGCAGAGCTTTACAGGACGGCGACCGCGCGGCCATCGCCGAGACACAGACGACGCAGACACTGGCGACGTGCGCAAGGCCCCGGCTGGTGCGCACCGACAGCAGAAAGGAAACCTCGATGAACCCAGCATACAAGCACCTCGTGGCCGCGACCGCCCTGGCGTTCCTCGGCCTCACCGCCGGCGCCCAGGCGCCGCAACCGGCCGTCGTGGCGCCGCACCCCGCCCCGGCGATGCAGGACCAGCACCCGATGATGCAGCACCGCCTGGAGCGCCAGCAGCAGCGGGCGGCCCAGCGGCAGGAGCGGCTCAAGCAGATCCTGCAGATCACGCCGGCCCAGGAAGGCGCCTGGAGCACGTGGATCGCTTCACGCCAGACCGGCACGTCGTTCCGGGGCGGCCAGCGGGCGGAGTTCGCGCAGCTCACCACGCCGGAACGGATCGACCGCATGCGCGCGCTGCGTGCCGCCCGCGCGGCCGAGGCCGAGCGCCGCGGCGAGGCAACCAAGGCCTTCTATGCCGCCCTGACGCCGGCGCAGCAGAAGGCCTTCGACGCGCTGCAGGCCGAAAGCGGCTTCAAGCGCGGCGGCGGGCATCTCCATGGCCACCACGACGGCTGACCGGCCCGGCGGCTCCAGGTAGGTGCGCCCTGCCGGGCGCACATCGGGTAGGAGGAGAGGTTACCCTCTCCGTCCTCCCACACCACCGGACGTGCGGTTCCGCATCCGGCGGTTCATGACTGACTCTGGAAGCGCCGGTGGGTATCCACCAGCGACACCAGCCCCATGTGGTCGAACCAGGACTTGGGGAACGCGTGATTCAGGTGTGACGCGCCGGCATTCCACCAGGCGCCGCGCCCGTTGGTCGCCGAACGCCACGCGCGCTCCTCGGGCAAGCCCCGTTTCATCAGCAATCTGGCCCGCGCCAGCGGCCGCTTGCACTGGCGCCACAGGCGCCCGCGCAGCCTGCGCCGCAGCCAGCCGTCCAGCTCCTGCCACACATTCTTGACCTCGGCCCACCGGAAGTAGTTCGTCCAGCCGCGCAGCAGCGGGTTCAGGGCCTTGATGACGGCCGCGACGCTCACCCCTCGGTTCTCGCGCAGCACGTCCTTGACGCGCCGGCGCAGCCGCTGGATGCTCGCCGCCGCCACCTTCAGCCTTGCCTGTTCCCGCCCGATCAGCCCGTAGCCGAGGAAGTCGCGCTCGCTGGCGCGGGCGACCGCACTCTTTTCCGGGTTGATCTGCAGCTTCAGTTCGTCCTCCAGGTAGTGCCTCATTGCCTCGAACGCATGCTCGGCTGCCGTGCGGCTGCCCAGATACACGTTGCTGTCGTCCGCGTAGCGCACGAAGGCATGCCCCCGGCGCTCCAGCTCGCGGTCGAAGTCCGTCAGCAGGATGTTCGATAGCAGCGGCGACAGCGGCCCGCCTTGCGGCGTGCCCTGTTTCCGCGGCTGCACCATTCCATCTCGCATCAGGCCCGCTTCCAGGAACCGGCGGATCAGCTTGAGCACCCGCGTGTCCTTCACCTGCCTCGCCACCCGCGCCATCAGCAGGTCGTGGTTGACCCGGTCGAAGAACTTTGCCAGGTCCATGTCCACTACCCAGTGTCGGCCGCTGCGCACGTGGTCTCGTGCGGCTTTCACCGCCTGCCCCGCGTTGCGCCCCGGCCGGAAGCCGTAGCTCGAATCGCTGAAGCCCGGCTCGAACACCGGCTGCAGCACCTGCAGCAGCGCCTGCTGCACCAGCCGATCCACCACCGTCGGCACGCCCAGCGTCCTCACCCCGCCTTGCGGCTTGGCGATGTCCACCGCGCGCACTTCCCGTGGCAGGTAGCTTCCCGCCAGCAGCGCCTTCCTGACTGCCGGCCAGTGAGCTTGCAACCACGCCTTCAGGTCTTGTACCCGCATGCCGTCAGCACCGGGCGCTCCCTTGTTGCGCAGCACCCGCTCGTAGGCCGCCCACATGTTGCCGCGCTCGACCACCTGCTCCATGAGCCCTTCGGTGGCCGCTTCCGCTTTCGTTCGCCCCCGCGCCGCCGTGGCCGACTCGGCACCGCCGCTGGTCGCAGCCGGGTTCCGCCCGCCGCAGCCAGCACCGGCCACGCCGCCAGTGTCGCCACCGCTGCGCGCTTGTGCTTCGTCATCGTCCATCGAGATCACGGGTCCTACTCGCGTTCACTCATGTTCGGCCCTTCGGTGCGCGGCGCACCTGTCGGGTCGGAGGAGGCGCGCTTTGCGCGCTGGCCTCCGTCCGCCGCCCAAACTGCACGTGCGGTTTTCCCGCATGCAGCTTTCACGTTGATGCGCTGCGCGAGGCAGCAATCGAAGGTATCAATCCAATCAGGTTCACCAGCCCATACTCGCCATACAGGACGCGCTCAGGAAGCCGTTTCCAGCCAGCGTTGCGCCATCGTTTAAAGCGATGCGACCAAATGCGCCGCACCACCCAGCGGGCGAGTCGGTTGAAGAGCCGTCGCACGTGGGCGCGCCGGTAATAGCGCCCCCACCCCGCAAGAAGTGGGTTGAGCTCCTTGATCAGCTCGGCAGTCGTCAGCGGTACGATGCGCCGCGTCAAACGACGCACCTGATCCATGAAGCGCTGGATCGACCTGTCCCTCGGATACGCATAGAGCGCGCCGTTCTGTACTCCGCTGCGAATCTTGTTCGCCGGCAGGTACAGCGGCCTTGCGCCTTGCTTGATCTTGTATCCGAGGAACTCGAACCCATGGCGAACATGAACGATGCGCGTCTTCTGCGGATGCAACTCCACTCCCAGCGCGCTGAGGATGTGTTGCGCGGCCGCAAGAACCTCTTTCGCCTGCCTCGCTGTCTCGCAAGTCACAACCCAATCATCGGCAAACCGCGTGAGTTGATAGCCTCGCTCGCGCATCTCCCGATCAAACGGCGTCAGGAGAATATTGCTGAGCAAGGGCGAGATCACTCCGCCTTGCGGGGTGCCCCGTTCGCTCGGTGTGTAGTGCCCGCCTTCGCAGCTGCCAGCCTTGAGCATCGCCTCGATCAGGCGCAGCACACGTCCGTCAGCCACTTGTCGGGCCACCAGAGCAAGCAGCTTGTCGTGCTGAACCGACCCGAAGTAGTCCCTCAGGTCCGCATCAACAATCCATTGACTGCCACTCTCGATTTCCCTCCACACCTTTCGCAGAGCCCCGTGGGGAGACCGCCCTCGCCGGTATCCGAAGCTGGCATCATCGAATTCCGGCTCGAAGATCGGCTCCAGGCGATTGAGCAGCGCTTGTTGACACACCCGATCGAAGATCGTGGGCACCCCCAACTTGCGCCACTCGCCCGGCTTGCCGGCCTTCGGGATTGGCACTTGCCTTACAGGTTGAGGCCGATAGACGTCGTCGCGCAACTCGCAGTGCAGTCGGTCCAATTGCTCGTCCCGCTGCATCTCAAAGTCCGCCACACTCTGTCCGTCCACACCGCCTGCGCCCTTGTTGGTTCGCACCTTCTCCCAGGCCATCTCCAGATTCTTCCTCTGGTAGACCTTGTCAATCAATGAATGGACCTTCTTTGCCCCCGTCGGGTTGATCCAGTGCGCCAGTCTCCTCGGGCGAGGATGTTCGGGTATTTCACTCATGGAACTGTTCCACCTCCACGCCCTTAACTTCCTGGCTCCGCCGTTTCTTCCCAACCATCAACGTCTGCCGCCTTTCCCGGGCCACCCGCCCGCCGATTGCTCGGTCGCACGGCTTTCACCGCGCTTGAGGTACTACTCGGCAGTCCGACTACTGACGCAGCATCGCTCGCCACTTCGCTCTCGCTTATAGGCTCGCTCTCCGCGGTGCCACCCGCAGACCACGCCAGTTCTCCTGGAGTCACGCATAGTTCTTCCGTACCGTGTCGTGTGCATACACCTTGGTGCGGTGGGTGAATGAGAACGCCTTCGCCTCCATAGTGCAGGCTCGACCTTGCCCCACCTTTGGCCGACCACTTCGTCATCGGATAGCTCCTTCGACTACGACCCGGTACTTCTCCTCATGCCCTTCGGATTCCACCTCGCGGTGGACACCCTGCCCTCCGAGGTACTGCAAGGGCGGTGGCTGCAGGTCCGCCTTGGCTGTCTCCAGCTTTCGCCTTCGTGCCCGTTTAGGCTTGTCCATACCTTCCTTCCTCTCCTCGGCCCGCGAGGCGTTACCCCCGCGTTCGGATATGACGCTCCTCATCCGAGCGCCAGAGGGACTTGAACCCTCCTGAACTACGCGCTGTCCAGCGCACACTATGGCCTCTGCTGACTTCTGGCCGGCCATCCCCGCGCCTCTCGACGCCGGTAGCCCTCTCGGGCAGCACAGCCAGATCTCCCCGGGTATGACACACCCACCTTCACGCTTATGCCTGTCGGATATACGTCGTTGCGTTCCGTGCAAGTACCGGGCTTTGACGATAACGGCCGTCTCACCCCGCAACGCCGCCTCATATCCGCTTCCTGTTCGTCAGGCCAGCGCTTTGCCTTCGGCTTCCTTCAGATTCGCAGTCGCCCGCGACACCCTTGCCGTTCGGCTAACGGTTCCCCTTGCCGGGCCCGTAGGGGACTTTCACCCCCAAGTAGGTGCGCCCTGCCGGGCGCACCGCAACAAAGCCTGTGCCTCGCGGCACAGGCTTTCTGCCATGCCATGGGGCGATGGTTATTGCGGGCTGACGGCGCCGCTGTCACCCATCGCCTGCGCGTTGCGGCGCCCTCGGGCGCAGGGTGTGCTGGAACCATAGGAGCCGGCCCTGCGCGAGGTTATCGGACGGGCGCGACGCCGGCTGTAGGAAGGAAGCCGGGCTGCGGTCGGACCTCAGAACATGACGCCGTACCGCAGCCGCACCAGGTTCATCCCCGGGTTCGGATGCTTGACTCCGCCGTTCGAGAAATGCGTCAGCCGCAGGCTCACCTCCTGCCGCTGGCCGGCGCCGAAGCTGCGGCCGGCACCGAGCACGTCCGCGAAGTTGTAGTGCGTGCTGAATTGCTTCTCGCTGGTCCGAAAGATGCGGTCCATGTACGTGAGGCCGATGCCGGCCTCGACGAACCACGGCGAGCGGCCTTCGTCGAAGCGGTAGCGCAGCAAGGGCACGACGCCGACGTGCGTGAAGCCGGTGCGGCCACCGTTGTCCCTCACGCTCCAGCGGCTGACGTAGGCTTCCGTGATGCCCTCGAGCCGGCCGCCGCGCACCTGGCGTTGCCAGCTCCACGGCCACACGGCGCCGACGGACAGCGCGCGCGCCGAATCCTCGCCCGCGCCGGCCTGGACGAACATGCCTTGCGGCCTCAGGTCCGCGCTGGCACCGGGCGCCAGGATCGCACCGGCCAGCAGCATGAGGAGGTGTCGTGTCAGCTTCGTGAGGAACATCGTGGCAATCCGTGAGCGTCGTGGAGGGTATGGGCGGCGGCCAGCGCCGCTGAGCGATGGTTCGAATCTACATCGATTTCGCGCGAACATGAGCGCGGCGGATCGGGCAAGGCCTCGCCGGTGCGCAAGGGCGAGCACAAGAAGACTGCCTGCCGTCCTACACCCCCGCACCGAGCCCGGCAGTACAAAAAGTGTTCTCCCGAGAACACCAGCAACCACATGACAGAGACCGTGGCCCCGGCGCTGACCGTGATGACGGTCAACATCCACAAGGGCTTTACCACCTTCAACCGCAAGTTCATCCTGCCCGAACTGCGCGACGCCGTCCGCAAGGTCGGCGCGGACATCGTGTTCCTGCAGGAAGTGCTGGGCGAGCACGAGGAACACGGCCGCACGGTGAACGGGACGCCCCACTACGAGTTTCTGGCCGAGGAGATCTGGCCGCAGTTCGCCTATGGCCGCAACGCGGTCTCGCCCCGCAGCCACCACGGCAATGCCGTCATGTCCAAGTTTCCGATCGTGCGCTACCAGAACCACGACGTTTCGATCGCGGGCCCGGAAAAGCGCGGCCTGCTGCACTGCGCGCTGAACGTGCCGACCCACCAGCTCGAGGTGCATGCGATCTGCGTCCACCTCGGCCTGGCCGAATCGCATCGCCAGCAGCAGCTCGACCTGCTGTGCGAGATCGTCCGCAGCGAGGTGCCCGAGGGCGCGCCGCTGATCGTCGCCGGCGACTTCAACGACTGGCGCCGCCGTGCCCACGACATGCTGTGGCGCGAGGTGGGCCTGAGGGAAGTGTTCGTGACTGCGTATGGCGAAGCGGCCAAGACCTTTCCGGCGCGCTTTCCGCTGTTGTCGCTCGACCGCATCTACGTGCGCAACGCCTCCGTGCACCTGCCGGTGGTGCTGCCGCGGCGGCCCTGGTCGCACCTGTCCGATCACGCGCCGCTGGCCGCCGAGATCCGCCTCTGAGGACCGGCCATGCACGGACGCTGGATCGAAGGCAACGACATCCACCTGCTGGAAAACGGCGAGGAGTTCTTTCCGCGCGTGTTCGCGTGCATCGCCAACGCACAGCGCGAGGTGGTGCTGGAGACCTTCATCCTGTTCGAGGACAAGGTGGGGCTGCAGTTGCATCAGGCCTTGATCGCCGCCGCCCGCCGCGGCGTGCAGGTGGACGTCACCATCGACGGCTTCGGCTCGCCCGACCTGTCGGACGGCTTCATCGGCTCGCTTGCCCAGGCCGGCGTGCGCATGCACGTGTTCGATCCCGGCAAGCGCCTCCTCGGCAAGCGCCTGAATGTGCTGCGCCGCATGCACCGCAAGATCGTCGTGGTCGACGCCACGGTCGCCTTCGTCGGCGGCATCAACTACTCCGCCGACCACCTCGCGGACTACGGACCGGAAGCCAAGCAGGATTACGCGGTGGAGATCCGCGGCCCGCTCGTCGCGGAAATCCACCGCTTCACCCACGCGGCCCTGGCGCAGGGACAGCGTTACCAGCGCAGGCGCCAGTGGTGGCGCCGCCGCAAGGACCTGCGCACCACGCCGGACAACCAGCCGCGCGCCGGCAGCGCCGCGGCCATGTTCGTGGTGCGCGACAACACCGAGCACATGAGCGACATCGAGCGCCACTACCGCATCGCCATCCGGGCGGCGCGGCGGCGCGTGGTGATCGCCAACGCCTACTTCTTCCCCGGCTACCGGTTCATCCGGGAGCTGCGCCGCGCCGCGCGGCGCGGCGTGGAGGTCAGCCTGATCCTGCAAGGCGAACCGGACATGCCGATCGTCAAGACCGCCGCCAGCATGCTGTACCACCATCTGCTGGCCGCCGGGGTGCGCATCTACGAATACAGGGACCGCCCGCTGCACGGGAAGGTGGCCGTCATGGACGACGAATGGGCCACCGTCGGCTCCAGCAACCTCGATCCGCTCAGCCTGGCACTGAACCTCGAGGCGAACGTGATCATCCGCGACCGGGGCTTCAACGCGCATCTGCACGAGCGGCTCGCGGTCCTCATGCGCAACAGCTGCGACCGGATCGAGCGCGAGGCGATCGGCGAGCTGCGCGGCTGGGAACTGGTGCGCAGCTACGCGGCCTACCATCTCACCCGCTGGTATCCGGCCTGGGTGAGCTGGCTGCCGCGCCACGTGCCGCGGCTGCTGCCCGCGTCCTCGGAGCGCCTGCATCCGGTGTGGCACGGCCCGAAGGACTGAGATGGGCTCTCGCACGATGCACCGCAGCCAGATGGGCCGGCACGAGCCCGCGCCGGCGCACGCCGGCAAGCACCACGCGCATCCGTGGTGGCCGTGGGTCAAGCGCGCCGTCTCATGGCTGTTCTTCGCCGCCGTCGCCGCGCTGCTGATGCGCTATGGCCGCACGGTCGACTGGGACGACGTCCTCGAGTCGCTGCGCAGCCTGCCGGCGCCGGCCCTGCTCACCGCGGTGGGACTGGCCGTGGCGAGCCACCTCCTGTACAGCTGCTTCGACCTGATCGGACGCCGCTACACCGGGCACAACCTGCCGACGCGCACCGTGATGGCGGTGAACTTCATCAGCTACGCGTTCAACCTGTGCATCGGCTCCATCGTGGGCGGCGTCGGCTTCCGCTATCGGCTCTATTCGAGGCTGGGCCTGAAGCCGGGCGTCATCACGCGCATCGTCTCGATGAGCATGCTCACGAACTGGCTGGGCTACAAGCTGCTGGCAGGCATCCTGTTCGTCGTCCACCCGCTGGCACTGCCCCCGAGCTGGCACATGGGCAACCACGGATTGCAGTGGGTCGGCTGCGCCCTGATCGCGATTTCGCTCGGCTACATCGTGGCCTGCGTGCGCTTCGGCGACCATGTGTGGCTGGTGCGCGGCCACGAGCTGTACCTGCCGCCATGGCGCATGGCGCTGCTGCAGATGCTGATCTCGTGCATCAACTGGAGCCTGATGGCCGGCGTCGTCTACGTTCTGCTCGGCCAGCGGATCGTGTACTACGACGTGCTCACCGTGTTGCTGATCGGCGCGATCGCCGGTGTCGTGGCGCACGTGCCGGCGGGCCTGGGCGTGTTCGAGTTCGTCTTCATCGCGCTGCTCTCGCACATCGTGCCGCAGAGCCGGATCATAGGCGCCCTGCTCGGCTACCGCGCGGTCTACTACATCGGCCCGCTGATCGTCGCCGCGCTGCTGTACCTGGTGATGGAATTGCGCGCCAAGAAGCACCGCCGCGCGTTGCGGGCGGCGGGGCGCATCTGATGGAGTCCGCGGCATGACCACCGGCAACCCGGCCAGAGGCCGCTGAGATGGAAGCCCGGCTCGCCAGCGAAACCGACCTTGCGGGGTTCCGCGAGGAAGCGCGGCTGCTGCTGCGCCAGCAGGTTCCCCCCGAGGCCGTGCACTGGCATACCGCCGAAGCGCAGAACAGCGACCATTTCAGCGAACCCGGCCTCGAGCGGCCGCGCGAGATCGCCAGGACTGCGTCCGCCATCGTCCCCTCTTCCTTCCTGCGCCTGTGCGAGGTCGTCGTGCTGCACCACGATACCGACCGCTTCGCGCTGCTGTACCGGCTGCTCTGGCGGCTGGTGCACGAGCCCGGACTGCGCCACGACCCGGTGGACCCGGACATGCTGCACGCGCACCAGATGGCGCAGTCGGTGCGGCGCGACATTCACAAGATGAAGGCGTTCGTGCGCTTCCGCCTGATGGCCGACGGCGATGCTCAGCCGCTGCAACTGGCGTGGTACGCCCCGGCCCACCACATCCTCGCGGCCGTTGCGCCATGGTTTGCCAAGCGCAATCCGCAGCCATGCTGGGCGCTCTTCACGCCTGAGCGCTCGGTGGAATGGGACGGCCGCAAGCTGCACTACGCGCATGGCGTTCCGCGCTCCCGCGCGCCGGCCCCGGATGACAGCGACGAAGCCTGGCTGGCGTTGCACCGCAGCGTCTTCGAGCCCCGGCAGGGACCGGCGCCGCAAGTGCCATGAAAGGTGCCCGCCGGCAACACCGGGCCGGCGCTGCTGCGCGGGGCGCTGGTGGACCGCGAACCGGCCTGCGGCGCTGGTCGCCTTCTTCTTCTTAATATCTCTATTTCAAACTAGTAGTAGCTAGTAGAGAGCCCCCTGCGCTGTGGACAAGGCGCCATTGCCCTTGCGGATCAAGCACTTGCGGCACCTCGACGCCTGTGCGCCACCGCTGTTCACGGTGTATCGCGAACAGGGACAACCTGGCCGCGCCGCCTGCGCCTGTGGATAACGGTCGAGTTACCAGGGAACTGTCCCCAGGGTTGTTCCGGCCGCGGTCACTTCGCCGCCGGCCGGTCCGCGCGCAGCACGCGCTGCTGCCCGGGTTCGGTGCTGTCGACCGGCGCACGGGCCTCGGCGCGTGCGGCAAGCACTTCGTCTTCGGCCTGGCCCGGCACGGAAGGCAAGCGCCCCAGCCCGCCCGGCCGGCGCAGGTTGCGCTGCGCGGCTTCCGCGCCCTGCGCGCCGACCCCGCCTTGCGGCGGACCGGCTTGCGCACCCAGGCCGGCCTGCGCGCCCGCCATCGCCGGCCGCCCTTCGAAGACGCCCGCGCCGCCGGCGCTCTGGCCGTGCGCCTCGTTCAAGGCGAGCAGGAGCGCCACCAGCACCAGGGTCACGGCAACCCAGTGCGACGGACGGTGATGGATCTTCATGGCGACTCCTCGAGGGTGGATCATCGGGTCCGAGTCTGATCCCGGGCCGCGCCGCAGCGGCAGGTGCATTTCGCAACAGAATGCGTAGGACGTCGCTGGCAGCGCACTGTTAAGATTCGCCGCTTTCGCGAACCGGCCTCCCGCTTCCATGACCGTTGCCCTTGCAGGACGCGCGCCTGCCACGTTCGAGATCAAGAGCGCCACCCTGCCGCTGGTCTCGCTGCTCCTGAAAACGGCCGATGTCGACGCCCTCGCCAGCGAACTGTCCGCACGTTTCGGCGACCATCCCGATTTCTTCGACCACGATCCGCTGGTGCTGGATCTTTCGCCTTTGCAGGCGCACGGCGAAGCGGCAGTCGATTTCCGCGCCCTGCTGGACCTGCTGCACCGTTATCGGGTGCTGCCGGTGGCGGTGCGCGGCGGCAGCGCGGGCCAGATGAGCGCCGCGCTGGCTGCCGGTCTTGCCGCCGCGCCCGACCTGGTGGTCCAGCCGCCGGCGCCGCGGGTGCCGCAGTCCCCGGCTCCGGCGCTCGTGCCGGAAGCGCCGCCCAGCAGCGCCCTCGTCGTCGACAAGCCGCTGCGCTCGGGCCAGCAGGTTTACGCGCGCGGCCGCGACCTCGTCGTCCTGAGCATGGTCAATCCCGGCGCCGAAGTCATCGCCGACGGCCACATCCACGTGTACGCACCGCTGCGCGGCAAGGCCATCGCCGGCGCGCGCGGCAACACCGAGGCACGGATCATCTCGCTGTGCCTCGAGCCGGAGCTGATCTCGATCGCCGGCGTCTACCGCACCAGCGAAGTGCCGCTGCCGCCCGAAGTGCTTTCGAAGCCGACCCAGGTGCGGCTGGTCGGCGGCGTCGAAGGCAAGCTGGTGATGGATCCGCTGGCATGAACGCCTCTCCCAGGGAGAGGAAGCAACAAGGAACCGAGCATCCATGGCAAGAATCATCGTCGTGACTTCCGGCAAGGGCGGGGTCGGCAAGACCACCACCAGCGCCAGTTTCGCCTCCGGCCTCGCGCTCGCGGGCCACAAGACCGCCGTGATCGACTTCGACGTGGGCCTGCGCAACCTGGACCTGATCATGGGCTGCGAGCGGCGCGTGGTCTATGACCTGATCAACGTGATCCACGGCGAGGCCAACCTGCACCAGGCGTTGATCAAGGACAAGCAGTGCGACAACCTGTTCGTGCTGGCGGCCTCGCAGACACGCGACAAGGAGGCGCTGTCCAAGGAAGGAGTCGAGCGGGTGCTGAAGGACCTGGACGGCATGGGCTTCGAGTACATCGTGTGCGATTCGCCGGCCGGCATCGAGACCGGCGCGCTGCTGGCGATGCACTTCGCCGACGAGGCGCTGGTCGTGACCAACCCCGAGGTCTCGTCGGTGCGCGACTCCGACCGCATCCTGGGCATGCTGGCCAGCAAGACGAAGCGGGCGATCGAAGGCAAGGAGCCGGTGAAGGAACACCTGCTGATCACCCGCTACAACCCGAACCGGGTCGACCAGGGGCAGATGCTGTCGCTGGAGGACATCAAGGACATCCTGCGCATCGAACTGATCGGCGTCATCCCGGAAAGCGAGGCGGTGCTGCAGGCCTCGAACCAGGGCACGCCCGCCGTCCACCTGAAAGGCAGCGACGTCTCCGAGGCCTACAAGGACGTCGTGGATCGCTTCCTGGGTCAGGACCGGCCGCTGCGCTTCATCGATCCGCAGAAGGCCGGTTTCCTGAAGCGCCTGTTCGGGAGCAAGTGAGCCATGGCCTCCTTCCTGTCCTTCCTGCTCGGCGAGAAGAAGAAGACGGCCAGCGTCGCCAAGGAGCGGCTGCAGATCATCCTGGCCCACGAGCGCAGCGGCCGCAACGCCGCGCAGCCCGATTACCTGCCGGCGCTGCAGCGCGAACTGGTGGCGGTGATCTCCAAGTACATCAAGATCGACCAGCAGGACCTCAAGGTGCACCTGGAACGCCGTGACAACCTGGAGGTGCTGGAGGTCAAAATCGAGCTTCCGGAACAGAAGTCAGCGCCCGCTTGAGCCTGGGGCTTGACACTGTCGGGCTGCCGGAAGATAAACGCGGGATGGCCCGTCCCATCTTCGTGCACGAGACGCACACGTTCAACGTGCCGCCAGAGCGCGTGTTCGACGCCTGGCTCAATCCGGCGCAGGCCGCCCGGTTTCTCTTCGCCAGCCGCACCGGCAACGTCATGCACTGCGAGATCGATCCGCAGGTGGGCGGCACGTTCACCGTGACCGACCGCCGGCCCAATCCGGACGGCGACGAAAGCTTCTTCGAGGCCCAGCACCGCGGCACCTACGTCGAGATCGACCGCCCGCGCCGCCTGGTGTTCGACTTCACCGTGGAGCCGTTCGCCGGTTCGACCACCCGCGTCACGATCGACATCACGCCGGGCGCCGCCGGCGGGTGCGAACTGATGCTCACCCACGACCTCGGCGAAGCCGAGGACGCCGTGCACTACGTCGAACGCACCCGCCGCGGCTGGAGCGCCATGCTGCGCCAGCTCGAAAAAGTGGTGGGCACGCGCCTGTGGGGCTTCCTCAGGACCCCAGGAACCGCCTGACCTGCGCCAGCGTGCGCCCCGGGTCTTCCTCCTGGGGCATGTGGCCGAGCCCTTCCAGCACCACCAGCCGCGCGCCGGGAATGTCCCGGGCGAAGCGCTCGCCCAGCGCCGGCGGCAGCAGCCGGTCGCGCTCGCCCCACAGGATCAGCGTCGGCACTTCCAGCTTGCGCAGCAGGGCCGGGTCGGGCCCGGTGCGCAGTTGCGCCAGGCGGTGGCCGAGCGCGGCCCGGTTGCCTTCGCGCCTGGCCATGTCCATGTAGAGGTCGACCAGCTGCGGCGTCACCTTGCCCGGGTCGCCGTAGAGCCGGCGCAGGCTCATTTCGACCAGGCCGCGTGGCAAGGCATGTTGCGCCACCGTCCGCAGCACCGGCATCCGGGCGACCTTGAAGGCCAGCGGAACGTCGTTGCCCGTGTCCCCCAGGCCGGCGCCATACCCGGCGGCGTCCACGAGGATCAGGCCTTGCACCCGTCCCGGCAGGGCCACCGCGGTGGCCCATGCGACCTGCCCGCCCAAGGAATTGCCGGCGATCACGAAGCGGTCGATGCCGAGCCGGGCCGCGATCGAGCGCACGAACAGCACGTAGCGCTCGATCGAGTAGTCGTCGTGGCGATCGGGGCCGGTGAGTCCGAAGCCCGGCAGGTCGAAACGCACCACACGCCGCTGCTGCCGCAGCCCTTCGGCCCAGCCCTGCCACGTGTGCAGGCTGGCCGACGTGCCGTGCACCAGCAGGATCGGCACCGGGTCGTACCGCGGCCCCTCGTCGCGCAGATGAACCTGCTGGCCGTTGATCTCGATGAAGGTGGAAGGAGGCGGCGCCCAGCGCTCCTTGAGCTTGTCGAGCGGGAGATCCGGCGCCCACACGACGACCAGGCCCACCAGTGCGAAGAAGACGGCGCCCGCCAGCACCAGCCAGAGCGATCGCAGCCAGAGGCTGTTCATGCCCAGACTGTAACCGCGCGTGTCGCGGCTTTGGGACTCCCTCCCCCTCCGGGGGAGGGTTGGGGTGGGGGCAGCCACCCGAAGAAACCTAGGGTCGGCCGCCGCTCTTCGGCAGGTTGCCTTGCCTGGGCGTCATTCCGCTGCTCGGCCCGCCCCGGCGCGCTCAGTGCCCGGTGCACAGGTGCCGCTCGATGGCGCGCGGCAAGGCCTTGCGGCTGCAGGCCTGCAGCTGCATCAGCAGCGCATGCTGCGCCTCGGCCAAGCCGTAGCGCGAGTGCAGGTCATGCGCGGATGCGGCCCCACAGCGCCGCCGCCGTTTCGGCGTCGGCCATCGCCCGGTGCGCCCGGCCGGCCGTCGGGCAGCCCGTGGTACGAAGCCAGCGACCCCAGCCGGTAGCTGCGCACCTGCGGCTACAGCCGGCGCGACAGCAGCAGCGTGCAGGCGAAGGGCTGGTCCGCCGGCTGCCCCAGGCGCTGCAGCTCGGCCACCCAGAAGCGGCGGTCGAAGGACGCGTTGTGCGCCACCATCGGCCGCCCGCCGACGAAGCGGTTCGCCTCGGCCATCACCCGTTTCGGCGCGCGGCGCGGTGGCGATCATCGCGTTGCTGATGCCGGTGTAGGCCTCGATGAAGGCGGAGATCCGCACGCCCGCGTTCATCAGGCTCTGGTAAGCGATCGACCACGCGGTCGCCCTCCAGCAGCACGATCGCGATCTCGGTGGCGCGGTCGCCCGCCGCCGGCGACAGGCCGGTGGTCTCGAAGTCGATGACGGCGACGGTGGTCATGGGTGCGGGCAGCGGTCCGAAAAACCATCAAAACCGAAAACGCCTCGTTCGATTTTCATGGTGCCGCGGCGACGGAGAATGCCTCAGCCGAACGGCCGCACGCCGATCAGCGGCCCGTGCAGCATGAACGCGAACACCGCCCACGCGACGACGCCGATGACCACGGTGAGCGCCGTCATCGCGGCGGTGCCGGGCGGGTAGACGGTGTTGTTGGCGCGGTCACGCTGGCGCGCAGCGCGGTAGCTGAAGACCGCCCACACCAGGAAGGCGCCGAACAGCACCACGTCGGAGGCGACGCCGATGGCCATCAGGTGGGCCACGGCCCAGGTCTTGACGCCCAGCACCATCGGGTGGTGCAGCCTGGCCTTGATGCCGTTGCGCGGCACGTAGGCCGCCACCAGCAGGATGAACGCCACCACCAGCAGCAGCGCCGCCAGGTGGCGCGTCCACAGCGGCGGCGCGTACAGCACCATGGTGTCGGCGCGGGCGACGCGGAAGCCCCAGACGATCAGCGCGAAGCCGGCGATCGACAAGCAGCGAGTAGAGCCCCTTCCAGGGCATCGCGCCGATGCGGGCGATGGTGGCGCTGCGCCAGCCGTCGGCCACGATGCGCGTGGAGTGCACGCCGAGGAACAGCACCAGGCCGAGAATGAGGAGCGCCATCACAGTGCCTTCTTGTCGAGTCGGGCTGGCATTATGGCGCGGCGCGGTCGGGGCGCAGTCCGGCGCCGATGGCGCGACAGGAAGCGCGCCTACAGACGAGCCCGCCGACGCACCCCAGACTCGCCGCATGGTCCCGCCGGGACTCGCCTGGGAGCCGCCATGGAACACGTCGCCATCATCCGTTCGTCTCGACCGAGCGCCGCCAACGACCAGAGCGGGGACGACAAGCTCAGCCTGCAGAAGGCCAAGGACAAGCTGCGCGGCTTCTTCCAGCGGCCGTCCTCCGGTCGCACCAGCACGCTGGGGCGCAAGGTGGAGAAGCCCGGGTCGGGTGCCCCCGCCGGGCCGAGCGGCCAGACCCAGGGCGTGGAGCACGATCGCAAGCACACCAACAAGTGAGCGCGGGACGCCGAGCACCATGCTGCAAGAGAAACGGCCGCGCCCGGACAGGCGCGGCCGTGGTCATGGTGCAGGCGCCGAGCCGGTTCAGCCCGCTTGCTGGATGCCCGCGACCACCCACCCGCCGAAGCCGGCGCGCGGCTTGGCCAGGTGCCAGACCTCGTCCAGATCTTCCGGCGTCGCGCCGGCCTCGGTGCGCACGCTGCCGCTGAAGCGCACGCTGACGACGTACTGGTCGGCTTCCTCGGCCACGTTCAGCACCTGCGCCTGCAGGCCGAACACCTCGGTCTTCTGCACCGCACTGCCGCGCTCGACCACTTCCTCGCGCACCGCTTCGAACATCTCGGGCGTGAGGTAGTCGCGCAGCCGGGCCAGGTCGCCCGCGTCGTTGGCCGCCTGCAGGGCCATGAACTGGTCGCGTGCCGACCGCTCGAAGGCCGCGGTGTCGAAGCCGGCCGGGATCGTGCCGAGCGCGCCCGTGGCCAGGCCGGCGCCGGCGCCCGCCAGCCGCGAGCCGATCAGCGAGCCGCCTGGCGCAGGGGCCGCCTCGTTGCCGGTGCGGTACGCCGCCTGCTCCGGCTGCCGGAACACGTTGCCCCGGCCAGCCGCGCCGGCCCCTGCCAGCGAGCCGCCCTGCGCCGCCGCGCGCTTGCGCATCACGAAGCCGATCACGAACAGCACCGCCATCGCCAGCAGCGCCATGGTGAGGATGTTGGCCAGCGCCTCGCCGAAGCCGAAGTGCGAGGCCAGCGCCGCGATGCCCAGGCCGGCGGCGATGCCGGCCAGCGGGCCCATCCAGCTGCGCTTGGTGGCGGCGGCCGCCGCCGCGGGCGCCGCAGCCGCGGCGGCGCCGGCGACCGGCGCCGCCTGTGTGGGCGCGCCGGGCGTGTTGGCGGGCGGGGCCGTCACGCTCTGGCGCTGCATGCCGCTGGACTTGCCGCCGCCCAGGCGCTTGGCCTCGGCGTCGAAGCCCGCCGTCAGGCCCAGGGACAGGACGACGGCGAACAGGGCCAATGTCTTTCTCATGAGATCTCCTTCGTTGATCGGAATAAGGGTGCGTGACGGTAACAGCCCTGAGAAAAAGGAAAAAGCAGACGTTGACTGTGGATTGCTCAGGCAAAGACGAAATATCGCGGGCTGGGCCGGCCCAGGAGGAGCAGAGTCGAACGCTCCCCCGGTGCGAGCGCTTGACTCTGGAACCGAAGTGGTGCCAGAATGAAACCATCCTGGAGGTGAACGCACATGCCGAATCTGTCCATCAAGGAAGTCCCCGAAGAGATCGCGGAAGCCCTGCGCCAGCGCGCCGCGCGCAACCACCGGTCGTTGCAGGGCGAACTGATGGCGATCCTCCACGCGGCTGTCTGCCCGCCGCCGGCGAGGCCGCAGGCAGCGGACGAAAGGAAGTTCGAGGGACGCAGGGGCACCCGAACCATCGAGGATCTTGCTCGCGAGTCGCGCTTGTTGTATCCGGAGCCTGTGCGCGGAGGACCGCTCGCAGTGGACATCATCCGCGCCGACCGGGACAGCCGGTGACGGACGGTCCCGCCGAAGCGCCACTGCTTTACGTGGCTGAACCAGCGCCCGGTTACCTGGGACGGCCTCCGCTTGTCGTCGATTGCAGCGTACTGAGCGCGGTGCTGTTCGAGGAGGAGTTGCGCGAAGCGGCCTGGCAGGTCCTGTCCGGAAAGACGCTGCATGCGCCACTACTCCTGGACAGTGAGATCGTGAGCGTCGCGGCCAAGAAGAATCGGACCGGTGTCCCCGCGGCGGTGATCACGCGCGCGCTGGCGCAGTACGTCCAGCAGCAAATCGAATTCCGTCGACCCGACATCGAGGCGCAATACGCCTTGGCGCTGCGGTACGGCATCTCGACGTACGACGCTGCGTACCTGTGGCTCGCCGACGTCCTCCAAGCCCCGCTCGCCACCTTCGACGCGAAGCTGGCGAAGGCGGCGCGGGCGCACCTGGCGGGGCGGTGATGCGGGACCCGCCCCGCATGCCCTCACCCCCGCCCTCTCCCAGGGGAGAGGAGGGAGAAGACTTCACGGCGCGGTCTTTCTCCCTCTCCCGCTTGCGGGAGAGGGCGGGGGTGAGGGTTGCGGCGCGGCCGCGAACGAGGGCCAGGCGATAGCCCCCACCCCAACCCTCCCCCGGCGGGGGAGGGAGCCCTCCGAACCCTCGCCATCGCCCCTGCCCTCGGCGCCGACTCCTGCGCCTTCTGCTTGAAGGCGCGCGCCGCCATCACTCGTCGACCGCGGCCGGCGCCGGGTGCAGATCGCAACTGCGCCCGGCCTTGGCCACCTGGCCGGGAACCGCGTGGCCCACGACGTCCGGCAGCCGGCGCGCCGACGGCCAGCAGTCGCGGCAGGTCGATGCCCGTGTCGTACCCCATCGCCTGCAGCATGTGGATCGCGTCCTCGCTGCAGATGTTGCCGCTGGCGCCCGGCGCGTACGGGCAGCCGCCCAGCCCGCCGAGCGATCCGTCGAAGCGCGTGATGCCGGCCTGCACGGCGGCCAGCACGTTGGCCAGTCCCATGCCGCGGGTGTTGTGGAAGTGCAAGGTCAGTTGCAGCGCGCCGAAGCGCTCGCGCAGCGCCTGCGCCATGCGCGCGACCTGGCCCGGATGCGCCATGCCGGTCGTGTCGCAGATGGTCAGGCCGCGCACGCCCAGTTCGGCGAAAGCGCCCGGCCCAGCGCAGCACCTCGTCCTGCGGCACGTCGCCTTCCATCGGGCAACCGAAGCAGGTCGACAGCGACACGTTCACCGCCGCGCGGTTGCCCACCAGCGCGATCACGTCAGAGAGGCCGGCGAAGCTCTTCTCGCGCGGCATGCGCAGGTTGGCGAGGTTGTGCGTCTCCGAGGTGGACATGACGAGGTTCAGCTCGTCGGCGCGCGACTCGAGCGCCCGCTCGGCGCCGCGCATGTTGGGCACCAGCACCGTGTATTCGACGCCCGGCACCCGCGCGATGCGGCCCATCACCTCCTCGGCGTCCCGCAGCATCGGGATCGCCTTGGCCGAAGTGAACGAGGTGACCTCGATCTTCGCGTAGCCGCACTGCGACAGTTCGTCGATCAGCGCCACCTTGGCGTCGGTGGGAACGAACTGCGGCTCGATCTGGAAGCCGTCGCGGGTGACGACCTCGTTGAAGAAGAGGCGGGGCAAGGTGTCGTTCATGCGTTGGCTCCGGTTACGATGCCCCGCTCTTTCAGGGCCTGGATCTGCTGGGGGGTGAGGCCGATCTCGCGCAGGACGGCGTCGGAGTCGCTCGCCCAGCGCGGGGGCGTTGCGGCGATGGCTGCCCGGCGTAAGCGACAGCTTGGGGACGATGCCCGGGACGGCGAGCGTGCTGCCGTCGGCCATGCGCACCTGCTGCAACATGCCGCGCGCCGCGTAGTGCGGATCGGCGGCGATGTCGGCGATGGTGTAGATGCGTCCGGCCGGCACCGAGGCCGACTCGAGGGCGGCCAGCACCTCGTCCACCGTGCGCGTGGCGCTCCATTCGCCGATCGCGCGGTCCAGTTCCTCCACCCGCGCCACCCGCCCCGCGTTGTCGGCCAGCGCGGGATCGTCGGCCAGGTCGGGACGGCCGATCAGCACCATCAGGCGGCGGAAGATGCTGTCGCCGTTGCCGGCGATCAGGGCGTAGCCGCCGTCGCTGCAGCGGTAGGCGTTGGTCGGCGCGATGCCCGGCAACGCGCTGCCGGCCGGCTCGCGCACGGCGCCGAACGCGCTGTATTCGGGCAGCAGGCTCTCCATGCAGTTGAACACCGCCTCGTAGAGCGCGACGTCGATCACCTGGCCCTGGCCGGTGGCGTGGCGATGTTGCAGCGCGACCAGGATGCCGATGACGCCGTGCAGCGCGGCCAGCGTGTCGCCGATGCTCACGCCCACGCGCACCGGCACGCGGCCGGGTTCGGCCGTGAGGTGGCGCAGGCCGCCCATCGCCTCGGCGACGACGCCGAAGCCGGGCCGGTTGCGGTACGGGCCGGTCTGTCCGTAGCCGCTGATGCGCAGCACGATCAGCCGCGGATTGGCGCGCAGCAGGTCGTCCGGGGCCAGCCCCCATCCCTCCATCGCGCCGGGGCGGAAGTTCTCGATCAGCACGTCGGCCTCGCCGGCGAGCCGGCGCACGATGTCCTGCCCTTCGGCCTGGCGCAGGTCGACGGCCAGCGAGCGCTTGTTGCGCGACTGCACCTGCCACCACACGGAGGTGCCGTCCTTGAGCATCCGCCACTTGCGCAGCGGATCGCCCGCGCCGGGCGGCTCGATCTTGATCACCTCGGCGCCGAAGTCGCGCCAGCGTCTTGGCCGCGAACGGCCCGGCGATGAGCTGGCCGAGTTCGAGCACCTTGAGGCCGGCGAGGGCGCCGCGAGGCGCTGCCGAGGTCGCGTCGGCGTGACTGGTCGATTGGTCTTGCATTGCTGGATGTCGGGGCCGGACGCTGCCGCGGCGGTCCGGAGCTAGAGGCAGTTCCGGCATTGGCGGCGCGCACCGGCGCACCGGCTTGTCATGGCCGGCCAGTCTGCACAGGCCGGTCGCGCCTGTCTATTTGCGCCTGGAGGAGGCAGCCTTCGCGTTTTGTGAAGGGGCGCAGAGAAAGTCCCGCAGCGCGACGATCGCCGCGTCGGCCTCGGGCCGGATGGCGATCTGCAACTGGCGCCGGGCCCAGGCATCCGTCAGCGGACGCCAGGCGAGATTCATCGCGCGGATGATCGGCAGGCAGGCCAGCTTCGGCAGCACCGCGATGCCGAGCCCCGAGGCCACCATGTGGCCCACCGCGTCGAAGCTGCGCACCTGCATCCGCAACTTGAGCTTGTGCCCTGCCGCCAGCGCCGCCTGGTGCTGCTGCTGCAGCAGGGCCGCGCCGGACGTGAGGCTGATCCACTGCTCGTCGAGCGTTTCCATGAAAGCGATCGGCGTGCGTCCGGCCAGCGCGTGGCCCTGGGGCAGGATCAGCACCAGTTCGTCGGTGCGGAAGTCCGTCACCTGCAGGCCCTGTGTGTCGGGCCCGGCCACGAAGGCGCCGATGTCGGCACGGCCTTCGCGCAGGGCGACGATCACCCGCTCGGACACCTGCTCCTCCACGTCGACCCGCACGTCGGCGTGCAGCTCGGCGTAGCGCGCCAGCAGCGGCGGCAGGAACTGGTTGATGGCCGCCGTGCTGGCGCACAGCCGGATGTGCCGCGCGACGCCCTGCCGGATGTCGGCCAGCTCCGCGACCAGATCGTCCATCTCGCGCAGCAGCACCAGCCCGTGGCGCACGAACGCGCGGCCCGCCGGCGTAGGCACGAGGCCGCGCGAGTGCCGCTCGAACAGCGTGTCGCCGAGCGCCGATTCGAGCTCGCGGATGCGCCGGCTGGCCGCCGCCAGCACGATGTTGCAGTCGCGCGCCGCGGCCGTGAGGCTGCCCGTCTGCGCGCACGCGACCGCCAGGCGCACGGAGACGAAGTCGAAGCGGGCGAGGTTGTAGGGGGCCGGCAAGGGGGGTCCTTGGGAACGTGGTTAGCCAGGGGCGGGCTCGAGCGAAGCCACGAAACAGAATTAGACGCGACTTGCACCAAGTACCAGCAGATGCCGCTCGGGTGCACCCGAGTTCGAGCGAGGCTGATTGCCGAGTCAAGCCGCGGTACAGTCGGTTCATGTCGCAACAGGCGCGCTCGCCCTTAAAAGACAAGCCACTCCGGTTACCGGGCCAATCGGTTCAGGAGCAGAGAGAGGAGCTCGTCGAGAACGCTATCGGCCAACCGCTCATGTTGGCGCTCTTTTTTGTCGTAATTGCCGGCTTGGAGTGGTGGCGGTTCTATACGAACATGAAGCCGAACCCAGTGCTGTTTACGGGGGCTGCCGTGCTGACGGCATCGTATGCGGGGTTCCGATTCTGGCGCGCACTTCCAAAGCTACAGGGCCTCAGACAAGCTGTACACGGGGAGAGAGCCGTCGGCCAGTTCCTCGAAAGACTTCGGGAGCAAGGCTTCCATGTTTTCCACGACGTGGTCGGCAAGGGATTCAACGTAGACCATGTTCTCATCGGTCCGCCCGGCGTTTTCACAATCGAAACAAAGACCTGGAGTAAACCCACGAAGACGCGCGCAGAAGTGGTCTTCGACGGCAATAAGCTAAAGATCGGCTCCTTAGAGCCAGAGCGCGACCCAATCATTCAAGCAAAAGCGCAGGCTGGTTGGTTACGGTCACTGCTGGCCGAGAGCACAGGCAAGCCGTTCGATGTTCGACCCGCAATCCTATTTCCGGGATGGTTCATTTCGAACACTGCGGGCTCCTTCAAGGAGGTGTGGGTGCTGGAGCCGAAAGCGCTACCAGCCTTCCTGAGCAACGAGCCGGTGCGGCTGTCGGTAGAGGACGTTAAGTTGGCGAGTTTTCACCTATCGCGGTTCATTCGGGCTACGCAGACTTGATTGCCGTCGTGACAGCGGTTCTCAGGGTGCGCCGAGGACTGGGAACCCAATGTTCGACAGGTACGCAAACGTTTCGTCGTAATACGCAGGACTTCGCGTTGGATCGCAACTGTCGCCGTCGGGCACAACAATCACCATCCCTTGTCTCGCCCGAGTGAGCAGGACGCGATACGCGTTCTTCAGGTACATCTTGCGATCGGCTGCATTGACGCGCTGCCAGCGCGATCCCGCGAACGAAAAGTGCCCCCAATCGTTCCCAGTGAGGCGCAAGTCTCCGTCCCAGACCACACAGGTCCAGTCGAGCTCTAACCCTTGCACGTGAAACTCCGTGGCGACATCCTCGAGGTAGTACGAAGATCGAACGTCGTCCTTGTCGTGCAAGAACCAATGGATCGGATCCATGGGAGCGCGGACGTCGATCGCATGGGGCTTCAGCCGCTCGGCGGACGAGGACACCACGACGCCATATCGTTCGCTGCCTCGCGCCTGCGCACGCACCCATGCCTTCGCCCGCGCGAGATCACGGGTAATCACGATCGGGTACTGCGCGTTCAGCCTAGCTAGGTTGTCTCTTGCGCCGGGAAGGTCGAGATCAAGCAAGCATTTCACCAAGGCGGAAACGTTCTCGGCCCGGAAGGACCGCATCGAGACTGCCAAGTGCAAGTCCGGGTCAAGCACGACGTTTGAATGTGTCTCTAACGAACGCAGCGCTTCGCCAGATGCGTATTCTGAGTCGTGGAGGTGGGGGGAGATGTGAACGTGCCAATGCGGAAAGCGGCTCTTCACAGCCGTGATCCACTCGCTGATGCCGGCCTCGCCGGTGTTGATTTCCTGACCACCACCAACGAGGCACACGATGACCGCCCAGTCCTCGTGGCGATCCAAGCAGGAGATGAGGTACTCCGGCTCGGACATTTGGAAGTCCTTGTGACCACGCTTCTGCTGCATGAACTTGGCGGTCTGGTGCTTGTTCCATGCGCGTTGTGCTTCATCAAAGACAGCGATGTGGTCGATGGGCGCGCGCGGGTCCTTCAGATAAGCGTCTCGGAAGTGATGGACGTTCTGAATAAACGCCTGGACGGGAGCCCGTGCTTCCTTCTTCGTGATCTTCCGACCTGCTTCCGACTCGCGAGCCACCTTGTCCCGCGCCAGTGCTTCGCGTAGCACTGCAACAAGCGGCCCGTTACCAGAAAGAAGGACGCTGTGAAGCTGGCCCTCTTCCGCGTACTTGGTTGCGATGTCAAGGCCGACCAGCGTCTTGCCAGCCCCGGGAACGCCGGTCACAAAACAAATCGCCTTCTGCGGAGTTGCCTTCGCGCTGGCAATCACACCCGCAATAGCCGCCGACGTGCGTTGCAAGTTGATCGCGCCGGCATCTGATCGAGTGATCTCCTGCACCCCGTGCTTCGCGTAAAGCGCCGTGGCGGCCTCAACGATTGTCGGGGTTGGGTTGTAGCGCCCATGCTCCCAGGGCTCCGAGGTCTGGATCGGAGCCGCCGCGTACTTCTTGGTCTCGGCAAAGATGATTGATAACCGGTCAGCGTTGGTACGCACTGGCTCGAAGACACCGTCTGCGTGGGCGCCCGAGCTGAATGCGAGGTAGTTATCAGGCGCGCGTGTCGCGATCAGAACCGGAACAATCCGGCGATCGCGGCTCGTTTCGTGGAAGTTCTTCAGGTCAAGCGCGTAGTCCCAAACCTGCTCCAGGGCGGATCGGTGAAACTTGGACTCACCTACTTTGAACTCGAGGACAAAAACGACTTGGTCCAGGAGCACCACGGTATCGATGCGCTTGCCGAGCCGGGGAACAGCGAATTCAAAGTAGACGTTGCCTCGACTCCGGTACGGACCGAGAACGGCCTGCAGGATGTGGATCTGTTGCTGCCAGGCCTCGCGCTGCGGAATTTCGACGGCAAAGTGTGCAGCAGCAACAATCTCACCTAACACCTGCTGCGGGGAAGCTTCCAAGAAGGCATCAATTGAAGCGCCGTAGTACGAGTGCATGGCAAACGGTTATAGCATCGCTGGCAGCTCGGGTTCTTCCTTCCGTGCAGCAGACCGCGGAAGAGGGTCGCCGCCTTGGTCTGCGCCGTGCACGTGTGTGGTCACCCAGCTCTTGACTTTGCGCTGATGCCGCCGGTTGATACTCGGCACCGCCTTGTCGCGGCTTGAACTCGCCCGTCGCTCGCCGGCGCGGCCGCGGTCACTCGCCCGTCCTCTCCCCCTCCCACTTCGGCCACGGCCGATGCCGGAAGGTATACGTCCCGAGCTCGCGCTCGCCTTCGCCTTCTCCCTCCACCGCCAGCACCTTCACCCGCAAGGTGTGCTCCGGCAGCTCGCGGATGCGCGCGATGTTGGCCAGCCAGACCAGCTCGCCGGCTTCCGGGTCGAAGGGCACGTCTTCGACGCGCACCCATTCGCCTGGCGCCAGGGACGTTTCGCGTGCCACGTCCACGCGGCGCACGCCCTGCAGCGGCGCCGCCACGCGGGTGAGCAGCACCTCGTCGTCCGGCGCCACGGTGCAGTGCACGCTGCCGTTGTTGGCCAGCCGGTACTCGCGCACGCGCCGTCCCTCGCCCGCCACGCGCTGGGCGAAGGCTTCGCTGGAGGCCACCCACACCTCGCCGGCGCGGAACGCGGCGCGAACGCCTTCACCCAGCGCAACGAGTTCGTCGAGCGCCTCGCCGCAGGCGTCGCAGCGCATCAGGTGTTCTTCGGCCGCGTCGGTTTCGGCGGGGCCGCTTTCGCGCAGCCAGTAATCCAGCAGCGCGTCCGCCGAAAGGTGCGTGCGCCCGTCCGTCATGGCGTCCTCCGGCCGGCTTCCACGCAGCGACGCAGCCTGTCGATGCCGCGGTGGCGGATCACGCGCACGTTGCCGGCCGACAGCCCGAGCTGCGCGCCCACGTCTTCGGACGAGGCCTCGTCATAGAAGGTCATCACCAGCACCGAGCGCTCGCGCTCCGGCAGGCGGTCCAGGCAATCGACCACCTTGGCGTGGTCCAGGCGGGGCGCGATCGAGACGTCCGCCAGCGGGACGGCGTCGGCGTAGCGTTGCAGCAGGTCCTCGCGGCGCAGCTCGGTGCGGCGCTGGTCCATCACCGTCATGCGGCAGGTGCCGAGCACGAAAGACACCACGCGTTCGGGATCGCGCAGGCGCCCGTCGCGCAGCTGCTCGATGGTGAGCGTCAGCACGTGCTGCACCAGGTCGGCGGCGGCGTGCGGATCGCGCAGGTGGCGCAGGCCGTAGCGGCGCACGCGGGGCGCGAGCATGCGGTACAGCTCGGCCTCGGCGGCGTGGCCGTCGCCGGGCGCGGCTTGCGCGATGCGCCGCGCGGCCAGCACTTCCGGCTCGCTGTTGCTGCCCGCCTGCAAGGTTTCCATGCGGCGAGGACAGCGGCGAAGCGGCGGCCAAGAAAACGGTGCAACGCCCGGCGGCTTCGCACCACAACCTGCTTCCTTCCACACCGCCACAGGAGGCACCCATGATCACCAACCAGCAGACCGGCACCAACATCCACGAGATCGCGGACGGCATCTACCGCATTGCCGGTCGAGCGCCTGCGCTACGTTGGCTTTTCGCACGTGGAGGCGGACGAATGCGGCTCGCTCAACGAGTGGCTCGCGGCCGCGCCCGAGGCGGTGCCGCTGTGCAGCCAGATTGCCGCCATGGTGTCGGTGACCGACCTCGCGGACCGGCCGCCGCGGGCCATGGCCGACGGCGAGCAGCTGTCGCTGGGACGGCACACGGTGCAGTGGTTCGACACGCCGCACGTGCCGCACGGCTGGGATTGCGGCCTGCTGCTGGACACCACCTCGTCCACCTTCTTCTGCGGCGACTGGTTCACGCAGCCCGGCCACGGCGAGCAGGCCCTCACCGAAGGCGACATCCTCGGCCCGAGCGAGGCGTTCCGCCAGCCCATGGACTACTTCGCGCATGCGCCGAACACGGCCGCCGTGATCACGCGCCTGGCGCAGCGCAAGCCGCGCACGCTCGCCTGCATGCATGGCAGCGCCTGGCGCGGCGACGGCGGGACCTTGCTGCGGCACCTGGCCGAGGCGGTCACGGCGTCGCGCTGATGTCTTGCACTTCCGCCACCGGGAGAGCATTGTCCGGCGACCCGGGAACCTAAGCCGCCGGCTGCTCCTGCAGTCGCCTGGCCTGGGTTCTCATGCCTTCGAAGATCGTGGTCGCCACGTCTTCCGGGAAGCCTTGCGGCAGTTGCGTCGCGACGGTGTCGATCGCGCTCTCCACCCCATCCGGGCAGTGGATTCTGCGGCTGCCCCAGGAAGACTTCTGCCAGGCGCGCGGGGTGAGCCCTGCAGGCAAGTACGAATCGGCAGGCGACCCCGGCATCGAGGAGCTGGCGCAGGTGCTGCGCGGCTCGCAGAACGCGCGGGCCGACATGCGCACGCTGCTGGCGAGTCAGGTCGCGTTCTGGCTGATGGCCGCCACCGACGGCCACGCAAAGAACTCTGGAAGAACGCGAGGCTGGCGATGGCAGTCTCCGGAAAGAACCGCCACTACCACCTGGCGAGCATCATGCGGCGCCACTTCAACGCGACTGTCGCCAGGTGCGGCTGGGGAGACGATGCCGAGGACATCCTCGGCGAGCTGCTGGCAAAGGAAACGCGACGGAGATCCTGGTGCTGGCCGACGGCCGC
>CAVPTY010000055.1:0-10330 GCA_963708655.1 uncultured beta proteobacterium
TGCTGACCGACGCGACGCGGGCCATGCGATCGTTCGAGAAGAACGCCGACGAGATCGGACGCACGGCGGCGGAGTTCCGGCAAACGGCCAGCCGCCTCAACGCGCAGGACGGCCCGATCGACCGGCTGGCCGAAGGCACCGCGGCGCTGTCGCACGCGGCGGACGCGTTCAATGCCTCGACCCTGCCGCGCATCAACCGGGTCACCGAGGAAACCTCGCGCGCCGTGCGCCAGCTCGGGCGCACGGCCAACCAGATCGGCGACAACCCGCAGTCGCTGCTGTACGGCACCGGCCCGGTGCCGCCAGGCCCGGGCGAGCCGGGCTTCACGACGCCAGGAGCCGCCCGATGAACATGTTGCGTTCCCTGTTCCTGTCTGCATGCGCCGCGCTCGCGCTGGCGGGCTGCTCGGTCATCCCGGAAAAGCCGGGGGGCGCGACGCGGTACGACTTCGGCCCGGGTCCGACCGCGCCGGTCCCGGCGGCGGCGCTGCCGCCGCTCGCGCCGCTGGTCCTGGCCGCGATCGAAACTTCGAGCGCCTGGGACGGTTCGGCGCTGCTGTACCGCCTGGGCTATGCCGACGGAAACCAGTTGCTGCCCTATGCGAAGGCGCGCTGGTCGGCGCCGCCGGCGCAACTGATCCGCCAGCGCCTGCGCGAACTGCTGTCGCGCCAGCGGTCGGTGCTCGATTCCGAAGAGAGTTCGGCGCTCGCCCGTGCCGACGGCAGGATGCCCCGCGTGCTGCGCCTGCACCTGGAGGAGTTCTCGCACTGGTTCGAAACGCCGCGCGAGAGCTGGGGCCTTCTGCGGCTGCGCGCCACCTTGACCGAGAACTCGCCGGCCGGCGAACGCCTGCTGGCGCAGCGCAGCGTGGCGCTGCGGCGCCCGGCGCCGAGCCCCGACGCGGCCGGTGGGGTGCGCGCACTCGCGGCGGCCACCGACGCCGCGGCCGAAGAGATCGCGCAGTGGCTGCAGCAGCAGCCTTGAGGGCCGCCTCATGCCCGGCGCGAACCAGGTGATCGAGCAACAGCTGCGCGAGCGCGGGCTGCAACTGCTCGGGCCGTGCGATCACTTGTCGCACCGCACGGAGCTGCTCGTCGAATCGGCGCTGTTGCGTGACTTCACCCTGGCCGAAGCGGAGCTGCTGGGCGCGCACATGTTGCGGGTGGGCGCCCAGCCCGGCCAACTCCTGATCGCGGAGGGCGAGGCGAGCGACTGGATGATGATCCTGCTGCACGGCACGGTGGACATCGGCAAGCGCAAGGTCGGCGCCGACATGGACAGGCAGGAGCCGGGCGACACCACGCGGCTGGCGGTGCTGCGCGAAGGCGCCGTGATCGGCGAGATGTCGATGCTCGACGGCGAGCCGCGCTACGCGAGCTGCTGGGCGCTGAGCGAGGTCGAGGCCGCCGTGCTCACGCGCCCGGGCGTGTCCCGCCTGATCAACTCGCACCCGGCGCTCGGCGCCAAGCTGCTGGTCAAGCTCACGCAGCAACTGGCCCAGCGCCTGCGCAACACGAGCAACCAGCTGGTGAAGATCCTGCGCAAGACGGGGCAGGCATAAACCCAACAGCCGTACGCAGAGGGCGCAGAAACTCGCAGAGGACGCAGAAAAATCCAAAGAAAAAGCAAGTCTTTTCTTGTATTTGACTTCTTCTGCGTCCTCTGCGCACCCTTCGCGTCCTCTGCGTACGGATGTTGGGTTTACCCGCCTTGTCACCTGCCCAGCGACGGAAAGAGTTTCAGCAGCCCCAGCGCCATCACCTCGACGGCCAGCGCCGCCAGGATCAGTCCCATCAGGCGGGTCATGACGTTGATGCCGGTGCGGCCCAGCACGCGCGAAATCGGGTACGCCAGCGCCAGCGCCAGCCAGGTGGCGACGCCGATCACGACGCCATAGCCCACCAGCGCCGTGAGCTGCAGCCAGGTGCGCGCCTGGTCGGCGTAGATCACCACCGTGGAGATCGTGGCGGGGCCCGTCAGCAGCGGAATCGTCAGCGGCACCACGGCGATGCTCGCGCCCATCGCCGCCTTCTGCGCGCCGTCTTCCAGTTCGTGGCTGTTCGTCTTGGCCTCGGCCGGCTGCGCATTGAGCATGTTGAGTGAGCTGATCAGCAGCAACATGCCGCCACCGACCTGGAAGCTCGCCAGCGAAATCCCGAAGAACTCCAGGATCCGCAGCCCCAGCAGCGCGCTGGCGGCGATGACGAGGAACGCGGTGATGGCGGCGGTGGTCACCGTGTGGCGCCGCTGTTGCGGCGTGAAGCCCTGCGTGTAGTGGATGAAGAAGGGCACGATCGCCAACGGATTGACGATCGCCAGCAGGGTCACCAGCGGCTTGAAGTCCACGTCAGTCCTTGTTCCCGTTGCTCTCCGAACGATCCATCTCGTCCGGCGTCGCGGCATTCCGCCGGCGGAACATGCCGTAGCCCTCCATCTGCATCACCGGCTCGCCGCGCTGGTTGGACATCTCCCAGCGCGATCGCACCAGGCCGACCTCGGGGCGCGTGCGCAGCGGACGCGACTCCAGGATCACGTGTTGCAGGCGCAGCGTGTCGTCCGGATACACCGGTTTGAGCCACTTCAGGTTCTCCAGGCCCGGCGATCCCATGCTGGAGGACTCGTGCAGGAAGTTCTGCACCGTCAGGCGCATCGCGAGCGAGCAGGTGTGCCAGCCGCTGGCGCACAGGCCGCCGAAGATCGAGCGCCGGCCGGCCTCCTCGTCCAGGTGGAACGGCTGCGGATCGAACTGGCGCGCGAAGTCCTTGATCTCCTGCGCCGTCAGCGTGACGGTGCCCAGGTCGCGCGTCGAGCCCACGGCGAGGTCTTCCCAGTAGTACCTGATGTCCGTCATCAGCGGCCCCCGGACACTTCGAGCATCGACATGGTCGTGTAGCTCGCTTGCGGCGACAACAGCCAGACGATCGCCTGGGCCACTTCTTCGGCCGTCCCGCCGCGCCCCATCGGCACCTGGTGCGCCAGGTCGCGCACGCGGTCCGGCAGCCCGCCGGACGCATGGATCTCGGTGTCGATCAGTCCCGGTCGCACGGCGTTGACGCGGATGCCGTCGGCCGCAGCGATGCGCTGCACGACCTTGCGGGCCGCGTCTTCGCGACCGACGTAATTGACCGCCACGGCATGGCCATTCGCCGCCGCGAGGTGGGCCGTGGCCGCGCCGATGCCGCGGCTGCCACCCGTCACCAAAAGAACCTGCTCCAAGACCATCTCCTGCAAAAAAGCCGTGGTTGCGCTACAACCCATGGTTCGCCATTACAGCAAAGACGCGCCGCAGCTTCAGAAGGGACGCCACTTGAGCCACTACGCGGACTACTACCTCGCACCCCAAAGTCCCTGGACCTACCTGGGCCACGAACGCTTCGCCGCCATGGCGGCCGCGGCGGGCGCGATGGTGCGCGTGCTGCCGGTGGACCTCGGCAAGATCTTTCCGGTCTCCGGCGGCCTGCCCCTGCAAAAGCGCGCGCCGCAGCGCCAAGCCTACCGCCTCGTCGAGCTCAAACGGTTCTCGGACCACCTGGGCATCCCGCTGAACGTGCAGCCGAAGTATTTCCCCGTGGCCGGCGACGACGCGGCGCGCCTGATCATCGCGGTCGACCTGCATGACGGCACCGGGGCGGCGCTGGCGCTGGCGGGGGCGGTTCTGCGGGCCGTGTGGGCGCAGGAGCGCAACATCGCCGACGCGCAGGTGCTGGCGCAGTTGCTGTCCGACAACGGGCTGCGGCCCGAGCGCCTGCAGCAGTCGCGTGATCCGCAAGTGCAGGAGCGCTACGACGCCAACACGCAGGAGGCGGCGGACCTCGGCGTGTTCGGCGCGCCCACGTACGCGATCGACGGCGAACTGTTCTGGGGCCAGGACCGGCTCGACTTCGTGCAGCGACGGCTGCAATCTTGACCACAAGGAGACTTCATGGGTTCTTTCATCGACCTCAAGGCCGCTGACGGCTTCGTGTTCCCCGCCTACGTCGCGCAGCCCGCGGGGCAGCCCAAGGGCGGCGTCGTCGTGCTGCAGGAAATCTTCGGCGTCAATTCGCACATCCGCGCCGTCGCCGACGGCTATGCGCAGGAGGGTTACCTCGCGGTCGCGCCTTCGACCTTCCATCGGGTCAAGGCCGGCGTGGAACTCGGGTACGGCCAGGACGACATGGCGGCGGGCATGGCGCTCAAGAGCGCAGTGGAGGCCCTGCCGGCGCCCGGTGTGATGCCGGACATCCAGGCGGCCATCGACCACGCGGCGCAGGCCGGCCAGGTCGGCATCGTGGGCTATTGCTGGGGCGGCCTGCTCACCTGGCGCGCCGCGTGCACCCTGCAGGGGCTGGCGGCGGCCGCCCCGTACTACGGCGGCGGCATGACCATGCCCGACGAAGTCGTGCGCCGGCCGAAGGTCCCGGTGCTCGCGCACTTCGGCGAGCGCGACCACTGGATTCCCTTGAACAGCGTGCAAGCCTTCGCCAAGGCCCATCCCGAGGTGCGAGTGGAGATCTACCAGGCGGACCACGGCTTCAACTGCGACCAGCGCGGCTCGTGGGACGCGGCCGCGGCGAAGCTGGCGCGCGAGCGCACGCTGGCCTTCTTCGGCGAACACCTGCGCTGAGATGGACGCCCGTGCGCACTTGCGTCGGCTGCGGACCGTCCAGCGCGTGTTCGCCAACGAGCAACTGGCGGCGCCGTTCGTGTGAGCCGGCCAGCGTGGCCGCGGACTACCCGGTGCGAGACAGGTAGCGCTTGCGCCGGAACAGGATCACCAGCAGCACCGCGAGGCCGACCATCAGGGCGAGCACGAACCACATCGCGCCCAGTGAATGGATCAGCGGCAGGAACTCGAAATTCATCCCGAAGAAGCCGGTGATGAGGTTCAGCGGCAGGAAGACGGCGGTCAGCGCCGTCAGCACACGCATGGTCTCGTTGGTGCGCTGGCCCTGCGCCGAGAAGTGGATCTGCACCGCGGTTTCGGCGCCATGTTCCATGCGCCGCACGTGGTGCACGACCCGGGCGATGTGCTCGATGACGTCGCGGGCCCGCGCCACCAGGTTGTCGTGCTCGGCCTGCCGCATGCCGGGTGGCGGGTCTTCCTGGTGCGCATCCAGCCATTCCTGCACCGCGTCGTTCTGCTCCTCGCACAGATCCTCCAGCGTGTGCAGGGTCTGCCGCGCCGCCATCAGCGCGCCCCAGTCCGCGCCGCGCGAGCGCGGCAAGAGCAACTGGCGCTGCCAGTGCTCGAGTTCGCGCGCCAGGTGCTTGCGCAGTTCGAGATAGCTGTCGACCATGACGTTGAGCATGCGCAGCATCAGATCGTCGGGATTCGAAGGTTGCCGGCTGCGGGCGGCGGCGGCCGACCCGTTCGGCTGGTTGCCATCGGCGGCGTAGCGCTCGGTGAAAGCCTTGGCGATGACGCAGCCCGGCGTGTGCACCGTGATCAGCAGCCGCTCGAAGGCGGCAAAGCCGACCGGCTGGGTCCGGATTCGGCCGAACGCCGGCAGGGACCCCGCGTGCGGCGGCGGCTCGGTGGCGTCGTCGCCCTCCGCCGGCAGTTCAGCATGGCTGGAGAGGCGGCGGAAGATCACCAGGTCGTACACCGACGTGTAGTCGTAGTGCGAAGGGTGCGCCGCGTTCGCCAGGTCCTTCAGGTGCAGGTCCAGCAGCGTCGAGCCGCCCAGCTGCTGGGCCGCCTGCTGCAGCAGCGGGAGTTCGCGCTCCAGGGCCGGGCGCTCGACGGCGATCCAGACGAAGCCGATTTCGGGAGCGCGCGCCGGCGGCTGGTCCAGGAACCGGAGGCTGCCGCCCGCGAACTCGACGACCTGCATGTGTTCAGGCGCGCAACAGCCTGGCCGCGTCGAGCGCGAAATAGGTCAGCACGCCGTCGGCGCCGGCGCGCTTGAACGCCAGCAGGCTCTCCAGCATGACGGCGTCGTGGTCCAGCCAGCCGTTCTGCGCGGCGGCCTTGAGCATCGCGTACTCGCCGCTGACCTGGTAGGCGAAGGTCGGCACGCGGAATTCGTCCTTCACGCGCCGCACCACGTCCAGGTACGGCATGCCGGGCTTGACCATCACCATGTCGGCGCCCTCGGCAATGTCCATCGCCACTTCGCGCAGCGCCTCGTCGGTGTTGCCCGGATCCATCTGGTAGACCTTCTTGTTGCTCTTGCCGAGGTTGGAGGCGGAGCCGACGGCGTCGCGGAACGGACCGTAGAAGGCGCTGGCGTACTTGGCGCTGTACGCCATGATTCTGCGTGTGGATCAGGCGCCGGCCTTCCAGCGCCTCGCGGATCGCGCCGATGCGGCCGTCCATCATGTCGCTGGGCGCGACGATGTCGACGCCGGCCTCGGCCTGCGTCAGGGCCTGGCGCACCAGCACTTCCACGGTCTCGTCGTTCAGGATGTAGCCGGTCTCGTCGAGCAGTCCGTCCTGGCCGTGGCTCGTGAACGGGTCCAGCGCGACGTCGGTCATCACGCCCAGCTGCGGGAATTGGCGCTTGAGTTCGCGCACCACGCGCGGCACGAGCCCTTCCGGATTGAACGCTTCCCTGCCGTCCGACGTCTTCAACGAGGCGTCGATGACGGGGAACAGCGCCATCACCGGAATGCCGAGCGTCACGCACTGCTCGGCGACGGGCAGCAGCAGGTCCAGGCTCAGGCGCTCCACGCCCGGCATCGAGGCGACCGCTTCGCGCCGCCGCTGCCCGTCGAGCACGAACACCGGGTAGATCAGGTCGTGCGAGGTCACTCTGTGTTCGCGCACCAGGTTGCGCGTGAATTCGTCGCGGCGCAGCCGGCGCGGCCGGCCTTGGGGATAGGGGGCATGGGGGCTCATGGCCGGAAATTGTCCATCATCCGCGGGCCCGGCGCGCCGTGACTGCGCGGTTCCGTTCGGACGAGCCAGACTCGCGAAGGGTTCACCCGGGCAGCAAGTAAGTATTGATGCGCGGCGGGCGCTTTGCTAGATTCGTTCCGGGCGGCTTGCCGTCCCCCGCTTTTCCTCCCTGAGCGGGCGCCTTGATGTGTGACAGCAAAAAGGCTTCCCACCCCGGCTTTCAGGCCGGGGTTTTTTTTGTGCGCGCCAGAGGAAGACGGCCTGCCAGCGGCGCTCGCGCCCGCGCCGGCGCAACCGGTTTGTCCATACACTCGCGACATGTCTTTTTTCGCCGTTCCGGCACTCGCAGCGGGCGCCCGCCGCCCTGACCGAAACCCGGCCAGGCGACGTTCGGGTGCTGCTCTGGGGTGCCGGAGCGGCTCGTCCGTGGCCGGTCTGCAACGTCCCCTTTTGATCTTGCGCAAACAGATGCGCTTTCGCGGCTGACCGGTGCCCAAGCACAAGACCTCCGCCTGGCCCCTGGCGCAAGCGTATGCGGCTCTGATCTTCTACGCGAGCCTCTACCCGTTCGCGGGATGGCGCGATCAAGGCATCGCGCCCTGGGAGTTCCTGTGGACCCCGTGGCCCAAGTACTGGACGGGCTTCGACGTCGGCGCCAACGCGGCCGGTTACGCGCCGCTGGGCTTCCTGCTCGCGCTCAGTTTTCTGCGGCGCGGCAGCCCGCGCTTTGCGCCGTCCAAGCGCGCGGCGGCCGTCGCCGTCGCCGTCGCTGCGGCCGCGGCGCTGTCGCTGGCCATGGAAGCGCTGCAGACCTATCTGCCGTCGCGCGTGGCCTCCAACCTCGACTTCGGCCTCAATGCCGGCGGGGCGCTGGCCGGCGCTTTGGCGGCGGCGGGCCTCGAGCGCTTCGGCGCCATCGACCGGTGGAGCCGCTTCCGGGTGCGCTGGTTCGTGGAGGATGCGCGTGGCGCCCTGGTCCTGCTGGCGCTGTGGCCGTTCGCACTGCTGTTCCCCGCCGCCGTGCCGCTGGGGCTCGGGCAGGTATTCGAGCGGCTCGAGTTGGCGCTGGCCGAGTGGCTGATGGACACCCCCTTTCTCGAGTGGCTGCCGGTGCGCGACGTCGAGCTCCAGCCGCTGGTGCCGGGGGTCGAACTGGTGTGCGTGGCGCTCGGCGCGCTGGTGCCGTGCCTGCTCGCGTATTCTGTGATCCGGTCGCCCGGTCGCCGGGCGGTGTTCGCGATGGCGACGGTGGCGGTGGGCGTCGCCGCCACCGCGTTGTCGGCGGCCTTGAGCTGGGGGCCGTCCCATGCGTGGGCGTGGCTCAGCCTGCCGGTGCGGCTGGGGCTCGCCATCGGGCTGCTGGGGGCCCTGGTGCTGATGGCCATGCCGCGCCGCGGCTGCGCCGCGCTGATCCTGCTCGCGCTGATGCTGCACCTGAGCCTGCTGAACCAGGCGCCGGCGAGCGCCTACTTCGCCCACACGCTGCAGGCCTGGGAGCAGGGCCGCTTCATCCGGTTCCACGGACTGGCGCAGTGGCTCGGATGGCTCTGGCCTTACGCGGTGCTGCTGTATGTGGTGCTGCGCCTCTCGGCGCCGGACCGCCAAAATAAAATCACGGCATGAAGCCCGCTACGTCCTACTACCAGCGCCACATCTTCTTCTGCCTCAACCAGCGGACCAACGGCGAGCCCTGCTGCGCCGACCATCACGCGCAGGAGGCGTTCGACCGCTGCAAGGCGCAGGTGAAGGCGGCGGGGCTGGCGGGGCCCGGACAGGTGCGGGTCAACAAGGCCGGCTGCCTGGATCGCTGCGCGGCCGGGCCGGTGGCGGTGGTCTACCCGGAGGCCGTCTGGTACACCTACGTGGACCAGAACGACATCGACGAGATCGTCGAGTCGCACCTGAAGAACGGCCGGGTGGTCGAGCGGCTGCTGACGCCGCCGCACCTGGGCCGCTGAGCCGATGAACGTGCACACCCGGCGCTTCCGGGCGGCCGGTCCGGCCGGCGTGATCGAGGCGCTGCGGGACGAGCCGGGTCCCGGGCTCGAGCGGCACGGCACCGTCCTCATCGCGCATCCGCATCCGCTGTTCGGCGGCACCATGGAAAACAAGGTGGTGCAGACGCTGGCCCGCGCCTTCGTGCAGGCCGGCTGGGTCGCGATCCGCTTCAATTTCCGCGGCGTGGGCGCGAGCCAAGGCGTGCACGACGAAGGCCGCGGTGAACTCGACGACATGCTGGCGCTGGTCGCGAGCGAGGCGGCGCAGGGACCGCTGGCGCTGGCCGGCTTTTCCTTCGGCTCCTTCGTCGCCAGCCGCGCCGTGGCCGAGCTCTGGCCGACCCGTCGCGCCGAGAAGGTGGTGCTGGTGGGCACCGCAGCCTCCCGTTTCGAGGTGGCGAACCTGCCGGCCGAGGCGCACGACGCCACCCTGGTCATCCACGGCGAGCACGACGACACCGTGCCGCTGGCTGCGGTGCTGGACTGGGCGCGGCCGCAGACACTTCCGGTTACGGTGGTTCCCGGAGGCAGTCATTTCTTTCACGGACAATTGCCGCTGCTCAAAAGCTTGGTGGCGCGCCACCTCCGTTCCCTGATTCCGACGTTTCAATGAAAACAGCCAAGCAGGCGTTCGCCGCCGCATTCCTCGCCTTGTTCAGCCTCGCCGCGCTGGCGCAGGCGCCGCAACCGCCCGAGATCGCGGCGCGTTCTTTCCTGGTGATGGACGTCACGGCAGACCAGGTGCTGGCCGGGCGCGACATCGACATGCCGGTGGAGCCTGCGTCGCTCACCAAGCTGATGACGCAGTACCTGGTGTTCGACGCCCTGCGCAGCAAGAAGATCGATCTCAAGCAGACGCTTGCCGGTGAGCACGCGGGCCTGGAAGATGCCGGGTTCCCGGATGTTCATCGACCCGAGCATGCAGGTGCCCGTGGAAGACCTGATCAAGGGGATGATCGTGCAGTCGGGCAACGATGCGACGGTCGCGCTGGCGGAAGGCGTCGGTGGGACGGTGGAGCGTTTCGTCCAGCTCATGAACGAGCAGGCCAAGGCGCTCGGCATGAAGAACACGTCGTACAAGAATCCGGAAGGGTTGACCGAGCCTGGCCACACGACGACGGCGCGCGACCTGAGCATCTTGTCGACGCGGCTGCTGCGCGACTTCCCCGAGTACACCCACTACTACGCGATCAAGAAATATCGCTACACCGGCACCCCGAGCGCCAACGACACCAACCGGAACATGCTGCTGTTTCGCGACCCCACCGTGGACGGCCTGAAGACCGGCCACACCCAGGCGGCCGGCTACTGCCTGATCGCGACGGCCAAGCGCGACTTCCGAACCTCGCCGCACGCCGGGTGCTGGCGGTCGTGCTGGGCGCATCGAGCGAAACCGTCCGCGCCAACGAAGCGCAGAAGCTGCTCAACTGGGGCTACACGGCGTACGAGGGCATCAAGCTGTTCGACGCCAACCAGGCGGTGGTGACGCCGCCGGTCTGGAAAGGCCGG
>CAVPTY010000056.1:0-10333 GCA_963708655.1 uncultured beta proteobacterium
TCCAGGTAGTGCTCGATGCCCTGGCCTTCACGCGCCAGGAAGCGTTCGACCGCATCGGCGAACGCGGGGTGGGCCAGCCAATGGGCACTGGTCGTCTTCGCCGGCATCAACGCCCGTGCCATCTTGTGCTCGCCCTGGGCGCCGCCTTCGAAGCGGTCCCAGCCATGGGCGATGCACCACTGCAGCGGCTGGTAGTAGCAGGCCTCGAAGTGCAGGCAGTCGACCCGCTCCAGTGCGCCCCAGTACCGTCCGTAGGCCACGCGCCCGGCGCCTGAAGCCGTCCCGGGCTCGCCCGGCGGCTCGCTGAGCGCCAGCAGGCTGGCCGCGATCGGCTTGCCGCCGCGTTCGGCGACGAACAGCAGCCAGTGCTGCGGCAGCGTCGCCGCCATGCGTCGGAAGAAATCGCGCGTGAGGTACGGCGCGTTGCCGTGCTCGAGGTAGGTACGCTCGTAGCAACGGTAGAAGAAATTCCAGTCCACCGCGGCGATGCCGGCGCCCGTACTCCAGCGGAACGTGACGCCGGCGTCGGCCACCTTGCGCCGTTCCTGCCTGATCTTCTTGCGCTTCTCGTGGGCCAGGCTGGCGAGGAAGGCGTCGAAGCTGGCGTAGCGCCCGCCGCCGGCATCTGCGGCCGCGTGCGCGCGGTTGTGCCAATGGAACTGGACCGTGTGGCGCAGCATCAGTCCGGCGTCCTCGCATGCGGCCACGTCCTCGTCCGCGCCGAACAGCAGGTGCAGCGAGGAGAGTTCGTGCTGGTGGCACCAGGCCAGCAGCGTCTCCAGCAGCGCGCGGCGCGCGGCATCGTCCCGTGCCAGCAGGCGCGTTCCCGGCACCGGCGTGAACGGCACGGCAACGAGGCCCTTGGGGTAGTAGTCGAGCCCGTGCTCCTGGTACGCGTTGGCCCAGGCCCAGTCGAACACGTATTCGCCGTACGAGTGGTCCTTCAGGTACAAGGCGCACGCGGCGTGCAGCTTGCCGCCGCGCGTGAGCGTGAAGAACTTCGGCGTCCAGCCGGTGCGGGCGACGGCACTGCCGCTGGCCTCGAGCGCGGCCAGGTATTCGTGGCGCAGGAAAGGCGAGGGGTGCGGCTGCAGAGCCAGCAGCGCGTTCCATTCGGCCGCGTCCAGCTGCGACGCTGCGCCGGCGACCTTGCTGACATAATCGTCCGGGTTGTTCTTCACTGGCTGCCCATGGCTCTCAAGATCTCCATTGCCCAGCTCAACTTCCTGGTCGGTGACACGGCCGGCAACGCCCAGAAGATCGTTGCCGCCGCGAAGACCGCCTACCTGCAGGGCGCGCGGCTGGTGCTGACGCCGGAGCAGTCGATCTGCGGCTATCCGGCCGAGGACCTGCTGCTGCGGCCTGCATTCGTCGCGGCCTGCGATGATGCCGTGAAACTGGTGGCCCGCGAGCTGGCGGGGTTGAAGGGCCTGCACGTGGTGGTCGGCCATCCGATGGGCGGCGACATCCGCTCCAAGTCGGTGCAGGTGCAGCGCCGCTTCAATGCCGCCAGCGTGGTGAGCGAAGGCCGCGTTCTGGAGACCTACGCCAAGCGCGAACTGCCCAACTACCAGGTGTTCGACGAGCGCCGCTACTTCACGCCGGGCCAGGGCAGCTGCGTGTTCCAGGTCGAGGACGTCAACGTCGGCCTGCTGATCTGCGAGGACGCGTGGTTCGAGGAGCCGGCGCTGCTGGCCAGGGAAGCCGGGGCCGAGCTGCTGGCGGTCATCAACGCCTCGCCGTTCCACATCGGCAAGGGCGGCGAGCGCGTGGCGCGAATGGCCGAGCGCGCCCAGGCCGTCGGGCTGCCGGTGATCTATGCCCAATCGGTCGGCGGCCAGGACGAGATCGTGTTCGACGGCGCCTCGTTTGCCGTGGATGCCGCCGGCACGCTGGTGGCGCGGGCGCCGGCGTTCGAGGAAACCATTTTCACGCTGCAGGTGGCACGGCCAAAGGGCCAGGGACCGCTCGAGCTGAGCGGTGCGATCGCGCACGAACGTTCGCCCGAAGCCGACCTGTGGGACGCGCTCGTCATGGGCGTGCGCGACTACATCGGCAAGAACGGCTTCCCCGGCGTGCTGCTGGGCCTGTCGGGCGGCATCGACTCGGCCCTCGTGCTGGCAATCGCCGTCGATGCGCTGGGGCGCGACAAGGTGCGCGCGATCATGATGCCTTCGCCGTACACGGCCGACATCTCGTCGATCGATGCGCGCGACATGGCGGCGCGGCTGGGCGTGCGCTATGACGAGATCTCGATCGTGCCCGAGTTCGACGCCTTCCGCGCGTCGCTCGCCGGCGAGTTCAAGGGGCTGCCGGAGGACACCACCGAGGAGAACATCCAGGCGCGCATCCGCGGCGTGCTGCTGATGGCGCTGTCCAACAAGTTCGGCAGCATCGTGCTGACCACCGGCAACAAGAGCGAGATGGCGACCGGCTATTGCACCTTGTACGGCGACATGGCGGGCGGCTTCGCCGTGATCAAGGATCTGCTGAAGACCACCGTGTTCCGGCTGGCAAAATGGCGCAACATCCACGACCCGTACGGAACCGGCATCAGCCCGATCCCGGAGCGGATCATCACGCGCCCACCGAGTGCCGAGCTGCGGCCGGACCAGGTCGATCAGGACAGCCTGCCGCCCTACGAGATCCTCGACGCGATCCTCGAGCGCTCCATGGAGAACGACCAGGGGGTCGAGGAGATCATCGCGGCCGGCTTCGACCGGGCCGTGGTCGAGCGGGTGGCGCGGCTGATCCGCATCAACGAGTACAAGCGCCGGCAGGCGCCGGTCGGCATCCGCGTCACGCACCGCAGCTTCGGCAAGGACTGGCGCTACCCGATCACCGGCAAGTTCCGTCTCTGAGACCTTGCGGGACGGATCTTCAGCTCCGTCCCCAACCGATCAAGAGCGACGCGGCGCCCGCCGAATGGCGCTATCCTATGACCGCAAAGTTCCTCGCCCCCATTCGCACTGGATCCCACATGAAACAGATCACCGCCGTCATCAAGCCGTTCAAGCTGGAGGAGGTGCGCGAGGCATTGGCCGAATGCGGCGTGACCGGCCTCACCGTCACCGAGGTCAAGGGCTTCGGCCGCCAGAAGGGCCACACCGAGCTCTATCGCGGGGCCGAATACGTGGTCGACTTCCTGCCCAAGGTGAAGGTGGAGGTGGTGGTCAAGGACGACGACGTCGAGCGCTGCGTCGACGCCATCGTGAAGGCCGCGCGCACCGGCAAGATCGGCGACGGCAAGATCTTCGTCACCAGCATCGAGCGCGTCGTGCGCATCCGCACCGGCGAGACCGACGAGTCCGCCATCTGAGGCTCTCAGATCTCCGACAGGTCCGCCGCCCCGGTCCGCGTCGTCGCCGCCTGCGCCAGCTCGTCGAGCAGCTGGCCGGCGTCGCTGCCCACGCGCACCAGCTCCATCTGCCAGTCGTTCATGTAGCCGTGGCGCACGCTGGCCGCGAGGAAGGCCAGCAGCGGGTCGTAGTAACCCTCGGCGTTGAGGATGCCGACCGGCTTGTCGTGGTAGCCCAGCTGGCGCCAGGTCCACACCTCGAACAGCTCCTCCAGGGTGCCGATGCCGCCGGGCAGGGCCAGGAAGGCGTCGGCGCGCTCTGCCATCATCCGCTTGCGATCGTGCATGTTGTCCACGACGTGCAGCTCGGTGCAATCGAGCTTGGCGAACTCGCGGTCCACCAGGGCGTGCGGGATGATGCCGACCACCCGCCCGCCGGCGGCCAGCGTCGCGTCGGCCACCACGCCCATCAGCCCGGCGTTGCCGCCGCCGTACACCAGCTGCCCCTTGTGCCGACCGATCCAGCGGCCGACCTGCTGCGCGAGCTCGACGAAGGCCGGCACGGCGCCCAGGCGCGAGCCGCAGTAGACACACAGGGAGAAACCGGTCCTCATGCGCCGAACCGGTGGTAGAGCGCGGCGATCCAGATGCCACCACACAGCAACAGGCTGAGGAGCACTGCGGCGCTGCCCATGTCCTTGGCTCGTTTCGACAGGTCGTGCCATTCGGGTCCGATGCGGTCGATGGCGGTTTCGATCCCGGTGTTCAGCAGCTCCACGATCATCACGCCCAGCACCGAGCCGGCCAGCAGGGCTGTCTCAACCCAGTGGCTTCCCAGCCAGAAGGCGAGCGGAATCAACACGATGGCGGCAAGGGCTTCCTGCCGAAAGGCGGTTTCGCTCCAGCCGGCACGCAGGCCGGCCAGCGAGAAGCCGGCGGCGTGCCGGATTCGGCTCCAGCCGGCACGCAGCTTCTGCTGCTGCGCCGGCGACAAGGTTTCGGTGGGGGGCGCCATGTAGCGATTGTCTCCGACGAGAGATGGTCAGACCCGGGCCGGCACCAGCCGCGTGCCCGCGAGCGCGTCGTGCCAGAACTGGCGCTGCGGATGCAAGCGGCTCAGCAGGGCCCACAACACGACCCAGCCGCCGACCGCCAGCGCCGCGTGCAGCGGCGTGGTCCGGGCGAAGGCCAGCACCGCCAGCGGCGGCAGGAACCACAACCAGCTGCAGGCGTAGCGCAGCAGCGCGCGCCGCTGGCTCAAGCGCCGGCCGGAGGCATCGACGACGCGGATCTTCCAGGTCTTCATCGCCAGCGTCTGGCCCCGGCTCCAGAACCAGGCGAAGTAGATCGCGAAGACCACGAACAGGAACGCCTGCAGCAGTGGACGGCGCGCGTCCATCGCGTCACGGACCTGCCCCAGGGCGCTGAAGAGCCAGCCGGCCACGAACACCACGGCGAACAGCAGCACGCCTTCGTAGGCCCAGCACGCCATGCGCCGAGCCAGCGGTGGAGCAACGAGTGACGCTGCGCCGGGCGACGGGGTCGGGGCCGCGCCCGCGGCGCGTCTGGATGCCATCGGCCGGTCAACCGGCCCGGCCGGGCCGAGGCCGGCGCAGACGCCGGCGGCGGCGGCGGCCGGCGGCAGCGACCGGAGCGGTGCGCGGCGCGCGGCGCGCGGCACGCGGCAGGACGCGACGCCGGCGACCGGGGTTTGGGCACTTTGGCCAGCTTGTCCTGGGGCACGGGCTTGACGGCGGCCGCCGTCACGGGTGGCTTGGCGGCCGAGGCCGCCAACTTGCGCTTTTCTTCCGGCGACAAGGCCTGGTAGGCCTCCCACTTGGCCCGCTTCTCGTCGGCGGACAACGCCTTCGTGGTGCCGAAATTCAGCCGCGCGCGGGTGCGCTGCTGCGGCGTGAGGGCGGCCCACTCGGTCATGCGGCTGTGCAACTTCGCCTGCTCGTCGGCGGACAGTGTCGCGAAGGTGGGAGCGAGGGCCTGCCACTTGCGTTTCTGCGCGGGGCTGAGCGTGTTCCAGGCGCCGGCCAGGGGCGCGAGCGACTGCCGTTCGGTCGGGCTCAGCTCGGTCCACAGCGGCGTGGTGACCCGCTGGCCGCCTCTCGAGCTGGCCGGCTTGGAAGCGGCGCGGGACGGCTGGGACGCGCCCGGCTGCGACCGGCGCGGCCACGGCGGGCGCCGGCGCGGGCGCCAGCAGCCGGCGGCGGCGCGGGTGTTTCGGCAAACGCCGGGGCCGCGGCCAGCGTCAGGGCGGTGATGGCAGCGCGCCAAACCGGCGCGCCAAGCGCGCGCCACCGCGAAATGAGGCCTCGGACTGCAGGACGTCGCATCGGCACTGCGTCAGCGGCCGGACTTGAGGAACTGGACGAAGCCCGGGTCGGCGTAGGCGGACGGGGGCAGGTCGTCCGTCAGCAGCGCAGCGTCCACTTCGGCCACTTCGCTGGCGCGGCGGTCATTCAGGACGTCGTCGATGAGGACCAGTCCACCGACCAGCACCAGCAGCGGAAGCACGCTGCCGACCTGCTGCCAGAAGCCGAAACCGCGCTTGCCGAGCGACAGCGCAGCGGCCCGGCCGTTGGCGACGACGTGGGGGGCGGCAGCCTCGGCCCTGCGCCCGGCCAGGGCCTGGATGCGCGCGGCGCGCAGCCGTTCGGTCACATGGTAGGGGAGCTCGGCAGTCCCGGCCGACAAGCGTCTGCCGACTGCGCGCCCGAACTGCTCCTGAAGCTGTCCGGGCCCCGTGGATTCGATCTTCGTCATGGTTGTATACCCTTTGCCTTCAGCGCCTTGCTGAGGGCCGCAACCGCCCGCGAGCAGTGGGTCTTGACACTGCCTTCGGAGCAGCCCATGGCAGCCGCCGTTTCGGCCACGTCCATGTCCTCCCAGTAACGCATCAGGAAGGCTTCCCGTTGACGTGCGGGCAGTTCCTGCACGTGGAACTCGATCTCCCGCAGGATCTGCGCTCGCCTGGTGGCGTCCTCCGCGCTCTCCGCCTGTTGCGAACCCTCGCCGAACGCAAAAGTCTCCAGCAGGTCGAATTCTGCGTCATCCGAGGCCGACTCGAAGTCGCTCATGTTCGAAAACAGCGCGTTGCGGGTCTTCTGTCGACGGAACCAGTCCAGCGTGCAGTTCGACAGGATCCGCTGGAACAGCATCGGCAGCTCGCCGCTCGGCTTGTCCCCGTAGTGCTCGGCCAGCTTCATCATCGCGTCCTGCACGATGTCGAGCGCCGCTTCCTCGTCGCGAACATGGTAGATCGAACGCTTGAAGGCGCGCTTCTCGACGCTCTTGAGGAAGTCGGACAGTTCTTGTTCGGTGGCCAAGGAGTCGGACCTGGGACTGAGGGACGCCGCCGGGGCGGCTGCGGTGGCTGGGCCGGACGGCCGGCAGCGTGAAATTATGGCATTGCAGGGCCAGCCCCCTTGCGGGACGGTCGTGTTGCAATGCGATAATGTCGCCTGCACATCAAAAGGCAAACGAGCCCGGATCCGGCGGTCAAGCATCCGTCCATGGTCCGAGGTTCAAAGTCCCGAGGCGGCTTCACGAGAGCGCGCTGCAGGGGCACCCAAGGTTTTTCGTCAGAGAAATTCGCAAAGGTTGATCATGGAAATCTCCAAGGCCGAACTGAAGTCCGCCGCCGCGGCCGGCGACAGGACGCCCGAACTGCGCGGCGCCGAAATCCTCGTCAAGACGCTGCAGGCCGAGAACGTCAAGTACATCTGGGGCTACCCCGGCGGCGCCGTCCTGCACATCTACGACGCCCTGTACAAGCAGGAAACCATCCACCACGTGCTGGTGCGCCATGAACAGGCCGCCGTCCACGCCGCCGACGGTTATGCCCGCGCCACGGGCGACGTGGGCGTGGCGCTGGTCACGTCCGGCCCCGGGGTGACCAATGCCGTCACCGGCATCGCCACGGCGTACATGGACAGCATCCCGATGGTGATCATCACCGGGCAGGTGCCGACGCACGCGATCGGCCTGGACGCATTCCAGGAATGCGACGCCGTCGGCATCACGCGCCCGATCGTCAAGCACAACTTCCTGGTCAAGGACGTCAAGGACCTGGCCTCGGTGATGCGCCGGGCCTTCCACATCGCCCGCAGCGGCCGTCCCGGCCCGGTGGTGGTGGACATCCCGAAGGACGTCTCGTTCAACCGCACCACATACATCGCCCAGCCCGAGAAGGTGGAGATGCGCTCGTACAACCCGGTGCGCAAGGGCCATGGCGGCCAGATCCGCAAGGCGCTGCAGCTGCTGCTGGGGGCGAGGCGCCCCTACATCTACACCGGCGGCGGCGTCGTGCTGTCCAACGCCTCGGCGGAACTGCGCGAACTGGTCGACCTGCTCGGCTACCCGGTCACCAGCACGCTGATGGGCCTGGGCGCCTATCCCGGCACCGACCGCAAGTTCCTCGGCATGCTGGGCATGCACGGCACGATCGAGGCCAACAACGCGATGCAGAACTGCGACGTGCTGCTGGCCGTCGGCGCGCGCTTCGACGATCGCGTGATCGGCAACCCGAAGCACTTCGGCCAGAACGAGCGCAAGATCATCCACATCGACGTCGACCCCTCGAGCATCTCCAAGCGGGTGCGCGTCGACGTCCCGATCGTCGGCGACGTGAAGGAAGTCCTGACGGAGCTGATCGCGATGATCAAGGAGGGCGGCGCCGGGCCCGACGCGCAGGCGCTCGGCGCCTGGTGGGACACGATCGAGGGCTGGCGCAAGCGCGACTGCCTGCGCTACGACCGCGGCAACAAGGACGTCATCAAGCCGCAGCACGTGATCGAGACGCTGTGGAACATGACCAAGGACGTCGACACCTACATCACGTCCGACGTCGGCCAGCACCAGATGTGGGCGGCGCAGTACTACAAGTTCCGGCGAGCCGCGCCGCTGGATCAATTCCGGCGGCCTGGGCACCATGGGCGTGGGCATCCCGTACGCGATGGGCATCAAGCTGGCCAGGCCCGACGCCGAGGTGTATGCGATCACCGGCGAAGGCTCGGTGCAGATGTGCATCCAGGAGCTGTCGACCTGCCTGCAGTACAACACGCCGATCAAGATCGTTTCGCTGAACAACCGCTACCTGGGCATGGTGCGGCAGTGGCAGGAGCTCGATTACGAGGGCCGCTACAGCCACAGCTACATGGATGCGCTGCCCAACTTCGTGAAGCTGGCCGAAGCCTATGGCCACGTCGGCATGCTGATCGAGCATGCGCGCGACGTGGAGCCGGCGCTGCGCGAGGCGCGCAAGCTCAAGGACCGGACGGTGTTCATGGACTTCCGCACCGATCCGACCGAGAACGTCTTCCCGATGGTGCAGGCCGGCAAGGGCATCACCGAGATGCTGCTCGGCTCCGAGGATCTTTAATACGGACACCCGTACGCAGAGGACGCAGAGGTTTCGCAGAGAACGCAGAAGAAGCCAGGAACATCCTTTTGATGTTTCTTCTGCGATCTCTGCGTATCCTTTGCGACCTCTGCGTACGGATGTTTTGACCCTGACTTCCCAGACGAATCTATTGGCTGCCGAGCCGCCCGGTTACCGCCGCGCGGGGAGGGCACCGAAAAGAGGAATCACCCATGAAACACATCATCGCCGTCCTGCTGGAGAACGAACCTGGAGCGCTCTCCCGCGTCGTCGGACTCTTCTCCGCCCGCGGCTACAACATCGAGTCGCTCACCGTCGCGCCGACCGAGGACGCCTCGCTCTCGCGCATGACGATCGTGACCACCGGCTCGGACGACGTCATCGAGCAGATCACCAAGCAGCTGAACCGGCTGATCGAGGTGGTGAAGGTGGTCGACCTCACCGAAGGCGCCTACATCGAGCGCGAGCTCATGATGGTGAAGGTGCGCGCCGTCGGCAAGGAGCGCGAGGAGATGAAGCGCATGGCGGACATTTTCCGCGGCCGCATCATCGACGTCACGGACAAGAGCTACACCATCGAGCTCACCGGCAACCAGAGCAAGCTCGACGCGTTCCTGGAGGCCATCGACCGCACCGCGATCCTGGAGACGGTGCGCACCGGCGCCAGCGGCATCGGCCGCGGCGAGCGCATCCTGCGCGTGTAGCAGTCATTCGGGGCTCGGCCGCTGCCCGTTCGGGCTGAGCCTGTCGAAGCTCCCGCTTGCGCGGGGGCGTGTGTCCAGCCATTCGGCAGGTTCACGACGAACGGCACAACTGCAATCAAGGAGAACACCATGAAGGTCTATTACGACAAGGACTGCGACCTGTCCCTGATCAAGGGCAAGAAGGTCGCGATCATCGGCTACGGCTCGCAGGGCCACGCGCACGCGCAGAACCTGAACGACTCCGGCGTGAAGGTCACCGTCGGCCTGCGCCGGGGCGGCGCGTCCTGGGCCAAGGCGAAGAAGGCCGGGCTGAAGGTCGCCGAGGTCGGCGAGGCGGTGAAGTCCGCCGACGTCGTGATGATGCTGATGCCCGACGAGCACATCGCGCGGTGTACAACAAGGACGTCGAGCCGAACATCAAGAAGGGCGCGTCGCTCGCGTTCGCGCACGGCTTCAACATCCACTACGGCCAGGTCGTGCCGCGCACGGACCTCGACGTCTGGATGGTCGCGCCCAAGGCGCCGGGCCACACCGTGCGCTCGACCTACGCCGCGGGCGGCGGCGTGCCGATGCTGGTCGCCGTGTACCAGAACCCGTCGCGGCAAGGCGCGCGACATGGCGCTTTCCTACGCCGCGGCGATCGGCGGCGGCAAGGCCGGCATCATCGAGACCAACTTCCGCGAGGAGACCGAGACCGACCTGTTCGGCGAGCAGACCGTGCTGTGCGGCGGCACCGTGGAGCTGATCAAGGCCGGCTTCGAGACGCTGGTCGATGCCGGCTACGCGCCCGAGATGGCGTACTTCGAGTGCCTGCACGAACTCAAGCTGATCGTCGACCTGATCTACGAGGGCGGCATCGCCAACATGAACTACTCGATCTCGAACAACGCCGAGTACGGCGAGTACGTCACGGGTCCGCGCATCGTCAACGACGAGAGC
>CAVPTY010000057.1:0-10718 GCA_963708655.1 uncultured beta proteobacterium
GGCTGGTTCTACGCGCACCTGCAGCGCTTCGTGAACCCGACGCCGTTCAACCTGAACATCGGCATCGAGTACCTGTTCATGGCGGTGGTCGGCGGCGCCGGCCACCTGTGGGGCGCCGTGCTCGGCGCGGCGCTGATCACGCTGCTCAAATCGCAGTTGCAGGACGTGCTGCCGAAGCTGCTGGGCAGCAGCGGCAACTTCGAGGTGATCGTCTTCGGCCTGCTGATGCTGGTGGTGCTGCACCGCTTCGCCGACGGCATGTGGCCGACGCTGGCGCGGGCCAGTCGCCGCTTTTTGCGCCCGTCGGCGGCGCCGGTGCGTGGCGCCGCCGAGCCCCTGCCGCCGCGGCCGCGGCCGCCCAGGGGCCAGGTGCTGCTCGAGGCGAGCGCGGCCAGCAAGCACTTCGGCGGCTTGAAGGCCGTGAACGAGGTCACGCTGGACGTCAAGGCCGGCGAGGTGCACGCGTTGATCGGCCCCAACGGCGCCGGCAAGTCCACCTTCTTCAACATGGTGTCCGGGGTGATCGACCTCACTTCCGGCGGTGTGCGCGTGATGGGCCAGGACATGAGGAACCGGCCGTCGCGTCAGTTCGCGGCGCTGGGCCTGGGACGCACCTTCCAGCAGGTGCGGCTGATGGCGCACCGCAGCGTTCTCGAGAACGTGGCGCTGGGCGCGCATCGGCGCGGCCAGCGCGGCTGGATCGCCGCCATGCTGCGGCTGGACCGGGCCGAGGAGGCGACGCTGCTGGCCCATGCCCGGCGCCAGCTCGAACGATGCCAGCTCGAAGGCCACGCCGACGAGGCGGCCGGGTCACTGGCGCTGGGCCAGCAGCGCGTGATCGAAATCGCCCGCGCGCTGGCCGGCCAGCCGGCCCTGCTGCTGCTGGACGAACCGGCGGCGGGCCTGCGGCACCTCGAGAAGCTGGCGCTGGCGCAACTGCTGTCGCAACTGCGGGCCGAAGGCCTGGGCATCCTGGTGGTGGAACACGACATGGAGTTCGTCATGAACCTGGCCGATCGCGTGACGGTGATGGAGTTCGGCACCGTGATCGCGCGCGGCACGCCGGCCCAGGTGCAGGCCGACCCGCGGGTGCTGGAGGCCTACCTCGGCGTCGGCGACGACGCCGGCGAGGTCGAGGAACGGCTGGAGGCGGCGGCATGAGTGCCGCACGGCCGCCCGAAGGCGCACTCCTGCACTTGCGCGATTTCGGCGTTTCGTACGGCGCGGTGCAGGCCGTGCACGGGGTCGAGCTCGCGGTGCACGAAGGCGAGATCGTCACGGTGATCGGCCCCAACGGCGCCGGCAAGTCCAGCCTGCTGTGCGCCGCCATGGGGCTGTTGCCGTCCAGCGGCGCGCTGTCCGTGGACGGCGTCATCATTCCGCGTCCCAGCGTCGAGCTGATGGTGGCACGCGGCGTCTCGCTGGTGCCGGAGCGGCGCGAACTCTTCGGCGACATGCCGGTCGAGGACAACTTGCTGCTCGGCGGGTTCTGGCGCTGGCGCAAGGGCGAGCGCGACCATGCGCAGCGCCTGCAGGAAGTGTTCCACCTCTTCCCCCGACTGCAGGAGCGGCGCCAGCAGCTGGCCTCGACCCTCTCGGGCGGCGAGCGCCAGATGCTGGCGATCGGCCGCGCGCTGATGGCGCGGCCACGGCTGCTGATGCTGGACGAGCCTTCGCTCGGCCTGGCGCCGCTGATCGTGCGCGAGGTGCTGCAGATGGTCGCCTCGCTGCGCAACCTGGGCGTGTCGGTGCTGCTGGTGGAGCAGAACGCGCGCGCCGCGCTGCAGGTCGCCGACCGCGCCTACGTGCTGGAGATGGGCGCCGTGGTGCTGGAGGGCACCGCGCAGGACCTGCTGCACGACCGCCGCATCATCGACACCTACCTGGGCATCGGCCGCAAGGCGAAAGGCCCGGCGGCGGTGGCCTGACCGCCGGGCGACCGAAGGTGGCGCTTTCGGCTTTTGCTGCCGCGGCCGGTTGAGCGCCGCCAGGCGGCCAGGTGTGTGAACCTTGCCACGAAGTCCGGATCGACGTGCCGTCCGCCCGCGCTGGTGCGCTCGCGCCGGTGGACGGCCTTGACGCAGCCGATTTACACTTGCTCGGCAGCGCAGCCACCCGGCGGCGGGCTGCGTCTTCAAGAAGGCCCGTCGCAATGTCCTTGTTCAACTGGCTCTCCCGCGAAAAGCAGACCAAGGTGCCCGCCGAAGCGGCTGCCGGCCCGGCCGCGCCCGATCGCGGCGCCCCGGGCGCGCCGGGCGGCCCGCGCAAGACCGACCGCATGGCGCGGCGCGAACTGCTGTATTCGGTGGTGCGCGAATCGATGGCGCGCGCCGGCGTGCTGTCGGCCAGCTACAAGTTCAAGGTGCTGTCGCTGGACGCCGCGGGGCGCCAGTTCCTGGTGATGGTGGACCTCGCCAGCAGCGAACGCGCCGGCGCCGAACTGCTGTGCGACATCGAGGCGGTGATCGCCCAGCGCGCCAGGAGCCGCCACGACCTGGTGGTGAGCGGCGTCTACTGGCGGCGCAGCGACCAGCTCGGCGCCGCGGCGCGGGCCGGCCGTCAGCAGGCGCGGGGCGCGGCCGCGGCCGTTCCGTCGCAGCCGGCGGAGTTGCTGTCGGACTCGCCGCCCTCGATTCAGGCGCCGCAGCAACCCGCCGGTGGCGGCAGCTTCGATCCGATCCAGGAAGACGAACTGGCAGCCCTGCGGGCAGCGCTGGCAAATGGCCTGGGAGCGGCCGCGCCGCCGGCGCGGCCGGCCACCGCCTCGCAGGCGAATGCCGAGCCGGCAGCGACCGGTTTCCAGGACGGCGCCGTGCGTCGCGACGCCGAGGCGCGCAGCCGCACGCTCAGCTCGACGCAGTCCGGCGACCTGAGCTGAGAGCCTGTGAATAGATTTCCTCGCATCCGCGCGAGCCTCTTTCGAGGCCTGTGGCCCGCCACCGATCAGGCCTGGGACGCCCCGGCGCGGGCGCGATCGATTCATTCACAGGCGCTGAGACGCTCCGCCCGGTTCAGCCCAGACTGCTCAGCAACCGCTGTTCGGCCAGCGCCAGCGGCTCCGGGCGGCCGGACAGCACCAGCGTGTCGCCGTCCTCCAGCGACGGATCCGCCTGCGGATCGAGGCGGCGGCCGTTGCTGCGGCGCAGGCTGACGACCCGCACGTCGGCGGCCGGCAGGGCCAGTTGGCTGAGCGTGCGGCCCAGCGCGTTCGATCCCAGGGGCAGCGTCACGGTAGCCAGCCGCTCCTGCTCCGCGTCATCGGGGGCCTCGTCGACGCCCAGGAAATGCCCGCGCAGCAGCCCGTAGCGCGCATCGCGCTGCTCCTGCACGATGCGGATCACCCGCCGCAGCGGCACGCCCACCAGCGCCAGCGTGTGGCTGGCCAGCATCAGCGAACCTTCGAGCGCCTCCGGCACCACCTCGACGGCGCCCGCGGCCTGCAATTCCTCCAGCCGCACGTCGTCCTGGGTTCGCACGATCACCGGCACCTGCGGTGCGTGCGCACGCACGTTGGCGAGCACCTTCAGCGCGCCGCCGACGTCGAGATAGGTGACGACCACCGCACTGGCCCGCGAGAGCCCGGCGGCGACCAGGGCCTGCAGGCGGGCGGCGTCGCCGAAGACCACCGAGTCGCCGGCGGCAGCGGCCTGCCGCACCCGGTCGGGGTCCAGGTCGAGCGCGATGTGCGGGATGCCTTCGCGCTCCAGCAGCCGCCCGAGGTTCTGGCCGCTGCGCCCGTAGCCGCAGATGATCACGTGCTTGTTGGTGCTGATGGAACGCCGCGCGATCGCCGTCATCTGAAGCGACTGCTGCAGCCACTCGCTGGCGACCAGCTTCAGCACGATCGCGTTGGCGTGCATGATGATGAACGGCGTCGCCAGCATCGACAGCACCATGCTGGCCAGGATCGGGTTGAAGAGTTCCGGCGGCACCAGGGCGTTCTGCTGCGCCAGCGTCAGCAGCACGAAGCCGAATTCGCCGGCCTGCGCCAGGTACAGACCGGTGCGCAGCGACACGCCGGCGGTGGCGCCCATCAGCCGCGCCAGCGCCGGTGACCAGCAGCAGCTTGAACAGCACCGGCAGCGTGACCAGGACCAGCACCAGCGCCCAGTACTGCGCGACGACGCGCCAGTCCAGGATCATCCCGATGGTGATGAAGAACAGGCCCAGCAGGATGTCGTGGAATGGCCGGATGTCCGATTCCACCTGGTGCTTGTATTCCGTTTCCGAAATGAGCATCCCGGCGACGAAGGCGCCGAGCGCCAGCGACAGGCCGGCCAGTTCCGTGAGCCAGGCCAGCCCCAGCGTGACCAGCAGCAGGTTCAGGACGAACAGTTCCTCGCTCTTGCGCCGCGCCACCAGGGTGAGCCACCAGCGCATCACGCGCTGGCCTCCCGTCAGCAGCAGCCCGATCAGGACGGCGGCCTTGAGCGCCGCCAGACCCAGCGCCACCAGCAGCGTCTCGGGCGGACTGCCCAGAGCCGGGATCAGCACCAGCAGCGGCACCACCGCCAGGTCCTGGAACAGCAGCACGCCGATCACGCGCTTGCCGTGTTCGGTTTCGAGCTCGAGCCGCTCCGACAGCAGCTTCACCACGATCGCCGTGCTGCTCATGGCGACGGCGCCCGCCAGCGCGATGGCGGTGCGCCAGTCCATGCCCCACAGGCCGGGTGCGGCCAGCTCGAGCAGCAGCGAGCCGCCCGTCCCGAGCACGATCGTGAGCAGCACCTGCGCCTGGCCCAACCCGAACACATGGCGCCGCATGGCGCGCAGCTTGTGCAGGTTGAACTCGAGGCCGATGACGAACATCAGGAAGACGACGCCGAACTCGCCCAGGTGCCGGACGATCTCCGAGTTCTCGGCCAGTGCGAGGGCGTTGGGCCCGATCAGCACCCCCACCACGAGGTAGCCGAGCATCGGCGGCAGCTTCAGCATCCGGCAGGCGACCACGCCGAGCACCGCGGCCAGCAGATAGAGCAGCGTGAGCTCGAGGGCGGACATGCCCCATGCTACCAAGCGCCGGTGACGAGTCCCGCGCCGTGACGCGCCCGGCTCGCCGGCACGCCCCCTCGATAGAATCCGGTCATGGTGTCCCGCCCCGAGCACGTCCTGCCTCCGTCGCATCGCGGCCCATCCGGGTTCGACGCCGCGCAGGCGCTGCGGCTGGCGCAGGAGACCTTCGACATCGAGGCCGCCGCCGTGCTGGGCCTGAAGGCGCGCACCGGGGCGGCCTTCGCGCAGGCGGTCGAGCGCATCCTCTCGATCAAGGGGCGCGTGGTGGTCATGGGCATGGGCAAGAGCGGCCACGTGGGACGCAAGATCGCCGCCACGCTCGCCTCCACCGGCACGCCCGCCCTCTTCGTGCACCCGGCCGAGGCCAGCCACGGCGACCTCGGCATGATCACGCCGGACGACCTGGTGCTGGCGATCTCCAACGGCGGCGAGAGCGACGAGATCACCGCGATCCTGCCGGTCCTCAAGCGCCTGGGGGTCGCCACCATTGCGATGACCGGCGGGCTGCAGTCGACCCTGGCCGTCCATGCCGACGTGGTCCTGGACAGCGGCGTCGCCAAGGAGGCCTGCCCGCTGAACCTGGCGCCGACGGCCAGCACCACGGCGCAACTGGCGCTGGGCGATGCGCTGGCCGTCGCGCTGCTGGACGCCCGCGGCTTCCGGGCCGAGGACTTCGCGCGCTCGCACCCGGGCGGCGCGCTCGGCCGCAAGCTGCTGACGCACGTGAGCGACGTGATGCGCACCGGCAACGCCGTGCCGCAGGTGGGCCCCGACACGCGCTTTCCCGACCTGATGCGGGAGATGAGCGGCAAGGGGCTGGGCGCCTCCGCCGTCGTCGACGACGCGGGCCGGGTGCTGGGCATCTTCACCGACGGCGACCTGCGCCGGCTGGTCGAGAAGGGGCTGGACCTGCGCGGCCTCACCGCGCGCGAGGTGATGCATCCGAACCCGCCGCGTGATCCGCCAGGACGCACTGGCGGCGGAGGCGGCCGACCTGATGGAGCAGTACCGCATCACCAGCGTCCTGGTGCTCGACGTGGAGGGCCGGCTGTGCGGCGTCGTCAACAGCAACGACCTGATGCGGGCCAAGGTGATCTGATGCGCACGCCGGCCCTGAACTTTCCGCCCGCGCTGCTGCTTGCCGCGCAAGGCGTGCGGGTGGCGTTCTTCGACGTCGACGGCGTGCTGACCGACGGCGGCGTCCACTTCACGCAAGCCGGCGAGACGCTCAAGCGCTTCCACATCCTCGACGGGCTCGGCCTGAAGCTGCTGCAGCGCGGCGGGATCACGCCGGCCGTGATCACCGGCCGCGACTCGGCGCCGCTGCGCCACCGGCTGGCGGCGCTGGGTGTCGAACACGTGCACTACGGCACCGAGGCCAAGCGCGGCGCCGCCGAGACGACGCTGCAGGAACTGGGGCTCGACTGGTCGCAGGCGGCGGCGATCGGCGATGACTGGCCGGACCTGCCGGTCCTCGCGCGCTGCGCCTTTTCCTGCGCCCCGCCGAATGCGCACGCCGAGGTGAAGGCGGCCGTGCACCACGTCACGCAGGCGCCCGGCGGTGCCGGCGCCGCCCGCGAATTCTGCGACCTCCTGCTGGTGGCCGGCGGCCGGTACGCCGGGCTGCTGGAGGACTACGCGTGAGGCCAGGCTGGCCGCCGATGAGCGCCACCGCCGCCGGCCAGCCGCGCCGGGCCTGGTCGCTGGTGGGCAGCGCCTGGGACCGGCTCTCGGTCTACCTCCCGATCATCCTGATGGGCGTGATCGCGCTGGGCACGTACTGGCTGGCGCGCAATACGCCGTCGCTCGCCGTGGTCGAGGCGCCGCGGCCGCCGACGCACGACCCCGACACCGTCATGCGGGGCTTCTCGGTCAAGACGTTCGACCCGGCGGGGCGGCTGAAAAGCGAGGTCCACGGCAGCGAAGCCCGCCACTTCCCGGACACCGACACCGTGGAGATCGACCAGCCGCGGATCCGCTCGTCGAACGCGCAGGGCGACCTCACCGCCGCCACCGCCCAGCGGGCCCTCAGCAACGCCGACGGTTCCGAAGTCCAGTTGTTCGGCAACGCCGTGGTGACGCGCACTCCCGCGGCGGCCGGCGGGCAGGCGCGAGCGCCGCTGGAGTTTCGCGGCGATTTCCTGCACGCGTTCCTGGATGCCGAACGCGTGGTGTCGAACAAGCCGGTGGAACTGCGGCGGGGCGGCGACCGCTTCATCGGCGACAGCCTGCGGTACGACAACATCGACCGCGTCCTGGTGCTCGAGGGACGGGTGCACGGGACGATCGCGCCGCGGCCGGGCGGCTGATGGACCGGCTGGTTTTCATCACCGGCGCTTCCAGCGGCATCGGCCAGGCCCTGGCCTGGCGCTATCACCAGGCCGGATGGCGGCTGGCGCTGGCCGCGCGCCGCGCCGCCGAAACGGCGCAGTGGGCGCGGCAGCAGGGCATCCCGCCCGACCGGTGCGCGGTCTACCAGGCGGACGTCGCCACCACGGACAGCATCGTCGCCGCCGCCCGGGACTGCATCGCGCGCCAGGGGCTGCCCGACGCCGTCATCGCCAACGCCGGCATCAGCGTCGGCATGGACACGGCGCTGCGCGAGGACCTGGACGTGATGGCGCGGGTGCTGGCGACCAATACCGTCGGGCTGGCAGCGACGTTCCACCCCTTCGTCGCGCCCATGGTGCAGCGCCGCTGCGGCGCGCTGGTGGGCATCGCCAGCGTCGCCGGCATCCGCGGCCTGCCGGGGCACGGCGCGTACTGCGCCAGCAAGGCGGCGGCGATTTCCTATTGCGAGAGCCTGCGCGGCGAACTGCGCGACGCGGGGGTGAAGGTGGTGACGATCTGCCCGGGCTACGTGGCCACGCCGCTCACGGCGCGCAACCGCTTTCCCATGCCATTCCTGATGACGGCCGAGGCGTTCGCCGACCGGGCGTTCCGCACCATCGAAGCGGGTGCCAGCTACCGCGTGATCCCTTGGCAGATGGGCATCGCGGCGAAACTGCTGCGGGTGCTGCCGAACGCGCTGCTGGACCGCGCCTTCGCCGGCCAGCCGCGCAAGCGGCGCGTGGGCGGGTAATGCCGCCGCAGGCATGAAAAAGGCTCCCGCAGGAGCCTTCCTTCCAAGCGAAACGGGTCAGTAGCCGCCGCGATTGCCGCCGCCGCGCGGGCCGGAGCCGTACGGGCTGCGAAAGCCCCCGTCGCCACCGCCGCCGCCGCGGCCGCCGTAGCCGCCGCCACCGCCTTCGCGGCCGCCGCCACCTTCACGCCGGCCGCCGCCACCACCGCCATAGCCACCGCTTCCGCCACCGCCGTAGCCGCCCACCACCGCCACCGCCACCATAGCCGCCGCCACCGCCACCGTAGCCGCCGGAGCGCGGGCGCGATTCCATCGGCCGGGCCTCGTTGACGACGATGCTGCGGCCGCCCAGCGGCTGGCCGTTCATGCCGTTGATGGCTGCCTGGGCCTCGGCGTCACTGCCCATCTCGACGAAGCCGAAGCCCTTGGAGCGGCCGGTGTCGCGCTCCATCATGACCTTGGCGCTGGTGACCGCGCCGAACTGGCTGAACGCCTGCTCGAGATCGCTGTCGCGCACGGAATAAGGCAGATTGCCCACGTACAGTTTATTGCCCATTGATCGGGACTCCTGAAAAGACGATGACTAGCGCGATGGAGTCCCGAAAACGCATTCCACTGAACCCGAGCGACGCGATAAGTGACCTGTTCACCGCAACCCTTGCGCTGGCCCTTCGCGTGCCACGCTTTTCCATTATGAACAGGATATTCGGCGCACGTGCAGCGCCCCCGGGCCGGCCGAGCTCGCGAAAACCCTTAATTGCACGGGCAAGAAAAAAAGGGCCCGTAGGCCCTTTGTGTACTTTTCGCGGTGGGCTGGCCCCACCGCGCAGGTCGTGGCTCAGTAGCCGCGGCCACCGCCGTAGCCGCCACCGCCGCCTTCGCGCCGGCCGCCGCCACCACCGCCGTAGCCGCCGCCGCCACCACCACCGTAGCCGCCACCGCCGCCGCCACCGCCGAAGCCGCCGGAACGCGGGAGCACGCGGCTCCATCGGACGGGCTTCGTTGACGACCAGGCCACGGCCGCCGATCTGCTGGCCGTTCATGCCTTCGATCGCGGCGCGGGCTTCCGCCTCGCTGCTCATCTCGACGAAGCCGAAGCCCTTGGAGCGGCCGGTGTCGCGCTCCATCATGACCTTGGCGCTGGAGACGGTGCCGTACTGGCTGAACGCCTGCTCCATGTCACTGTCGCGGTAGGAATAGGGCAGGTTGCCCACGTAAAGTTTGTTGCCCATGAATGGACTCCTGGAGAAAAGAAACGCACGAAGCGATGGAGTCCGAACAACGCAAGCTACAAACCACGCGAAACCGACAGTCACCGCACACTATGTACCGCCTCAGGCGGCACCGGGCGATTATGGGGCATCCGTATTTTTCGTGCTTGACTTTCGAAAAACACGTGCTGCCGGGCCACCGGGACTCACCAGGTGGCCTCGCGCTCCGGGGTGGACCCGATCCTGTGAATGGCCAGATCGGCGCCCTGGTGCTCCTCCTCGGGCGACAGGCGCAGTCCCGTCAAGGCCCTGAGCGTGCCGTACACGGCCAGCCCCGCGAGCGCGGCCCACGCCACGCCCAGCAGGGTTCCGGCCAGCTGCGCGGCGAGGCTCACGCCGCCGAGGCCGCCAAGCGCCGGCTGCCCGAAGACGCCGGCGGCGATGCCGCCCCAGGCGCCGCACAGCCCGTGCAACGGCCACACGCCCAGCACGTCGTCGATCTTCCAGCGGTTCTGGGTCAGCGTGAACAGGAACACGAAGATCGCGCCCGCGGCGGCCCCCACCGCCAGCGCGCCCACCGGGTGCATCACATCCGAGCCGGCGCAGACGGCGACCAGCCCGGCGAGCGGCCCGTTGTGCACGAAACCCGGGTCGTTGCGGCCCAGTGCCAAGGCGGCCAGCGTGCCGCCGGCCATCGCCATCAGCGAGTTGACGGCGACCAGGCCCGACATCCTGTCGATGGTCTGCGCGCTCATCACGTTGAAGCCGAACCAGCCCACGGTGAGGATCCAGGCGCCCAGGGCGAGGAACGGGATGTTGGACGGCGGGTGCGCCGAGATCGCCCCGTCCTTGCGGTAGCGGTTGCTGCGCGGTCCCAGCAGCAGCACGGCCGGCAGGGCCAGCCAGCCGCCCACCGCATGCACCACCACGGAGCCGGCGAAATCGTGGAACTCGGCGCCCGTGGCCGCCTTGAGCCAGGCCTGCACGCCGAACGCCTGGTTCCAGGCGACGCCTTCGAACAGCGGATAGACGACGCCCACGATCACCGCCGTGGCGGCGAGCTGAGGCCCGAACCGGGCCCGCTCGGCGATGCCGCCCGACACGATCGCAGGAATCGCGGCCGCGAACGTGAGCAGGAAGAAGAACTTGACCAGCTCGTAGCCGTTGCGCGCCGCCAGCTGCTCGGCGCCCACGAGGAAGCCGGTGCCGTAGGCGACCGCGTACCCGACGAAGAAGTAAGCCACCGTGGACACCGAGAAGTCCGCGATGATCTTCACCAAGGCGTTGACCTGGTTCTTCTTGCGCACGGTCCCCAGCTCCAGGAACGCGAAGCCGGCGTGCATGGCGAGCACCATGATGCCGCCGAGCAGGATGAACAGGGCGTCCGAGCCCTGTTTGAGTGCTTCCATGAT
>CAVPTY010000058.1:0-9178 GCA_963708655.1 uncultured beta proteobacterium
GTTTTCTCCGGTGCAGATGCCCATTAATGGTGCATTTTGTGACGTTTCGGGGCGGGCGCACCGCCAGGAAGCAACAAGCGAGCCATCTCGGTGCGACACCGCGCGGCGACTAGAATCGCCGCTGCCCTCGTCATCGGGGAGTAGCCGCCCTGCGATCCGAGCGGGGCTCGCGTCAACAGACTTGGGGATACGCCATGGCGCAAGCGGTTTCCGGACCTGGCCAGACCTTTGACTGCACAGCCTCCGTCAGGGCCGGGGAGGCTGCGCAGTCATTGTGCGCGCCGGCCGGGCTCCCTCACTGATGGAATCCTTCCTCGTCTCCACCGGCATCGTCGCCCTCGCTGAAATGGGCGACAAGACGCAACTGCTGTCGCTCGCTGCTGGCCGCGCGCTTCCGCAAGCCCTGGCCGATCATCGGCGGCATCCTGCGTCGCCACCCTCGCCAACCACGCGCGGCCGGCGTGGTCGGCACCTGGGTGACGGCGCTGCTCGGCCCCGACGTGCTGCGCTGGGTGCTCGGCGTGTCGTTCCTGGCGATGGCGGCCTGGATGCTGATTCCCGACAAGCTCGACGAAGGCGATGCCGCCAAGGCGCCGCGGCTGGGCGTCTTCGGCACCACGGTGATCGCCTTCTTCCTGGCCGAGATGGGCGACAAGACGCAGATCGCCACGGTGATGCTGGCGGCGCAATACAACGCCTGGGCCGCGGTCGTGGCCGGCACGACGCTGGGCATGCTGCTGGCGAACGCGCCGGTGGTGTGGTTCGGCGACGTCGTCACCCGGCGCGTGCCGATCCGCGTGGTGCACCTGGTGTCGGCCGTGATCTTTGCGGCGCTGGGCGCTGCGGCTTTGCTGGGGTGGGGGACGTAGCCAGACTACCGCGCACAAGAAATCCTCGAACGCAGAGGTCGCAAAGGATTCGCAGAGGACGCAGAGGAAACGCAGGAAATCCCAAGGTAGTTCTCTCTGCGTACTGCGTTCAAAGGGATTTCAGTTCTTCGGGTGGTGGCTCCGGCGCGCGCCGCCGCTCGTAGATCACGTGGTAGGTCAGGCCGACCAGCACGCTGCCGCCGACGAGGTTGCCGGCGATGACGAACAGCAGGTTGCCGGCCATGCCGGACCACGTGACCAGCGTCGCCGCATTGGGCGGCTGCACCAGCATCGCCAGCGGCATCAGGTACATGTTGGCGATGCTGTGCTCGAAGCCGGCGGCGACGAAGGCGCCGATCGGGAACACGACGGCCACGGCCTTGTCGACGACGCTGCGGCCGGCCATCGCCATCCACACGGCCATGCAGACCAGCACGTTGCACAGGACACCGCGCAGGAACGCCTCCCAGGCCGGCAGTCCCTGCTTGGCCAGCGCGATCCTGACCACCGTGCGGCCGATCGCGCCGTCGTTCATGCCGGTGTGCCCGCTCGCGAACACCAGCAGCGCCAGCCCCGCGGCGCCGACGAAATTGGCCGCGCACACGAGCGTCCAGTTGCGCAGCACTTGCGCCGTGGTGATGCGGCCGTCGGCCCAGGCCATGGCCAGCAGGTTGTTGCCGGTGAACAGCTCGGCGCCGGCGACCACCACCAGCAGCAGGCCCAGCGAGAACACCAGCCCGCCGCCGATCTGCGCGGCCGCGAAGCCGAGCGTAGGGTCCGAGCGCACGATCACGAACAGCATCGAGCCCAGGCCGATGAAGGCGCCGGCGAGCACGCCCAGCATCAGCAGCGGCAGCGTCGCCATGCGCGCCTTCGCCACGCCCACGGTCTCCACGCGCCGCGCCACTTCCAGCGGTGCGTAGGCGTCGGATCCATACAGTTCGCTCATGGCGATCCCCCGGAGGTCTGCACGTATACTAGTGCGGCGCCGATTTGCTCCAGCTTGCGGGCGCTCAATAAATGCTGCTAAAGATCGCCCCGCCCGACCCGGCCTCGCATCTTGAAGCGGCGCCGGGTTTTTTGCTGCAGCCGCAGCTTCGAGCGGGCCGGGAGGGGCCGCTGTCCTTGTTGCCATGATCGTCACGCCGCAATCGATGCCGTTTCGCGAGCCGCTCGCCCTGCAAAGCGGCGCCGCCATCCGCGACTACCGGCTCGCCTACGAGACCTACGGCACGCTGAACGCGCAGCGCAGCAACGCGGTGCTCATCTGTCACGCGCTCAACGCCTCGCACCACGTGGCCGGCACCTATGCCGGCCAGGAGCGCTCGCAAGGCTGGTGGGACAGCATGATCGGTCCCGGCAAGCCGGTGGACACCGACCGCTTCTTCGTCATCGGGGTCAACAACCTGGGATCGTGCTTCGGCTCGACCGGGCCGATGCACGCGAATCCGGACACCGGCCGCATCTACGGCGCGGATTTCCCGGTGGTGACGGTGGAGGACTGGGTCAACGCGCAGGCGCGGCTGCTGGACGCGCTGGGCATCGAGCGGCTGGCGGCCGTGATGGGCGGCAGCCTGGGCGGCATGCAGGCGCTGTCGTGGACGCTGCAGTACCCGCAGCGCGTGGGCCATGCGGTGGTGATCGCCAGCGCGCCCAACCTCACCGCCGAGAACATCGCCTTCAACGAGGTCGCGCGCCGGGCGATCGTGACCGACCCCGATTTTCACGGCGGCCATTTCTACGAGCAAGGCGTCATCCCGCGCCGCGGGCTGCGCATCGCCCGCATGATCGGCCACATCACCTATCTCAGCGACGACGTCATGAACGAGAAGTTCGGACGCCAGTTGCGCGAGCGCATGGACCCGCGCGCCGGCGTCGGGGCGCTCCAGGGCGAGGGCGTGCCGGCGAGCGGCGGCGCGGTCCAGCGCAGCGTGGGTGCCTACAACTACACGTTGCAGGACGTCGAGTTCCAGATCGAGAGCTACCTGCGCTACCAGGGCGACAAGTTCAGCGAGTACTTCGACGCCAACACCTACCTGCTGATCACGCGGGCGCTCGACTACTTCGATCCGGCGCTGGCGCACGAAGGCAACCTGGCGAAGGCGCTCGCGCCGGCGCGAGCGAACTTCCTGCTGGTGAGCTTCACCACCGACTGGCGCTTCTCGCCCAAGCGCAGCCGCGAGATCGTCAAGGCGCTGCTGGACAACCGGCGCGACGTCAGCTACGCCGAGATCGATGCGCCGCACGGCCACGACGCCTTCCTGCTGGAGGATGCCCGCTACATGGCCGTGGTGCGCGCTTATTTCGACCGCGTCGCCAAGGAGTCGCGGCCATGAGCGACCGCCTGACGATGGAGTCGATCGCGCGGCTGGTGCCGCCGGGCTCGCGCGTGCTGGACCTCGGTTGCGGCGACGGCGCCATGCTCGACTGCCTGCAGCGCGAGCGCGGCTGCAGCGGCTACGGCATCGAGATCGCCGACGCCAACGTGCTCGCCTGCGTCAGGCGCGGCGTCAACGTGATCCAGGCCAACCTCGACGAGGGCCTCGCGATCTTCGACGACGGCTCGTTCGACGTGGTGCTGCAGGTCGACACGCTGCAGCACCTGCGCAATGCCGAGACCATGCTGGTGGAGACGGCGCGGGTGGGCCGCATCGGGATCGTGGCGTTCCCCAATTTCGCGCACTGGCCCAACCGCCTGAGCATCGTGCGCGGGCGCATGCCGGTGACCAAGCGCCTGCCGTACCAGTGGTACGACACGCCCAACATCCGCGTCGGCACGTTCAAGGACTTCGAGGTGCTCGCCACCAAGAACCGGCTGGCGATCCTCGACGCGTTCGGGCTGCAGGAAGGCCGCGAAGTGCGCTTCCTGCCCAATGCGCGGGCAGGCACGGCGGTCTTCAAGTTCGAGCGGGGCTGAAGGCGCCGGCCGGCATGCCGGCCGCGCCAGACCGGGTATCCTCGGCCCTCTCGCATGATCAGCCAGTTCACGCCCGTCACCAGCGGCGCCCGCCTGTCGGACCAGGTGGCCCGCCAGCTTGCCGCCGAAATCGCGGCCGGCCGGCTGGCCGCCGGCGCCAAGTTGCCGCCCGAAGCCAGGCTGGTCGAGCAGTTCGAAGTGAGCCGCACCGTCGTGCGCGAGGCGATGTCGCGCCTGAAGTCGCTGGGGCTGGTCGACTCGCGCCAGGGCAGCGGCGTCTACGTCACCGCCAACCCGGCCTATGCGCCCCTGAACTTCGACGCGCGCCACGCCGAGTCGCGGGCCGCGGTGGTGCAGATGGCCGAGGTGCGCCGGGCGCTGGAAGCCGAGGCCGCGGGGCTGGCGGCGCAGCGCCGCGACCCGGCGGACCTGGAGCGCCTGCACGGCGCCATGGCGGCCATCGAGCGCACCGCCGCCACGGGCGGCGACGGCGTCGAGGAGGACCTGCAGTTCCACCGCGCCGTCGCGCAGGCTTCGCACAACCCGTTCCTGATCGGCACGCTGGACTACCTCGCGCAGTTCATGCGCGGCGCGATCGGCGTCACGCGGGCCAACGAGGCGCGCCGGGCCGATTTCGCCGCCCAGGTGCGCCAGGAACACGCCGCGGTGCTGCAGGCGATCGAGGCGCGCGACCGGACCAAGGCCCGCGCCGCGGCTTCGCGCCACATGGACAACGCCATCCGCCGGATCGAGGACGCCGACCCTGCTTTCTGGCGCCAGCAGGGCGAGCGGCTGGCGGTGCCGCTGGTTTCGCCGGACGCGCGCCGCGCCTGAAGCCGCGCCCAAGCCGGGACGCGGCCGGCGCCGGCAGCAAGGTCAAGATCATCAACCAGCTGCTCGCCGGCGTGCACATCGCCGCGGCCGCCGAGGCGATGGCGCTGGGCCTGCGCGAAGGGGTGGACGCGGCCGCGCTGTACGAGGTGATCACCCACAGCGCCGGCAACAGCTGGATGTTCGAGAACCGCATGGCGCACGTGCTGGCGGGCGACTACACGCCGCTGTCGGCGGTGGACATCTTCGTCAAGGACCTGGGCATCGTGCTCGACCTCGCCCGCGCCACCAAGTTTCCCCTGCCGCTGTCGCTCCACCGCGCCCAGATGTTCATGCAGGCCTCCAGCGCCGGCCACGGGCGCGAGGACGACAGCGCCGTCATCAAGATCTTTCCCGGCATCGAACTGCCGGGAAGCAGTACACCAGACCAAGGAAAGACGAAATGAAGATCCTCATCACCGGCGGCAGCGGCTTCCTCGGCGCGCGGCTGGCCCGCACCCTGCTGGCCAAGGGCAGCCTCGCCGCCGCCGGCGCGGCGCCGCGCGCCATCGGGTCCATCACGCTGGCCGACCGGGCGCCGCCACCGGACGACCTCGCCAGCGATCCGCGCGTGCACTTCGCCGGCGGCGACCTGAACGAGCAGGTCGCCAGCCGCACGATTCCGGCCGCCGGCACCGACGTGGTGTTCCACCTCGCGGCGGCGGTGAGCGGCGAATGCGAGGCCGATTTCGACCTCGGGATGCGCAGCAACCTCGACGCGACGCGCGCCCTGCTCGACGCCTGCCGCGCGCTGGGCAATCAGCCGGCGTTCGTCTTCTCCAGCTCGCTGGCCGTGTTCGGCAACCTGCCGGGCCAGCCGCTGCCGGAGCCGATCTCCGACGACACGCTGCCGACGCCGCAAGGCAGCTACGGCATCCAGAAGTTCATCGGCGAGCAGCTGGTGGCCGACTATGCGCGCAAGAAGTTCGTCCGTGGCCGCAGCGTGCGCCTGATGACGGTGAGCGTGCGGCCGGGCCGCCCCAACGGCGCCGCCTCGAGCTTCCTCTCCGGGATGATCCGCGAGCCGCTCGCCGGCATGCGCGCGCAGGTCCCGGTCGCCGCCGACACGCCGGTGGCCTTGTCGTCGCCGGCACGCACCATCGAAGGCATCATCCGCGCGGCCGAGGCGAGCGACGCGCAGTGGGGGCCGCTGACCGCGATCAACCTGCCGTCGCTGCGCACCACGGTGGGCGAGATGGCCGCCGCGCTGGAGCGGGTGGCCGGCAAGGACGCCACCGCGCTGCTGGACTGGACGCCCGACCCGGCCATCATCAAGCTGGTCAAGACCTGGCCCGGCAACGTCACCTTCGAGCGGGCGCGCGGCCTCGGTCTGCAGCCGGACACGGATTACGTGCAGGTGGTGCGCGACTACATCCGCGAGAACCCGCAGGCCGTGAAAGTGCCGGTCCTCTAGACTTTCGGGTCGGATCCCGATTCAGGACCCCGATCGATCCGGGGCGAGACAACGATGGACGAAATCGGGCTCTGACCCCAACACTTCAAGAACGATGCCCAAGATCAGCCTCGGCTGCATCGCCGACGACTTCACCGGCGCGACCGACCTGGCCAACAACCTGGTGCGCAGCGGCATGCGCGCGGTGCAGACGATCGGCGTGCCCGACGGTCCGCTGCAGGTCGACGCCGAAGCCGTCGTGGTCGCGCTGAAGTCGCGCACCACGCCGGCCGCCGACGCCGTGCGCGAGTCGCTCGCCGCCCTGCGCTGGCTGCAGTCGCAGGGGGCGCAGCAGGTCTACTTCAAGTACTGCTCCACGTTCGACAGCACGGCGCAAGGCAACATCGGCCCGGTCACCGAGGCCCTGATGGAGGCGCTCGACGCGCCGTTCACCATCGCGACGCCGGCCTTTCCCGACAACCAGCGCACCGTGTTCAAGGGTTACCTGTTCGTCGGCGACGTGCTGCTCAGCGAATCGGGCATGCGCGACCACCCGCTGACGCCGATGCGCGACGCCAACCTGGTGCGGGTGCTGCAGTCGCAGTGCCGGCGCAAGGTCGGCCTGATCGACTACCGAACCGTCGCCAAAGGCGAGGCTGCGATCCGCGAGCGCATCGCGGCGCTGCAGGCCGAGGGCGTCGCGATCGCGGTGGTCGATGCGCTCGGCAACGACGACCTGCTGCGGCTCGGCCCGGCGCTCAAGGACCTGCGCCTGGTGACGGCCGGTTCCGGCGTGGCGATCGGCCTGCCGGGCAATTTCGGCATCGCCGCATCGGCGGCCGCCAGCCGGCTGCCGCCGGCCGAAGGCCTGCAGGCGGTGGTCTGCGGCAGCTGCTCGGTCGCCACCAACCGCCAGGTGCGTTCGTTCATCGAGGCGGGACGGCCGGCGTACGCGATCGAGCCGCTGCGCATCGCGGCGGGTGACGACGTGGTGGCCCAGGTGCTGGCCTGGGCCCAGCCGCTGCTGGCGCAAGGGCCGGTGCTGGTGTACTCGACGGCCGAACCCGCGGCGGTGAGGGCGGTGCAGGGCCAGCTCGGCGCCGACGAGGCGGGCGCCATGGTGGAGCGGACCATCGCCGCCATCGCGCGCGGGCTGGTGGACCTGGGCGTGCGCCAGCTGGTGGTCGCCGGCGGCGAGACCTCAGGCGCGTGCGTGCAGGCACTGGGCATGCGCCAGTTGCGGATCGGGCCGCAGATCGATCCCGGCGTGCCGTGGTGCTGGGGCCGCGACGCCGCCGGCCGCGCGCTGCACGTCACGCTCAAGTCGGGCAACTTCGGCGCCGACGACTTCTTCACCAAGGCATTCACCCAGCCGTCATGAACGAATCCACAGCCCGCGAGGAGATCTGCCGCGTCGGCAAGAGCCTGTTCGACCGCGGCTACCTGCACGCGACGGCCGGCAACATCAGCGTGCGGCTGGACGACGGCTTCCTGATCACGCCGACCGACGCCTGCCTCGGCTTCCTCGATCCGGCGCAGCTCGCGCGCGTGGATGCGGAAGGCCGGCAATTGTCCGGCGAGCGCGCCAGCAAGACGCTGATGCTGCACGCAGCGATCTACCGGGCAGCGCAGGCGTTTGCGCCGCAGACCCGTTGCGTGATCCACAGCCACAGCACGCACAGTGTGGCGCTCAGCCTGCGCGGCCACGGACCCGAGCTGCTGGCGCCGATCTCGCCGTACTTCGTGATGAAGGTCGGCCACGTGCCGCTGGTGCCGTATCACCGCCCGGGGGCGCCGGAAGTCGCTGAGAAAGTCGCCCGGCTGATCGCCGACTACGGTGCGCAGGGCCGCACCATCCGCGCCGTGATGCTGGAACGCCTGGGCCCCAACGTCTGGCACGACACGCCGGGGGCCGCGATGGCGGTGCTCGAGGAGCTGGAAGAAACCGCCCGCCTCGCGCTGCTGGACCAGGGCGGCTGCCGGCCGCTGTCGCAGCCGCAGATCGAGGAATTGCGCCGCGTGTTCGGCGCGCACTGGTAGGAGAACGAAAGATGCCACGCTTCGCCGCCAACCTGTCCATGCTCTATCCCGAGCTCGATTTCCTGGCCCGTTTCGAAGCTGCCGCCCGCGACGGCTTCCAGGCCGTCGAATACCTCTTTCCATATGCCTTTCCGGCGCAGGAACTGGCCGCGCTGCTCAAGGCCAACCGGCTGCAGCAGGTGCTGTTCAACGCGCCGCCGGGCGACTGGGACGGCGGCGAACGGGGGCTGGCCTGCCTGCCGGGACGCGAGAAGGAATTCCGCGAAGGCGTCGTCACCGCGCTGACCTATGCGCAGGCGCTGGAGTGCCCGCGCGTCCACGTGATGGCGGGCCTCGTGCCGGCCGGCCAGGAGCGCGCCGAGCTGCGCCGCACGTACGTGGCCAACCTGCGCTGGGCCGCCGAGGAGGCCGCGCGGCGCGGCATCGACGTGCTGATCGAGCCGATCAACACCCGCGACATCCCGGGCTTCTTCCTCAATCGCCAGGACCACGCGCACCAGATCGTCCAGGAGATCGCCGCGCCCAACCTCAAGGTGCAGATGGACCTGTACCACTGCCAGGTGGTCGAAGGCGACGTCGCGATGAAGATCCGCCAGTACCTGCCGACCGGCCGGGTCGGGCACTTCCAGGTGGCCGGCGTCCCCGAGCGGCACGAGCCGGACGTCGGCGAGGTCAACTACGAGTACCTGTTCCAGGTGATCGACCAGGTGTCGCAGCAGTGCGGCTGGTCCGGCTGGGTCGGCTGCGAATACAAGCCGCGCCTGGGTGCGACGCCGGGCGGTACCAGCGCCGGCCTCGGCTGGCTCCAGCGCTGGCGCTGAGGGACCCGCCGGGTGGCCCTGACCCTGGCGCAGCCCGCGCACGCCGAACTCGTGATCAGGAAGAGCCGGTTCATCGCGTGCGTGCAGGCGGTGCCCGATCGAGCGCACGCGCTGGCCGTCGTGGCGCAGTTGCGCGCCGGGCATCCACAGGCGGCGCATGTCTGCTGGGCGCTGCTGGCCGGCGGTCAGTCGGCCGCCAACGACGACGGCGAGCCGGGCGGCACCGCCGGCCGCCCGATGCTGGAGGTGCTGCGCCGGCAGGACCTGG
>CAVPTY010000059.1:0-5728 GCA_963708655.1 uncultured beta proteobacterium
CAACGTATCGCTCTGCTCCAGCTCGGCGGCGCTGAACTGCACGCACATCGGGTTGAGCTTCTCGACGCCGACGCCGTGCTCGCCGGTGACGGTGCCGCCCACCTCGACGCTGGTCTCCAGGATCTCGGCGCCGAACTGCTCGCTGCGGCGCAGCTGGTCGGCGTCGTTGGCGTCGAACAGGATCAGCGGATGCAGGTTGCCGTCGCCGGCGTGGAACACGTTGGCGCAGCGCAGCGCGTACTTGCGCTCCATCTGCTGGATCGCCAGCAGGATGTCCGCCAGCCGCCGGCGCGGGATCGTCGAGTCCATGCACATGTAGTCGGGGCAGATGCGGCCTGACGCCGGGAACGCGTTCTTGCGGCCGCTCCAGAAGCGCAGCCGCTCGGCCTCGTCGCGGCTCACGGCGATGGCGGTGGCGCCGGCGCCGCGCAGCACGTCGGTCATGCGGCCGATCTCCTCCTCCACCTCCTCGGGCGTGCCGTCGCTCTCGCACAGCAGGATCGCGGCGGCCTCCAGGTCGTAGCCGGCGTGGACGAACTCCTCGACGGCCGCCGTCATCGGCTTGTCCATCATCTCGAGGCCGGCGGGGATGATGCCGGCGGCGATCACCTGCGCCACCGCGTCGCCCGCCTTGCGCACGTCGTCGAAGCTGGCCATGATGCAGCGCGCCAGCAGCGGCTTCGGCACCAGCTTCACGGTGACCTCGGTCACCACGGCCAGCATGCCTTCGCTGCCGACGACCGCGCTCAGCAGGTCGTAGCCCGGCGCGTCGAGCGCGTCGCCGCCGAATTCCACCGGCTCGCCCTGCGCGGTGAAGCCGCGCACCTTCAGCACGTTGTGCACCGTCAGCCCGTACTTCAGGCAATGCACCCCGCCCGAGTTCTCGGCCACGTTGCCGCCGATGGTGCAGGCGATCTGCGAGGACGGATCGGGCGCGTAGTAGAGGCCGTAGGCCGCGGCGGCCTCGCTGATCGCGAGATTGCGCACCCCGCATTGCACCAGCGCCGTGCGCGATCGCGGGTCGACCTTGAGGATGCGGTTGAAGCGGGCCAGCGACAGCGTGACGCCCATGGCGTGCGGCATGGCCCCGCCGGACAGCCCGGTGCCGGCACCGCGGGCGACCACCGGCACCTTCAGCCCGTGGCAGGCCTTCAGCACCGCCTGGACCTGGCCGTCCGTCTCCGGCAATGCCACCACCAGCGGCCGCTGCCGGTAGGCCGTGAGGCCGTCGCATTCGTAGGGGGTCGTGTCCTCGACGTTCCACAGCAGGCCGCCGCGCGGCAACAGGGGCTCGAGCGCAGCCACCACGCGGGACTGGAGTTCGGCGCGTTCGAGCGCGGCGGGTTCGGGCGGGCGGTTCACGGGCAGACCTTCGGCAATGGCAAGGAGCGATCCGGTCCCGTTTGTACCACCTGCGCAGCAGGCCGTCCCGGGTGGCGGTACGGCCCGATGCCATGAGAAATATCAACCTGTGGCTGCCCGAGCGCTGGCACAGTGATGCCCATCAGAGGATTCGTCAGACAAAGGAAGACCAAATGAGCCCCTGGATGATCAACACCGCCGCCGGCATCTTCGCCGTGCTCGCCGCCACCGGTCTGTTCTTCTTCGTGACGACCCGCGGCACCTTGATCATTCGCGGCCTGTCGCGCGCGCCGCGCAGCAGCGAATCGCATGTGTACCCGATCTACTCGAACATGCGCCTGATCAAATTGGTCGACTTTCAGCCGATCATCTCCGCCATCCTGCTGTTCCAGTACCACCGCCTGGTTTCAAAGATCGTGACCGGCCTGCGCGCCACCAACCTGAAGCACAGGAAGGTCCTGATCACGTCGTGCGCCTTCGGCAACGTGATCCCGCGCGTGGTGGACGCCTCGCTGAACTCCGGCGCCAGTCGCGTGGTGGTGGCGGACATCATCGAGAACGAACTGCTGCACGCCAGGAGCAAGCTGGACGATGCCTATGGCAGCCGCATCGAGTACGTCGAGGACGACGCCACGTCCATGAAGCAGAAGGAAGGCTTCGCGCACGCCAACATCATGTTCTTCCTGCTGCACGAGCTGCCGCACGACCTGAAGGGCAAGGCCCTGAGCGAGGCCGGCCGCATGCTGGCTCCGGGCGGCAAGCTGTACCTGGGCGAGTTCCACAAGCCGACGCCGCTGGTGCTCAAGTGCCTGAGCTGGAGCTACTTCAAGGTGTTCGAGCCGCTCGGCCTGGCGCTGTGGGACAGCCACGACCCGGTCGCCATCCTGCAGAACATGGGCGGATGGACGGTCGAGCGCCAGACGTTCTTCTTCGACAACTTCCAGATCATCACGGCGACGAAGCACTGATCCGGTCGCCGACCCGCGGCGAAGACCGCCGGCCGCGCCAGCGACCGGCGGCTTTTTCACTTGAAGACCACCGTCTTGTGGCCGTTCATCAGCACGCGGTGTTCGCTGTGCCACTTGACGGCGCGGGCCAGCACCTGGCTCTCGGTGTCGCGGCCCTGCGCGGTGAGGTCTTCCACGGTGAAACTGTGGTCCACCCGGGCGACGTCCTGTTCGATGATCGGTCCCTCGTCGAGATCCGCCGTCACGTAGTGCGCAGTCGCGCCGATCAGCTTGACCCCGCGGTCGTGGGCCTGGTAATACGGTTTGGCGCCCTTGAAGCTCGGCAGGAAGCTGTGGTGGATGTTGATCGCCCGTCCGGCCAGCTTGCGGCACATGTCGTCCGACAGGATCTGCATGTAGCGGGCCAGCACCACCAGTTCCGCCCGCTCGGACTCGATGATCTCCAGTTGCCGCGCTTCCACCTGCGCCTTGGTCGCCGCCGTCACCGGCAGGTGGTGGAAGGGCACGTTGTAGCTGGCCGCCAGCTGGTAGAAGTCGCGATGGTTCGACACGATCGCCGCGATGTCGAGGCGCAGCAGCCCGCTCTTCCAGCGGAACAGCAGGTCGTTCAGGCAATGGCCTTCGCGGCTGACCATGATCACCGTGCGCATCGGCTCGCGCAGCGCGTGCAGCCGGCACTCCATCCTGAACGGCTCGGCGAAGAAGCCCAGCTGCATCTTCAGGTCGTCGTAGGTGAGCTGGGTGCAGGCGAACTGCACCCGCATGAAGAACAGGCCGGTGTCGTGGTCGTTGTACTGGGCCGCCTCCTCGATGTTGCCGCCGCGGTCGAGGAGGAAGCCGGAGACGGCATGCACGATGCCGGGCCGGTCGGGGCAGGAAAGCGTCAGGATGTACGCGTGGGTCATACGCCCGCGATTGTCGCAGGAGCGCTGGGGCGGCCCGCGTCGGCGGTGCGACAATGACCCTTCGCCGCACACCAAGGAGAACCGCGATGGCATACAACGACTTCTCGATGGACCACCACTGGCTGCCGTTCACGCCGAACCGCCACTTCCGCAAGGATCCGCGCGTGTTCGTGGGCGCCGACGGCATGCACTTCACCACGCACGACGGCAAGAAGGTCGTCGACGGCGTCTCCAGCCTGTGGTGCGTCGGCGCCGGCCACAACCGCAAGCCGATCAACGAGGCGATCAAGAAGCAGCTCGACACGCTCGATTACGCCACGGCTTTCCAGGCTTCCAACGACAAGGCGTTCCAGGCCGCCGACATGATCGCGGCGATGGCGCCCGGCGACCTGAACAAGGTGCTGTTCTGCAATTCCGGCTCGGAAGCCGCCGACACCTCGCTGAAGGTCGCACTGGCCTACCACCGCGCCCGCGGCGAAGGGCATCGCAACGTGTTCATCGGCCGCGAGAAGGGGTACCACGGCGTCGGCTTCGGCGGCATGAGCGTGGGCGGCATCCCGGCCAACCGCAAGGTGTACGGCAACGCCTTCCTGCCGCGGGTGGACCACATGCGCTTCATCCACGACCCGGTGAACCACGCCTACATCCACAACGAGCAGCCGCTGTGGCAGGAGGACATCCTGGCCGAGCTGGAGAACCGCATCCTGCCGCTGCACGACCCGAGCAACGTCGCCGCCATCATCGTCGAGCCCGTGGCCGGCAGCGCCGGCTGGTACCTGCCGCCCAAGGGCTACCTGCAGCGCCTGCGCGAGATCTGCGACAAGCATGGCATCCTGCTGATCTTCGACGAGGTGATCACCGGCTTCGGCCGCATGGGCACCAACTTCGCGGCCGACTTCTACGGCGTCGTGCCGGACATGCTGAACTTCGCCAAGTGCGTCACCAACGGCGTGATCCCGCTGGGCGGCGTGATCTGCCGCGACAAGCTGTACGACGCGATGATGAAGACCGAGGCGCCCGAGCACGTGGTGGAGTTCTTCCACGGCTACACCTACTCCGGCCATCCGGTGGCCTGCGCCGCCGCCATCGCGACGCTGAACCTGTACCAGCAGGAGAACCTGTTCCAGCGCGCCGGCGAAATGGGCAAGGTGCTGGGCGACGCCTTCCACGGCACGTTCAAGGGCCTGCCGAACGTGATCGGCATCCGCAGCCTGGGTCTGGCGGCGGCGGTCGAACTGGCGCCGCTGGCCGGTGCGCCCGGCAAGCGCGGGTACCAGATCTTCCTGGACTGCTTCCACAAGGGCGCGCTGGTGCGTCCGGCCGGCGACGTGCTCGTGATCGCGCCGCCCTACATTGTGGAAAAGCAGCACATCGACACGCTGGTCAACACGCTGGCCGATTCGATCCGCCGCCACGCCTGAGCGCCGGCGGGTAGCAGTGGCCTATTGCTGTGCGGGCCGGGCCGGGCCGCGCGACTTGAGTTGCGCCTCCAGTTCCGCGCAATAGTCCTTCTTCGGCGGCGTCGGCGGCCACTTCGCGGTCTGCACGCGCAGGCCGGGGGGCAGGTGCAGCGGCACGCCCAGCCGCTGGTCCACGTGGCGGCCCCCTGCCAGCAGCACCACCGTCTTGCCTGGGTTGGCCGCCTGCTGCAGCGTCTGCGCCATGGCCCGGTCGCGGGCGATCTGGATCCGCGCCATCGGCGCGATCTGGTGCTCCGGCAGCAGGTTGCAGTGGCCGTCGCGCACTGCCTGCTGCTGGTCGCGCAGGGCCTGGCCCGGCAGCGCGGCGTCGAGCTGCGCGTCCGACATGGCGTCGCGCATGTGCGGCCGGGGCAGGTTGCCGCCCAGCACCGGAACGCCGGCGGCCACGGCCGCCATCACGGCGGGCCGGTACGCCTCCCACGGCCACCCGCCGGGGCCCCAGCCCAGCGCCTCGCGCACCTGTGCTTCGTTCGCGGTCGGCGGCAGGCCCGCCGTCGTGCGGCCACGTTCGGCCATCTCGAGGACGACGGCGGCCAAGGTGCCGCGGCGGGCCAGCGCCTGCACCACCCGGTGATGCATGTCCTGGTGTTCCGCCGCATCGTGCTGCTCCCCCAGCAGCAGCAGGTCCAGCGGTGCGCCGTCGCTGCCGATGAGCGGCGGCAGGGCGGGCGTGGTGGTGCAGGCGGCCAAGGCGAGGACGAGGGCCGCGGCGGTGAGGTGCAGGCGCATCCAACGATACTAAGGCGGCGCCGCGACCGGTGCGACCTTGCCGGCCGAATGACCCCCACCCTCGCTCTGCGCATTGCGCTGACCCTCCTGCTGGCGCTCGCGCCAGCGCTGCGGTGCGCGTCTGGCTGCGCACGCCGGTCCCGTGGATGATCGGCCGCCGCTCGGCCGGGTTCCTGCATGCCGCCCCGCAGCGGGTAGCGGCCGTGGCCGGAACTGTCGGGATGATCGTCCTGTGCGCGGGCTTTGCCGCGCTGCTGGCTTGCCCGGCGGGGCTGGGCGCGGG
>CAVPTY010000060.1:0-14732 GCA_963708655.1 uncultured beta proteobacterium
GTTATGTACCGTACGCGCTTCGACTACAACGTATTGCTCTGCTGCTCGGCGGGCAACGCCGGGATGAACATCGAGGAGAAGCAGGACATGTGCCGCTTCGTCCTCGACGTGAACGACGAGTTCGGCACCACGGTCGTGCTGATCGAGCACGACATGGGCGTGGTGATGGACATCAGCGACCGCGTGGTGGTGCTCGATTACGGCAAGAAGATCGGCGACGGCACGCCCGAGACGTGCGAAACAACCCGGACGTGATCAAGGCCTACCTGGGCACGTCGCACTGAGGAAACGCCATGGGATTCTTTCTGGAAACAATGCTGGGCGGGCTGATGGCGGGGATGCTGTATGCACTCGTCGCGCTCGGCTTCGTGTTGATCTTCAAGGCCTCGGGCGTCTTCAATTTCGCCCAGGGCGCCATGGTGCTGTTCGCCGCGCTGGCGATGGCGCGCTTCGCTGAATGGTTCCACGAGTACACGGGCATCGACAACGCGCTGCTGGCCAACCTCGTCGCCTTCGCCGGCGCCGGTCTCGTGATGTTCGCCGTGGCGTGGTTCGTCGAACGACTCGTGCTGCGTCATCTCGTCAACCAGGAAGCCGCCACGCTGCTGATGGCGACGCTGGGCATCACCTACTTCCTCGAAGGGCTGGGGCAGACGCTGTTCGGCAGCGACATCTACAAGATCGACATCGGCATGCCCAAGGACCCGATCATCGCCTTCGAGTCTGTGTTCCAGGGCGGCATCCTGATCAACAAGGAAGACCTGTATGCGGCGCTCATCGCCGCGGTGCTCGTCGCGGCACTGAGCCTGTTCTTCCAGAAGACGGGAACCGGTCGGGCGCTGCGCGCCGTCGCCGACGATCACCAGGCGGCGCAATCCATCGGCATTCCCCTGAACCGGATCTGGGTGATCGTCTGGTGCGTGGCCGGCGTGGTGGCACTGGTCGCCGGAATGATCTGGGGCAGCAAGCTCGGCGTGCAGTTTTCGCTGACGACGGTGGCGCTGCGTGCGCTGCCGGTCGTGATACTGGGCGGCCTGACCTCGGTGCCGGGGGCCATCGTCGGCGGGCTGATCATCGGTGTCGGCGAAAAGGTGTCCGAGGTCTATCTCGGCCACTATGTCGGCGGCGGCATCGAAATCTGGTTCGCGTATGTGCTGGCGCTGGGATTCCTGCTGATTCGTCCGCAGGGATTGTTCGGCGAAAAGATCATCGACAGGGTATGAAAGACCCGTCGGCAATCTTTCAGTGGAGGCTGACTTGCGCAGCAAGTCAAGCGCAGCAGGCCGCAACCAAAAGATCATCGATCGGACTTTCCCATGCTTTACCGCGAAAATGGCCAGTTCAAGACCAGCTACCGCAAGGACCAGCAGATCTTCGCGATCACGCAGGACCGGTACCTGGTCCTGCTGCTGATCGCGTTCGCCTTCATCGGCGTGCCGCTGCTGGCGGACGAATACCTGTTCCGCGCGATCCTGATCCCCTTCGTGATCATGTCGCTGGCCGCGCTGGGCGTGAACATCCTGGTCGGCTATTGCGGGCAGATCTCCCTTGGCTCCGGCGCGTTCATGGCCGTGGGCGCCTACGCGGCCTATAACTTCTTCGTGCGCGTTCCCGACATCCCGCTGCTGCTGGCGATCGTGCTCGGCGGGTTTTGCGCCACCGCCTTCGGCATCCTGTTCGGCCTGCCGAGTCTGCGCGTCAAGGGCCTGTACCTGGCGGTGGCGACCCTGGCTGCCCAGTTCTTCAGCGACTGGATGTTCCTGCGGATCAAGTGGTTCACCAACGATTCCTCGTCCGGTTCGGTATCCGTCGCCGGCCTGCAGGTGTTCGGCTTTCCGATCGAAACGCCGGTGGCGAAGTACCTGTTCTGCCTCGGCCTGCTGGTCGTGATCGCGCTGCTCGCCAAGAACCTGGTCCGCAGCGCCATCGGCCGCGAGTGGATGGCGATCCGCGACATGGATGTCGCCGCCGCCGTGATCGGCATCCGCCCCATGTTCGCCAAGCTCAGCGCCTTTGCCGTCAGCTCCTTCATCATCGGCGTGGCCGGCGCGCTGTGGGCGTTCATCTACCTCGGCTCGTGGGAGCCTGCCGCGTTCTCGGTGGACATGTCGTTCCGCCTGCTGTTCATGGTGATCATCGGCGGCCTGGGGTCGATCATGGGCAGCTTCTTCGGCGCTGCGTTCATCGTGGTGCTGCCGATCGCGCTGAACCAGTTCCTGCCGGTCCTGGGCGGCGCCTTCGGGCTGAACATTTCCACCGCGACCGCCGCGCATGCCGAATTCATGATCTTCGGCGGACTGATCGTGTGGTTCCTGATCGTGGAGCCGCACGGACTGGCCAAGTTGTGGTCCACGGGCAAGCAGAAGCTGCGCCTGTGGCCCTTCCCCCATTGAGGCACCTTTTCCACCCCGCTTCATTCACCAAAGAGGAGACACCATGAAGCTTTCGAAATTCGTGATCGCCGCGGCCATGCTGGCCGCCGGCGCCGCCACGGTCAGCACCACCGCGCTGGCGCAGGCGAAGGAGCAATTCTTCCCGCTGCTTGTGTACCGCACCGGCGCGTACGCTCCCAACGGCACGCCTTGGGCGAACGGGAAGCATGACTACCTGAAGCTGATCAACGCGCGCGACGGCGGCATCAACGGCGTGAAGCTCACGTTCGAGGAGTGCGAGACCGCCTACGACACGGCACGGGGGGTCGAATGCTACGAACGGCTGAAGGGCAGGACCAACACCATGTTCGAGCCGCAGTCCACCGGAATCACCTTCGCGCTGACCGACAAGGCGCCCGGCGACAAGATGCCGCTGCTCACCGTCGGCTACGGTCTCGCCGCATCGCAGGACGGCGGTGTGTTCAAGTGGAACTTCCCGATCCTGGGCAGTTACTGGACCGGCGCGGACGTGCTGATCCAGCACATCGGCAAGAAGGAAGGCGGCCTCGACAAGCTCAAGGGCAAGAAGATCGCGCTGGTCTATCACGACAGCCCGTTCGGCAAGGAGCCGATCGCGCTGCTGCAGGAGCGCGCTCGCATGCACGGCTTCGACCTTCAGTTGCTGCCCGTCACCGCGCCCGGCGTCGAGCAGAAGGCGACCTGGCTGCAGGTGCGCCAGTCGCGTCCTGACTACGTCCTGCTGTGGGGTTGGGGTGTGATGAACTCCACCTCCCTGAAGGAGGCGCAAGCGACCGGCTATCCGCGCGACAAGATGTACGGCGTGTGGTGGTCGGGTGCCGAACCGGACGTGCGTGACGTCGGCGTCGGCGCCAAGGGCTACAACGCGCTCGCGCTGCAGCACGGGGCCGACCGGCAGTCGAAGGTGGTGCAGGAAATCCTCAAACACGTGCATGACAAGGGACAGGGCACCGGTCCGAAGGACGAAGTGGGGCAGGTGCTGTATATGCGAGGCCTGATCATCCAGATGCTGGGAGTCGAAGCCGTGCGCCGTGCGCAGGAGCGCTTCGGCAAGGGCAAGATCATGACGGCCGAGCAGGTGCGGTGGGGCCTGGAAAACCTCAACCTGACCCAGGCCAAGCTCGATGCGCTCGGCTTCGCCGGCGTGATGCGGCCGGTCAGCACCTCGTGCCAGGACCACATGGGTACCACGTATTTGCGGATCCATACCTGGGACGGCACCAAGTGGGGCTTCTCGTCGGACTGGTACCAGGCCGACGAGCAGATCCTCAAGCCGCTGATCAAGGCCGCCGCCGACAAGTACGCCGCCGAGAAGAAGCTGCAGCGCCGAACCCCGCAGGACTGCCAGTCCTGATCGTGCCGATCAGGACTGGCAGCAAAGCTGCCGTCCTTACAGCACCCTCCCCCAACCCCTCCCGCCGGGCGGGAGGGGCAGCGCCTCCACGGAGGCGCCAATCGAAAGGCGCACGCCTTTCGATTGGTGAAAGCGAAAGCCCCATGGACCCAAGAAACATCGTTCTCAACGTCAACGGCATCGAGGTGATCTACAACCACGTGATCCTCGTGCTCAAGGGCGTGTCGCTGCAGGTGCCCGAAGGCGGCATCGTGGCGATCCTCGGAGGCAATGGCGCCGGCAAGACCACCACCTTGCGCGCCGTCTCGAACCTGCTCAAGGGCGAGCGCGGCGAGGTGACCAAGGGCTCGATCGAGCTGCGCGGCGAGCGCATCGAGAACCTGTCGCCTTCGGACCTGGTGCAGCGCGGCGTCGTGCAGGTCATGGAAGGCCGCCACTGCTTCGCGCACCTGACGATCGAGGAGAACCTGTTGACCGGCGCCTACACCCGCAAGAACAAGGCGGAGGTGGCGGCGAACCTCGACAAGGTCTACACCTATTTCCCGCGCCTGAAGACGCGGTGCGATTCGCAGGCGGCCTACACCTCGGGCGGCGAGCAGCAGATGTGCGCGATCGGCCGGGCCCTGATGGCCAGTCCCAGCATGGTGCTGCTGGACGAGCCCTCGATGGGTCTGGCGCCGCAGATCGTCGAGGAGGTGTTCGGCATCGTGAAGGACCTCAACACCAAGGAACGCGTGACCTTCCTGCTGGCCGAACAGAACACGAACATGGCGCTGCAGTACGCCGACTACGGCTACATCATGGAGAGCGGCCGCGTCGTGATGGACGGCCCCGCGTCCGAACTGGCGACCAACGAGGACGTCAAGGAGTTCTACCTCGGCGTGGGTGGTGGCGAACGCAAGAGCTTCCGCGACGTCAAGAGTTACAAGCGGCGCAAGCGCTGGCTCGCCTGAACCCGCAGCCGGCGGGCCCGCGGCTCCCGGCGCAGCGCCTACCACCCGCACCCCTATCGTTTCCCGGAGCCTCTGATGACCTCGTATTTCGATGCGCTCGAAACGCGCGACCCAGCCCAGCGCGAAGCGCAACTGCTCGCTGCCCTGCCGCGCCAGGTGGCGCACGCGCAACGGGCCAGCGGCGCGTTCGCCCAGATCCTGCAAGGGGTGGACCCCGCCACGGTCACGACTCGCGAGGCTCTGGCACGCTTGCCGGTGACGCGCAAGCCCGAACTGCTGGAGCGGCAGAAAGCCGGACGCCCAGCCGATCCCTTCGGCGGCTTTTCCGCACTGCGGCGCGGCCCGGGGATGCCCCGCATCTTCTCGTCGCCTGGCCCGATCTACGAGCCGGACAGCGCGGCGCGCGACTACTGGCGCGTCGGCCGGGCGCTGTTCGCGGCCGGCTTTCGCGCCGGTGACCTGGTCCACAATGCCTTCAGCTATCACATGACCCCGGGCGCGTTCATGATGGAGTCGGGCTCGCACGCCGTCGGCTGCACCGTCTTCCCGGCCGGCGTCGGCCAGACCGAGCAGCAGTTGCAGGCGATCGCGGAACTGCAGCCCGCAGGCATACACCGGCACGCCCAGCTTCCTGCGGATCCTGATCGAGAAGGCGGAGGCAAGCCGGCAGCGACATCTCGAGCCTGCGCAAGGGCATGACCGGCGGCGAGGCGCTGCCGCCGACGCTGGTCGAGCTGGTTCGCGCAGCGCGGCGTCACCGTCTACCAGAGCTATGCCACGGCGGACCTTGGCCTGATCGGCTACGAAACCGAGTCGCGCGAGGGGCTGGTGGTCGACGAAAGCGTGATCGTCGAGATCGTCCGCCCCGGCACCGGCGACCCGGTCGCGCCGGGCGAGGTGGGCGAGGTCGTGGTGACCACGCTCAACCCCGACTACCCGCTGGTGCGGTTCGGCACCGGCGACCTCTCCGCGCTGCTGCCCGGGGGCTGCCCGACCGGGCGCACCAACATGCGGATCAAGGGCTGGATGGGGCGCGCCGACCAGACCACCAAGATCCGCGGCATGTTCGTGCATCCGGCGCAGGTGGCCGATATCGTACGGCGCTTTCCGGAGGTGAAGAAGGCACGCCTGGTCGTCAGCGGGGAAATGGCGAACGACGTGATGACGCTCAAGGTGGAGAGCGCCGGCGCGCCACAGGGCCTCGACGCGCGCATCGCCGAGGCGATCCGCGAGATCACCAAGCTGCGCGGGGCCGTGGAACTGCTGCCACCAGGCACCCTGCCGAACGACGGCAAGGTCATCGAGGACGCGCGCAGCTACAAGTAAGGCGTGAAAATAGTGCCTGCGCACGGGCCGTTCCCGGATTTTCCCGGAGTTGTTCGTAAGTACTTCCCTTGATGCCGGGGCGGCGCCAGTACCTTAGCATCACCGTCATCTAGAAAGAGGAGCCTCAATGAATCCGTTGCTCAAGACCCTGACACCCGTCGCCCTGGCGGCTGTTGCCACATTCGGCGCGCATGCCGCCGACTTCCCGATCAAGGACAAGGTGGTCTCGATCGTCGTGCCGTTCGCGGCCGGCGGCCCGACCGACCGCGTCGCCCGCGACTTGGCGGAAGCCCTGCGCAAGCCGCTCGGCGCCACGGTGGTGGTCGAAAACGCTGCCGGCGCGGGCGGCACGATCGGCGCGAACAAGGTGGCGAAGGCGCAGCCGGACGGCCACACGGTCCTGCTGCACCACATCGGCATGTCGACCCAGCCCGCGCTGTATCGCAACCTGCCTTACAAGACGCTGGACGATTTCGAGTTCCTCGGCATGGTCAACGACGTGCCGATGACCGTCATCGGCCGGTCCACGCTGCCGGCGAACAATTTCGCCGAGCTGCGCACCTGGATGAACGCCAACAAGGGCAAGGTCAACCTCGCCAACGCCGGTCTGGGCGCCGCGTCGCACCTGTGCGGCCTGATGTTCATGGAGGCGCTGCAGTTCGACATGACCACCGTGCCTTACAAGGGCACCGGACCGGCCATGACCGACTTGCTGGGCGGCCAGGTCGACCTGATGTGCGACCAGACGACCAACACCAGCGGTCAGATCGAGGCCAAGAAGGTCAAGGCCTTTGCCGTCACGACCGCCAAGCGCCTGTCGACGCCGGCGCTGAAGGACCTGCCCACCTTGCAGGAGGTGGGACTGAAGGGCTTCGAAGTGACGATCTGGCACGGCATGTATGCGCCAAAGGGCACGCCCGCGGCGACGGTCAAGAAGCTGAACGACGCGCTGAAGGTCGCCCTGAAAGACCCCGAGTTCATCAAGAAGCAGGAAGGCCTGGGCGCGATCGTGGTGACGGACAAGCGCCTGGAGCCGGCGGAACACAAGAAATTCGTGGCCGCCGAGATCGCCAAGTGGGGGCCGGTCATCAAGAAGGCAGGCGTCTACGCGGACTGACCGCGGGCCTGCTTGCATGCGAGCCGCCCTCCAGGGCGGCTTTTTTCTTCCCGTTCACACGCCCCAGACGATTTCCTTGTCCGCCTGCGCGCAGCGCCGCAGCATGTCGATGAACGGCACCGCGCGCTGGCGCAGCGAGATGCTTTCGAAGCCCGGAGGCACTTCGCCGCGCGCCTGCGCCTCCTCGATCGCAACCTGCTGCTCGGCCTCCTCGCTGGCGATCGCCGCCTCCAGGGCATGGATGGCACCGGGCATCTGGTGCGGCTCGATGATGCCCTTGGGCCCCGGATCCTTGCCGATGATCTGCAGGACCCGGCGGCCGTTGGGCTCGAGCATGATCAGGTCGCCGGCGGCCTTGGATTTGAACTTGTAGAGCATGAATCAGTGACCCGTCCCGCTGCCGTTCGCGTACATGTACTCGCGGTTGAACGGATACGTGGATTGTGCGCCGCTCAGCGAGCCGGTCTGCAATTGTCCGTCCGGGCGCGTGGCCAGGACCTGATGCAGGCTGATCCAGCCCCGCTCGAAGCTCATCGCGCAGCCGGCAAGATAGAGCCGGTAGGCACGCAGGATGCGGCCGGCGTTGTCCGGGCTGTTGATGGAGGACAGCACCTGCGCGGCCTGCTCGAGCCGCTCCTCGAGGTGGTCGGACCACGCCCACAAGGTTCGCGCGTAGTGGGGCCGAAGGTTTTCGACGTCGACCATTTCGAGCCCGGCCATGGCCATCTCCCGCAGCACGTGGCTCACGTGCAGCAATTCGCCGCCGGGGAAGATGTACTTGTCGATGAACTCGCCCATGCCGGCGCCAAGTTCCCCCGGAACGATGTTGGCCGCCGTGATGCCATGGTTCATCACCAGTCCGCCCGGCTTGAGCAGCCGGAAGATCTTGCCGAAGTAGGCCTGCATGTTGGCCTGCCCTACGTGCTCGAACATGCCCACCGATGCGATCTTGTCGAAGGCCACTGATTCGTCGAGTTCCCGGTAGTCGCGCAATTCCATGCGGACCCGGCCATCGAGGCCTTTTTCCCGGATCAGGCGCTGCACATGGGCGTGCTGGTTCTTCGACAGCGTGATGCCGGTGGCCGTGACGCCGTAGTGCTCCGCCGCCCAGAGCAGCAGGCCGCCCCAGCCGGCGCCGACATCCAGAAACTTCTCGCCGGGCCGCAGCATGAGCTTGCGGCAGATGTGGTCCAGCTTGGCCTCCTGCGCCTGAGCCAGGGACATCGAGGGGTCGCGGAAGTAGGCGCACGAGTAGACCCGCCGCGGGTCGAGCCACAAGGCGTAGAAGTCATCGCTCACGTCGTAGTGGAACTGGACCTGCTGCGCATCCTTGTGCGGTGTATGGGACGCGAGCGATTTCGCGCGCCGCATCACCTGGGTCCACCAGTGCGTGTCGCTGTTGACCGGGGCTCCCGGCAGGAGCGCCTGCGCAATGGCCATGACGTCACGCATGCGCCCTTCCAGCACCACGCGGTTCTCGACGATGTCTTCCGCGAGGCGTCCCACCTGGCCGGCAGCAAGCGTCGCCAGCGGCGTCCAGTCGTGAAAGGAGAGCCTGACCTTCGCGGCCGGCGGGCCGAGCTGCTGCCCGCCCGGCAGCCGCAGCGCCAGCGGCACGGGCAGTTGCGCCAGTTGCGACTCGACCTTGCGCAGGAGAAGTGTGTCCATCCGGAAATTCTGGACCTGCCGCTGGGCCGCCGTCAATGTCGCCGCTGTAGGACGGAACGGTTACGCGCGCGGCTGCGGGTCCCGGCCGTTGACACCGATTGTTTGACGCCTAAACTAATCGGCAATGACCCACCGCCACGAGCACATGGACCTGGAAGCGCGCGTCCACAGTGAACACCCGGAAGCGTTGCGCCTCTGGCTGCGGCTTCTCACCTGCACGCAGCTCGTTGAAAAGGACGTGCGCAGCCGCCTGCGGGAGCGCTTTGCCACCACCTTGCCCCGCTTCGACCTGATGGCGCAGCTCGAACGCGCGCCGCAGGGACTGAAGATGAACGAGTTGTCGACCCGCATGATGGTGACCGGCGGCAACGTCACCGGCATCACCGACCAGCTCGTCGGCGAAGGCCTCGTCGACCGCCTGACGGTCGCCGGCGACCGCCGTGCCTGCCGCGTGCGGCTGACGTCCAAGGGGCGCCGGCTGTTCCGCGAGATGGCCCACGACCACGAGCTGTGGATCGTCGAGGCGTTCGCAGCGCTGAACGCGCGCGAGCTCGCCGCCTTGCACCGACTGCTCGGGAAGGTGAAGGACCACGCGCGGTCCCGCCGGGCCGCCGCATGACCGTCCCCATGCAGGAGCCGCCGATGTCAGCCCAGTCCGATCGCTTCGTCCACGACCGGCTGCCGCCCCGCGAGCAATGGCCGCAGCTGCGCTATGAGCTGCCGGAACTGCAGCTGCCCGCGCAGCTGAACCTGGCCGAGCGCCTACTGGATGCCGCGCCGTCCCGCAGCTGGGGCGACCGGCCCTGCCTGCGGTCGGCGCGCGAGGTCCTCACCTACGCGCAGGTGCGCGGGCGCGTGGATGCCATCTGCAAGGTGCTGGTGGAGGACCTCGATCTCGCGCGCGGAATGATCGTGAAGGCGTTCTGCGTCCTCAAGCCGGGCCAGGTCGGCGACGCCGCCATGGTCAAGGCGCTGCAGGACCACGTGAAGTCGACGATCGCGCCGTTCAAGTACCCGCGCGAGATCGAATTCCTGCCCGGCCTGCCGCGCACCGAAACGGGCAAACTCCAGCGCTTCAAGCTGCGCCAGCTCCAGGAGCCGCCGCCGGCGACGGCCGGATAATCGCGGCATGCCAGCTTATTCGTTCGAAGCCCTGGACGCCCAGGGCGAGACCCGCCGCGGCTTGATGGAGGCGGACACGGCCAAGGCCGTGCGCAGCCAGTTGCGCGCGCAGGCGCTGGTGCCGCTGCAGGTGCAGCCCGTGGGCAGCGGCACCGCCGCCAGCGAACCCGGCTCGGGCTGGGGCGACCGGCTGCTGCGCCGCAACGTCTTCTCGGCCACCGGCCTGGCGATCTGGACCCGCCAGCTGGCCGGCCTGGTCACGTCCGGCCTGCCGCTGGAGCGGGCGCTGACGGCGCTGACCGAGGAATCGGAGAACGAGCGCGAGCGCCACCTGGTGGCCGCGCTGCGCGCCGAAGTGAACGCGGGATCGCCGTTCGGCAAGGCGCTGGCGCGCTTTCCACGGGAGTTCCCCGACATCTACACCGCCGTGATCGGCGCCGGTGAGCAGAGCGGCAACCTGGGACTGGTGCTCGAGCGCCTGGCCGACGACCTCGAGGAGCGCCAGGCGCTTGCAGGCGCGGCTGATGGGCGCGGCGCTGTACCCGGCGATCGTCACCGTGGTGGCGATCGGCATCGTGCTGTTCCTCGTGGCCTATGTGGTGCCGCAGGTCGCCAACGTGTTCGCCGGCAGCAAGCGGGCGTTGCCGTTCCTCACGGTGGCGATGCTCGCGATCAGCGGCGCCGTGCGGAACTGGGGCTGGATCGGACTGATCGTCGCCGTGGCCGGCACCATCGCGGGCCGGCTCGCGCTGCGCAACGCCGCGACCCGCGAGCGCTTCGACGCAGCCTGGCTGCGGCTGCCGATCCTCGGGCGGCTCACCCGCGGCTACAACGCGGCGCGCTTCGCCAGCACCCTGGCGCTGCTGGCGGGAGCGGGGGTGCCGATCCTGAAGGCGCTGCAGGCGGCGGCCGAAACGCTCGGCAACCGGGCCATGCGCGCGGATGCGCTCGACGCGCTGGTGCTGGTGCGCGAAGGCGCACCGCTCGCCTCCGCGATGGCGCAGAAGAAGCGCTTTCCCGGCCTGCTTTCCATGTTCGCACGGATGGGCGAGCAGACCGGCCAGCTGCCGGCGATGCTGCAGCGCGCGGCCAACCAGCTCGGCGCCGAAGTGCAGCGGCGGGCGATGCAGCTGGCGACGATCCTGGAGCCGCTGCTGATCGTCGGCATGGGCGCCATCGTGATGCTGATCGTGCTGGCGGTGCTGCTGCCGATCATCCAGTTGAACCAGTTCGCGCGCTGAAGGAGGACTGCCGTGGCCGTCTCGCTCGACAACAAGCTGGTGGTGGCGATCTCCTCGCGGGCGCTGTTCAACTTCGAGGAAGAGAACGCCATCTTCGAGAGCGGTGACCCGCAGGCCTACATGCGGCTGCAACTGGAACGGCTGGAGCAGCCGGCGCGGCCCGGCATCGCCTTTTCGCTGATCAAGAAGCTGCTCGCCTTCAACGACGCGACGGCGCAGCGGGTCGAGGTGGTGATCCTGTCGCGCAACGACCCGGTGTCTGGCATGCGCATCTTCCGCTCCGGCCATGCCAACGAGATCAAGCTGGAGCGCGGCGTATTCACGCAGGGCCGCTCGCCGTTTCGCTACCTGCGCCCGCTGCGGGCGCACCTGTTCCTGTCGGCCAACGCCGACGACGTGCGGGAGGCGCTCGCGGCCGGCTTTCCGGCGGCGCGGGTGCTGACCGAGTCGGTGCTGGCCGGCAACAATTACCCGAACGAGGTGCGCATTGCCTTCGACGGCGACGCCGTGCTGTTTTCCGACGAGGCCGAGCGCGTGTTCCAGGCGCAGGGCCTGGACGCGTTCCAGGCGCACGAACTGAGCAAGGCGGCGCAGCCCTTGCCCGAGGGGCCTTTCAAGCCGCTGCTGGCGGCCCTGCACCGGTTGCAGCAGGCGGGCACGCCCGTCATGCGCATCCGCACTGCCCTGGTGACGGCGCGCAGTGCCCCGGCCCACGAGCGCGCGATCCGTACGCTGATGCAATGGGACATCCGGGTGGACGAGGCGATGTTCCTCGGCGGACTGGCGAAGGGCGAGTTCCTGCGCGAGTTCGAGCCCGACTTCTTCTTCGACGACCAGACCGGCCACGTCGACCATGCGGCGCGCCACGTGCCCTCGGGCCACGTCGCGGCGGGCATCTCGAACCTGCGGCGCTGAGAGCCTTGGCTCTCAGGCGCGGCCGAGGCTGCGCGCCTCGCGCCGCGCGATCCAGATGGTGGAGGCGCTGATCACAATGCCGCCGACGATGGTCGAGCGGCTCGGCTGGTCCGAAAACACCAGCCATCCCAGCAGCGAGGCCCACACCAGCTCGAGGAACTTTACCGATTGCGTGGCCGAGATGTCGGCCACGGTGTAGGAACGCACCAAAAAGTAGTGGCCCAGACTGCCAAGGAGGCCGCACACCAGGAAGCTGAACCACTGGGCCGCGCTGGGCGTCTTCCACGCGATCAGCGCCAGCGGCAGGCTCAACAGAGCGACGGTGATCGACTGCCACACGACGATCACTGCCGGCCGCTCGTAACGCGCCAGTCCCTTGGTGATCAGGAACGAGGCGGCGAAGACCGGCGAAGATACCAGCATGACGAGGGTGTAGACACCGGCGCTGCCGGTGAGCTTCGGGGCGACCACGATCAGCACCCCGGCCAGGCCGATCAGGGCGGCAAGCCAGCGCTCCCACCGCATCCGCTCGCCGAAGAACCAGGCAGCGCCCAGCATGATGAAGATCGGGCCGGTGAAACCGATCGCGGTCGTGTCCGCCAACGTGATGTGCGGTATCGCCATGAACCAGAGGCACAGCGCTGCCGTGTGCACTGCGCCGCGGACGAATTGGCCGGTCACGTTCCTGGGGCGGTACGCGGCGGCGCCGTAGCGCACGATCAGCGGCAGCATCGCGAGCAGCCCGAAGGCATAGCGCAGGAACTGGGTCTCGAACGGATCGAGCTGCAGCGACAGCTCGCGCATGACCGTGTTCAGCACCACGAACGTGAAGCCGGCCGCCATCGACCAGAGCAGCCCGCGCACCGTGGGGTCGAGCCGCGACATCCGCCGCGGCACGAGCGCCGCCTGCCGCTTGAGGGTTTCCAGTCTGGTGCGGGCGCGGCTACTTCGGGCTCGCACGGCAGGTCGCATCGGCGGGACTATAGCCGAGCCCGGTCGGCGCTGCCGGCGTGGCCCGTGGCCGCAGCGGGTCAATGAGCGCCGAGCTCGCCGCGGCGCGACTGCGCCGTCGCTGGCAGCCACCGCGCCGCGCGGGCGCCCTCGCCCGCCTTCACGATGGTCACCGGCACCGGCGCGGCATGGGCCAGCGCATGCGAGACGGAGCCGAGCAGCGCGCTGGCCAGCGCACCCTTGCCGTGGGCGCCGATGACGATGTGCGCGCAGTTGCGCTGCTCGGCGAGGTCGCACAACGCGCGCACCGGATCGCCCGAGACCACCTCGCATTCGAACGCGACGCCGGCCGAGCGGCACAGTTCGCGCGCCGGCTCCAGCAGGTGGGCGCCGGCGCCGGTGCTCACGTCCTTGATCACATCCGGATCGTGCGCCACCACGATCTCGTACAGGGACGCCGGCGGCTGCACGTTCGCGAGCACCAGCTCGGCGCGCAAGCCCTGCTTGACGAGCGCGATGGCATGCCGCACCGCCTCGAGGGACAGCGGCGAGCCGTCGACGGGAACCAGGATCTTCATGGCGAACTCCTCGGGTGGCCGTGACAGCGACCTTAGCATCGGCCGGGCGGCGGCGCAACGGACCTCGCTGCCGCCAAAAGCCGCGGCCGGTGACTTTCGTCAAACCCGGCCGCCCCGGGCCGCGGCGATGCTCGCCGCATGAGGCCGAGCCACCGCCGGTCACACCGGGCCGCCTCGCTTGATGTAGCCTCACAGCCTGCACCGTCCCGCGCCTGCGGCCCGGCCTCATCCAGATCCACGAGAGAGAGTTCATGAAGCGTTACCCCGGCTGGGAGCAACGCGCCGTTTCCGCCCAGGACGTCGTTGCCCACCTCAAGAGCCAGCACAAGGTCTTCGTCCACGGCGCCGCCGCCACCCCCACCACCTTGCTCGACGCGATGGTCGCACGCGCAGACCTGGAAGCCGTCCAGCTCTTTCACCTGCACCTGGGCGGGAACCTGCAGTTCGCACAGCCGCGCTATCGCGACGCCTTCGTCTCCAACCCGCTGTTCACCGACCACGGCATGCGCCATGCCGTGGAGGATGGCCGGGCGTTCTTCGTTCCGGTCTTCCTGTCGGACGTGCCGGAGCTGTTCGCGACCCGCCGCATCCCGCTGGACGTGGCCATGGTCTCCCTGTCGCCCCCCGACGAGCATGGCCTGTGCACCCTCGGCACGTCGATCGACGCGGCCAAGAGCGCCAGCGAGCACGCCACCATCGTGCTGGCCGAGATCAACGAGCAGTTGCCGCGCACCTATGGCGCCACCGTCGTTCCGTTCGAGCGCATCACCGCCTTCGTGCACACCGACCGGCCGCTGCACGAGGCGCACGCGCCGGCGATCGGCGAGGTGGAGAACCGCATCGGCGAGCACATCGCCAACCTGGTGGAGGACGGCGCCACCCTGCAGATGGGCATCGGCGCCATTCCCAACGCCGTGCTCAGCCGGCTCGGCAACAAGAACGACCTGGGCGTGCACACCGAGATGTTCTCCGACCTGCTGGTGCCGCTGATGAAGAGCGGCGTGGTCACCAACCGCTACAAGAACGTGCACCGCGGCCGCACCGTCACCAGCTTCGTCAGCGGCACGCGCGAGCTGTTCGACTTCGTCGACAACAA
>CAVPTY010000061.1:0-22958 GCA_963708655.1 uncultured beta proteobacterium
CCGCAGTCGCCATCTCGGCGGCCTTGGCGCGGCCGACGGCGCGCGGCAGCAACCACGCCCCGCCGTCGCCTGGAACGATGCCCACGCGCACGAAGCTCTCGGCGAAGGTGGCCTTGTCGCTCGCGATGCGGATGTCGCACATGCAGGTGAGGTCCAGGCCAGCGCCGATCGCGGGTCCGTTGACGGCGGCGATCACCGGCACGTCGAGGTTGTAGAGCGCCTTGGGCAGGCGCTGGATGCCGTTGCGGTACTCCTCGCGGATGGTCTCGGGCGACAGCTGCTGCTGGAAGAAGCGCTGCATGTCCTTGACGTTGCCGCCGGAGCTGAACACCGGACCTTCCCCGGTCAGGATCACGCAACGCACGCTGCGGTCCTTCGCGATGTCCGCGCAGGCCTGCACGAATTCCTCGACGGCGGTGTTGCCGGTGAGCGCATTGCGCGTCTCCGGCTGGCTCATCGTCAGCGTCAGCACGGTGCCGTCGCGGCTGGTCTTCAGGAATGACATCGATTGTTCTCCTCGTTATTCAATGCAGGTCGGTCACGGCACGCAGCAGGTCCAGCGCCAGCCCGTCGCGTCTGTCGACGAGTTCCTGGCCCAGCACGTCGTGCCAGTACGACTCCGATCCTGCCGCCTGGCGCCAGGCGTGCAGCCGGCGGGTGAAGAGCTGCAGGTCGAACTCCTCGGTGAAGCCGATCGCGCCGTGAATAGAGTGGGCCAGTGCCGCCACTTCCAGCGCCGCTTCGCTGGTGCGCGCCTTCGCCACTGCCACGCGCAGGCGCTCGGGCACCGCGCCGGCAGCGTGGCAACCCACCTGCGCCGCCATGCGCGCTGCGAACGCCTGTTCCGACAGCACGCTCAACTGGTGCTGAATCGCCTGGAACTTGCCGATCGGCCGGCCGAACTGGTTGCGCTCGTTGGCGTACTGCAAGGTCCGGGTGAACACGCTCATGAGCGTGCCAGCCAGTTGCGCCGCCGCAGCACAGGCCTGCAGCGTATGCAGATCGTGGCTGCCAGGCACGCGCTTGGCCGCGGCGACAGCTGCCGAACCCCAGGTCAGCGCCGCGTCCAGCGGGAACACCGCCTTGCCGGGCTCGGCGTGCGCCGCCGGCAGCAACAGGCATTCCGCGCCTCGCTGCACCAGCACCCAGTCGGCCACGCGCCCAAAGGGCACGCTGGCGCAACGGATGCCGCCGGCGCCCGCTGCACCAAAAGCCAGCGCGATGCTGCCGCCCGGCCGTTCGACCCCCGCATTCGCCAGCTGCGCGCGCGCCAACATGGTCTCGGCCAGCGGCACCGGCACGGCATAGGTGCCGCACAGTTCGAGCAAGGCAAACACGTCAGGCAGCGCCAGCCCCGCGCCGCCCTGCCCTTCCGGCACCAGCGCATCGGCGAAGCCCGATTCCTCCAGCTTGCTCCAGAAGGTGGCCGGCGATTCGCCGCGCTCGATGCCGCGCACCAGCGCTGGCGTGCACTGGTCGTCCAGCAACTGGCGCAGCGCGTGGGACAGGAGATCGTCCATGTTGCTTCCTTTCAGCGCAGGCCGAGGCCGCGGGCGATCATGCCGCGCAGGATGTCGCGCGTGCCCCCGCGCAGCGAGAACGACGGCGCCAGCTGCGTCACGTAGTCGAGGGTGTGCAGCAGTTCCAGCGGCACGCCGGCGGTGTCGCGCCGGTACAGGTCGTCGGCGATGGCGGCGGGGATCAGTTGCTCGACGCCGGTGCCCAGGTCCTTGACCAACGCGGCTTCCACCATCGGGCTCTCGCCCCGGGCGAGCTTGCCGGTCACCGCGATCGACATGGCGCGCAGCGGCGCCAGTTGCGCCACGATCCGGCCGGCCAGCTGCAGCGACTGCGGCGTGCGGCCCGCCTCGGTGCGCACGAACGCCAGCCATTCGTCGAACAGCACGATGCTGGAGTAGAGCCGCTCCGGCCCGCTGCGCTCGAACGCCAGTTCGGCCGTCACCTGCTCCCAGCCCTTGCCCTCGTCGCCGATCAAGGCGTCGGCGGGCAGCTGCACGTTGTCGAAGAACACCTCGCAGAAATGCGAGTCGCCAGCCAGGTCCTCGATCGGCCGCACCGTCACGCCCGGCAACTTCAGGTCGACGATCACCTGCGACAAGCCCTTGTGCCGGTCTTCCGCGGTGCCCGAAGTGCGCACCAGCGCGATCATGTACTGGCAGTGGTGCGCGTTGGTGGTCCAGATCTTCTGCCCGTTCAGGAGCCATCCCGCGTCGTTGCGGGTGGCCCGCGTCTTCACGCCGGCGAGGTCCGAGCCGGCATTCGGCTCGCTCATGCCGATGCAGAAGAACGACTCGCCGCGGCAGATCGGCGGAATGTGGAAGCGCTTCTGTGCCTCGGTGCCGTACTTCAGGATCAGCGGCGCGCTCTGGCGGTCGGCGATCCAGTGCGAGCCGACCGGCGCGCCCCAGTTGAGGAACTCCTCGACCATCACATAGCGCGCATGCGGGCTGCGCCCGGCGCCGCCGTATTCCTTCGGCAGCGTCAGCCCGAGCCAGCCCTTGCGCCCGAGTTCGCGGCTGAAGTTGCTGTCGTAACCGGACCAGGATCTGGCGCGCACGCGAGCCGGCACGCCCTTCATGGCCTGCGCCAGGAACTCGCGCACCGGCCCGCGCAGCGCCTCGTCCTCCGGCGGGATGGCGGTGAGCGATAGCGAATCGAGGGCGCTCATTGCAGGACTCCTTGTTCGATCATCGACCGTATGGTGTCGTCGGGCAGGCCCAGCGTCTCGCGCAGTACCTGCTGCGTGTCCTGCCCGAGTACCGGCGGCGCGGCGCGGTACTGCACCGGCGTGCCGGACAGTCGGATCGGGCTGGCCACCAGCGGGATGTCACCGGCCACTGGATGAGACATCGTGATGCGGTCCCCGCGGTGCCGCACCTGCGGGTCGGCGAAAACATCGGCGATGGTGTTGATCGGCCCGCAGGGCACGCCCACCTGCTCCAGCAGCGCGATCCACTCCTTGGTCGTGCGCATCACCGTCGCCTGCTTCATGAGCGGGATCAACGTCCCGCGGTGCTCGACCCGGGCTGTGTTGGTGCGAAAGCGCGGGTCTTCGGCCCACGCCGGCCGTCCGGCTGCCTTGCAGAACTGCGCGAACTGCCCGTCGTTGCCGATCGCCAGGATCATGTAGCCGTCAGCCGTCGGGAAGTCCTGATACGGCACGGTGTTGGGATGGGCGTTGCCCATGCGTCGCGGCACCTGGCCGTACAGGTGGTTCATGGACTGGTTTGCCAGGCACGCCACCTGCACGTCGAGCAGTGCCAGGTCGATCCACTGACCCTCGCCGGTATGCTCGCGCGCCTGCAGCGCGGCGAGAATGGCCGTGCTGGCGTACAGGCCGGTGAGGATGTCGGTCAGCGCCACGCCCACCTTCATCGGGCCGGCGCCCTCCTCGCCGTCGGGCCGGCCCGTGATGCTCATGAGCCCACCCATGCCCTGCATCAGGAAGTCATAGCCCGCGCGGTGCGCGTAGGGGCCGTCCTGTCCGAAGCCGGTGATGGAGCAATACACCAGGCGTGGATTGATCGCCTTGAGCGATTCGTAGTCCAGCCCGTACTGCTTCAGCCCCCCGACCTTGAAGTTCTCGACCAGCACGTCGCAGCTCCTGGCGAGATCGCGCACCAGTTGCTGGCCAGCCGGCCGAGTGAAATCGATCGCTACCGATTTCTTGTTGCGGTTGGCGCACAGGTAGTATGCAGCGTCGCGCGTGTCGCGGCCTTGCCGGTCCTTCAGGTAGGGTGGCCCCCACAGGCGCGTGTCGTCGCCGGTGCCGGGCCGTTCCACCTTGATCACTTCCGCACCGAGGTCGCCCAGCGTCTGGCTGGCCCAAGGCCCAGCCAGCACCCGCGACAGGTCCAGCACGCGGATGTTCGACAGCGCCGTGGGCGCCGGTGCAGTGGCTTTCACTGCTGCTCGACCTTCGCCTTGACGGCGATGCGCTTCCACAGCTGGATCTCCGAGTTCTGGAAGCTGCGCATTTCCTCGGGGCCGCCGCGCATCACTTCCGCGCCGATCCGCTCGTAGAACTCGCGCGTCTGCGGCATCTGCTCGATCTGCGTCAGCAGCTCCGCCAGCTTGTCGGTGGCCGGCTTCGGGGTCTTGGCCGGCACCATGGCCGCCACCCACGTGTACGCGGTAAAGCCGGGCAGCCCAGCCTCGCTGGCCGTCGGCACCGACGGCAAGGCCGGCACGCGCTTGTCCGAAGCGACGGCCAGCGCGCGCAACCTGCCCCCCTTCACGAGTTCCTGCGCACTCGTCATTTCCGCAAACGCCATGTCCACGGTACCCGAAGCCACCGCCGTGACGGCCTCGCCCGCTCCCTTGAACGGCACGTGGTGGGTCTGCACCTTGGCGACGTCGTTGAACAACTCCGCCATCAGCTGGTAGCCGGCGGAGCCGGCGCCGTAATTGAGCTTGTCCGGCTGCGCCTTGGCGGCGGCAACCAGTTCGGACAGCGTCTTGGTCGGCGAGGTGCCGGGCACGATCAGCAGCGCCGGCGAGCGCATCATCATCGTCAGGGGCGCCAGATCCGTCACCGGGTCGTAGGGCAGCGACTTGAACAGGGCGACGTTCACGGCCAGCGTCGAGTTGCTGCCGATGAAGACCGTGTAGCCGTCGGCCGGGGCCGCCAGCACCGCCTTCACCGCCAGGAAGCCGTTGGCGCCCGGCTTGTTCTCCACCACCACGGGCTGGCCCGTGAGTTCCGAGAGCTTCTTTCCGAAGTAGCGCGCCGACGTGTCGGTGCCGCTGCCGGGGCCGAACGGCACGATGAATTTGATCGGCTTGGATGGAAAGTTCGGCGGCTGGGCGAGCGCGGCGCCGGCAGGCACCACGGCCAGCGCCAGCAACAGCGAGCGGATCGTGCGGGTGGGCGAAAGTATCATGTGCGTCTCCAATGTTCGGGAAGGAAAGGCGGCAGCCTGGCGCCGGAAGATACGCACGGCGGGCGCCAGCGTCCAATACCGATTGACGGCCGTCCGATAGCCAGCTCGAATCGCTCACCCGAATGACCAAGGCCACGCTGCGAACCCTGGACCTGCGCCGCATCCGGCACTTCGTGGTGCTGGCGCAGACCTTGAACTACCGCAAGGCCTCGCAATTGCTGCACATGACGCAGCCGCCGCTCACGGTGTCGATCCAGAAGCTCGAGGCCGAACTCGGCGTGCGCCTGTTCCACCGCGACGCCAAGGGCGTGCAGCTGACGGCCAGCGGCCAGGCGGCGCTGGCGGACGCGCGCCAGATCCTGCATCACGCCGAGTCGTTCGCCGAGATGGCTTCGCTCGCCGAAAGCGGCATGGCCGGGCTGTTGCGCATCGGCTTCACCGGGTCGGCCACGTACGGCATGCTGCAGCGGCTGATCCCGCGCTTTCGCGCCGAGTATCCCAAGGTGGAGCTGCTGCTGCGCGAGGGCTCGTCGATGAGCATCGTGCAGTCGCTGGCCAACGGCGACATCGACGCCGGCCTGCTCTGGACCCCGGTGCTGCGCCCGCTGGGCGCCCAGTTCCAGGTCCTGCAGCGCGATGTTCTCGTAGCCGCGCTCCCGCGCCGCCACCGGCTGGCCCGGGAGGGCGACCTGCACCTTTCGCAGCTGGCCGGCGAGACCTTCGTCATGTACGACAGCCTGCAGGCCGAAGGCATGCGCAGCGTCTGCATGATGGCCTGCCAGCGCGCCGGGTTCGTGCCGGCCGTGGCGCAGGAGGCGATCCAGATCAAGACCGTGCTGGCGCTGGTCGAGAGCGGGCTGGGCATCGCCCTGGTGCCCTCGATGATGCAGCAGGTGCCGACCGAGCACGTCGTCTATCGACCCTTGCCCGAGCTGGCGCGCGACGCCGCGATCGGCCTGGCGCTCGCATACCAGCCGCAGCCGCCGAATCCGGCGGTCGCCGGGCTGCGCACGCTGGCGGCCGCGGAATTCCCGGAAGACTCGCGGTGCCATTCGGGTTAACCCGGGGCACCGATAGCGGCCGCGAATCGGGCAACCCGCAATCGATATTGGACAGCCGTGGTCCGCATCCGCGATAGTGCGCCCACAACGACCGGACACACCTATGCCACTCTTCCCACGACGCCGCGTCCTCGCCTGCATCGCCACCGCCTTCGCGCTCTACGCCGCGCCGGGCGCCTTCGCGCAGGCCTGGCCCGTCAAGCCGATCACGATGCTGGTGCCGTTCCCGCCAGGCGGCCCCACCGACCTGGTGGCGCGTGTGCTGGCGCAGAAGCTCGGCGAGCAGCTCGGCCAGAACGTCGTCATCGACAACAAGCCCGGCGCCAACGGCAACATTGCCGCCGTGGCGGCCGCGCGCGCACCGGCCGACGGTTACACCCTGCTGTACAACACGTCCTCCATTGCGCTCAGTCCGGCGCTCTACAAGAGCCTTGCCTACGACGTACAAAAGGACTTCACACCAGTCGCGCTCACGGCCGTGGTGCCGCTGGCGCTGGTGGTGCATCCCAGCGTGCCGGCCAACAACGTCAAGGAATTCATCGCCTATGCCAAGGCCAACCCCGGCAAGCTGTCCTACGGCTCGGCCGGCAACGGCAACGTGACGCATCTCGGCGCGTTCCAGTTCCTGCAGGCGAACGGCATCACCGCGGTGCACGTGCCGTACAAGGGCAGCGCCCCGGCGGACCTGGGGCTGGCCGCCGGCGACACCCAGTTCATGACCGACACCATCAATTCGGTGATGGGTTTCGTCAAGGACAAGCGCATGAAGCTGCTGGCCGTCACCACCTCCAAGCGGATGTCGCTGTTCCCGGATGTGCCGACGCTGGCCGAGTCGGGCATGCCAGGCTTCGAGGTCGGCGCGTGGCAGGGCATCATGGTTCCCGCTGCCACGCCGAAGCCCGTGGTCGACCGCCTCAATGCCGAAATCGTCAAGGCCCTGCAAAGCCCGGACGTGCGGGCCAGGCTGGCGGCGCAGGGCGCCGAACCGCTCGGCTCCACGCCGAACGAATACGCCGCCTACGTGCGCAAGGAACTGGCGCGCTGGGCCGGCCTGGTGAAGGCCACCGGCGTCACGATCGAATAGCTGGCCGCTGCTGCGAAGCGACCACCGCGAACGCCGGCGAAGGAACGACGATGACCACCAACGAGACGCCGTGCGCCTGCTGGATCACGGATTCTTCTTCCAGGGCCTGCGCACAGGACAGAAGTGACGCACGTTCCAACGCACCTTTACCGTAGTCGGGTTCATCGGGGTCACCGGCATGCTGGAGCAGGCCAGCTGACGCGCCGAGCCGGGCTGAGAGCCTCAGCGTCAGCGGCGGGACCGCGCTTGCGGCTATAATTGCAGGCTTTGCTGCGAAACCGCGAGGCGACGCAGCCGGCCCCGAGAGGGCCCGGGTTACCGCCACCCTTCTGGCGAGGTGAGGCAGAAGCGAGGACGGCACCGAGGTGCCATCCGCCAGTGACTGCCGTTTCTGACGATATCGGAGTGCTTCATGGCACGCGTATGCGACGTGACGGGCAAGGGCCCGGTGACCGGGAACAACGTTTCCCACGCCAACAACAAGACCAAGCGTCGGTTCCTGCCGAACCTGCAATACCGCCGTTTCTGGGTCGAGAGCGAGAACCGCTGGGTGCGCCTGCGCGTGTCCAGCGCGGCACTGCGCCTGATCGACAAGAACGGCATCGACGCCGTGCTCGCGGACCTGCGCGCCCGCGGCCAGGCCTGATCCAGCACTGAAAGGAAAGCACCATGGCAAGCAGCAAAGGCGGCCGCGAGAAGATCAAGCTGGAGTCCACCGCCGGCACCGGCCACTTCTACACCACCAGCAAGAACAAGAAGACGACGCCCGAGAAGATGTCGATCATGAAGTTCGACCCCAAGGCTCGCAAGCACGTCGAGTACAAGGAAACCAAGCTGAAGTGAGGTGCCGGCCTCCCGGCCGGGACCCAGTTCGCTTGCCGGCAGCAGCCGGATCCACGAAGCCCCGCAGCGCGGGGCTTTTTGCATGGCGCCCGCCGCGCCACTGTGCCCGGATGTGAGGGGCGCAGCATGATGTCAGCGGTGACCACGGTCGCCGGCGGCCGGCGTATGCTGGGCCATGGCCGATTCGAAGCGCAGCGGCTGGTCGTTTGCCGCCGGCGTGATGGTGGGTGGCGCGGTGGCGCTCTGGGCGTCGTTCGCGTGGTTGCTGCCGGCCATGGGCCCGGCGATGGTGCCGCTCTCGGCCGAGCAGGCACCACCCGCCGCCAGCGCGGTGCTGGCGAGCATCGACACGATCAGCTCGTTCATGGATTCTTCGACTTGCGTGGGCGAGGCCCGCATGCATCAACCCATGGAACGCGCCGCGTCAGGGCCTGCACCCGGTCGGTCCAGGTAGCTGCGCCCTGCCGGGCGCACCCGCAAGAAAGCCCCGCGGCGCGGAGCTTTCCGGTGGATGGGGAGCGACTGCCTCAGGCGTGGGCCGCGCGCAGCTTGCGGGCGAACTGCTGCAGGGCCACGATCCCGCTTTCCTCGGCGCGGCGGCACCACGCCTGGAGTTCGGCCGTGAGCTGTTCGCGCGAGCGGTTGGTGTTGAGCCACATCTGCCGCAGCTCCTCGCGCATGGTGACCATCTGGTCGAGCACCGGATGGGCCGCACGGGCCCGCGCCAGCTGGGGCCTGGCCGAGGCCGGCACCCGCGTTTCGTCGCGGTGCAGCCAGCGCTTGGCCGCCTTCAGCGGCGAGAGGTCGGCGCCCTTTTCCTTGAGCCCGGCGATTTCGGCCTTGCAGACACGGCGCATCTCGCGGCCATACCGCGCCATCACCTCGTAGCGGTTGGCGATCAGCGCCTCCAGCGTCTTCTCGTCGGCGAGCGGCCGGACCTCGCCCAGGCGCAGCTTGGGCGGCACCTTCTTGACGGTGGCCCAGCCGATGCGGCGCATCAGCGAGATGTAGATCCAGCCGATGTCGAACTCGTACTTCTTGACCGCGAACTTGGCGGACGTGGGGTAGGTGTGATGGTTGTTGTGCAGTTCCTCGCCGCCGATGATCAGGCCCCAGGGCGAGATGTTGGTGCTGGCGTCGGCGCCTCGAAGTTGCGGTAGCCCCAGTAATGGCCGATGCCGTTGATGACGCCGGCCGCCGTCACCGGAATCCAGGCCATCTGCACGGCCCACATCGTCAGACCCGCGGCGCCGAACAGGGCCACGTCCAGGATCAGCATCAGGCCCACGCCCTGCCAGCTGTAGCGGGTGTACAGGTTGCGCTCGATCCAGTCGTTGGGCGTGCCGTGGCCGAACTTCGCCAGGGTTTCGAGGTTCTTCGCTTCGGCGCGATAGAGCTCCGAGCCCTTCCAGAACACGGTGTCGATGCCACGCGTCTGCGGGCTGTGCGGATCGTCGGGCGTCTCGCACTTGGCATGGTGCTTGCGGTGGATGGCGACCCATTCCTTGGTCACCATGCCGGTGCTGAGCCACAGCCAGAAGCGGAAGAAATGCGCGGGAACGCGGTGCAGGTCCAGCGCGCGGTGGGCCTGGCTGCGGTGCAGGAAGATCGTGACGCCGGCAATGGTGACGTGCGTCGCCGCCAGCGTGTAAAGGACGATCTGCCACCAGGACAGATTCCACAGGCCGTTGGCGAGCCAGTCAACTGCCGCGTTCAGCACGGCCCAATCGGGGAGCAACATTGTCGGGGGGTTTCCTTCCTGAGATTCGGGCCGGAAAGGCCCACCAAGATAGGAGGGATTCTAGTCAGGAAGGTTCAATCGTGCTCGGGACAAGGCCGCTTGTCCTGACAGGCTCTCAGGCGCGGGTCCAGGCGGCCGCGAAGAAGCCGTCGGTGGCATGGCGGTGCGGCCACAGCCGCAGGTACTGCTGGCCGCCCTCGCCGCCGCGGCACAGGCTGGCGGCGCCTTCCACCTTCAGCTGCGCCAGGACTTCGCCGACGGGCAGCGGCTGGAACTGCGGCTGCGCCGCCCCGAACGCGGCGGCGATCTCCTCGTTTTCCTGGGGCAGCAGGCTGCAGGTGGCATACACGAGTCGCCCGCCCGGCTTGAGCAGCCGCGCGGCGCCGGCCAGGATCGCCGCCTGCCTGGCCGCCATCTCCTGCACCGACCGCATCGACTGGCGCCACTTGAGGTCCGGGTTGCGGCGCAAGGTGCCCAGGCCGGAGCACGGCGCGTCGACGATGACACGGTCGATCTTGCCGGCCAGGCGCTTGATGCGCTCGTCACGCTCGTGCGCGATGGCCGCCGGATGGACATTGGACAGCTTGCTGCGGGCCAGCCGCGGCTTGAGCGCGTCGAGCCGGTGGGCCGAGGTGTCGAAGGCGTACAGCCGGCCCGTGTTGCGCATGGCCGCTCCGATCGCCAGCGTCTTGCCGCCGGCGCCGGCGCAGAAGTCGACCACCATCTCGCCCCGCCTGGCGTCCAGCAGCAGCGCCAGCAGTTGCGAACCCTCGTCCTGGACCTCGATGGCGCCGCGCGCGAAGGCGTCGAGCTTGTTGACCGCCGGCTTGCCGTCCACCCGCAGCCCCCACGGCGAATACGGCGTCGGGCGGGCGTCGATTCCGGCGAGCTTGAGTTCCCGGCGCACGTCCTCGCGCTTGTCGGTGAGCGTGTTCACGCGCAGGTCCAGCGGCGCCGGCTGGTCGAGGCTTTCGGCCAGCGCCCAGAACTCGCCGCCCAGTTGCTCCTTGAGCGGCTGGGCCAGCCAGTCCGGCAGGTTGTGCCGGTGCCGCTCCAGCAGGTCGGAAGGATCGATCGTGTCGCACTGGTCCAGCCAGTTCTTCTCCTGCTCGGTCAGCGCGCTCTTGAGGAAGTCGCGCGGGCCATGGAATCCCAGGATCGCCAGGCGCCGCTCCTTCGGGCCGCTGCCGGACGGCGCCAAATGGTCGAACAGCAGCTTGCGGCGCAGCACCGTGTAGACGGTCTCGGCCAGGGTCGCCCGCTCGCGCGGGCCGAGCGAACGGTGCTCGCGAAAGTAGCGGGACACCACCGCATCGGCGGGATGGTCGAACTTCAGGGTGAGCTTGACGAGTTCGGCACAGGCGTCGAGCAGGGCTTTGGGATGCATTCCGGCGATTGTCCCATTGCGGTCCGGCGCCGCGCGGGCTTCAGGTCGCGGCCAGCAGCCGGGCGACCGCGCGCGGATAGATCAGGTGTTCCTGCGTCAGCACCCGCGCGGCCAGCGACTCGGGCGTGTCGTCCGGCAGCACCGGCACCACGGCCTGTTCCAGGATCGGCCCGTAGTCGAGCTCCGCCGTCACCTGGTGCACCGTCGCCCCGGAACAGCGGCAGCCCATCTCGATCGCCCGCTGGTGCGTGTGCAGTCCGGGAAAGGCCGGCAGCAGGGAAGGATGGATGTTGAGCAGCCGGCCTTCGTAGCGCTGCACGAAGCCGGGGGTGAGGATGCGCATGAAGCCGGCGAGCACCACCAGCGCCGGCTGGTGGCGGTCGACCAGCTGCGCCAGTTCGGCATCGAAGGCTTCCCGGCTGGCGAACGGCCTGTGATCGAGGACCTCGGTGGCGATCCGCTGTTCGCGCGCGAAAGCGAGGCCGGCGGCGTCCGCCCGGTTGCTGATCACCGCCGCGACCTCGGCGCGGTAGCGCTCGGACCAGCCCTCGCGCTGCGCCGCCCGCACGATCGCGGCCATGTTGGAGCCCCCGCCGGAGATCAGAATGACGATCTTCTTCATGTCCGCCGGATTATCCCAGCCATGCGCCTGCGCCCCCTTGCTCCCATCGAAGCCCGCGTGCTCGGCACGCTGATGGAAAAAGCCCGCACCGTCCCCGACAGCTATCCGCTGACGCTCAACGCCGTCGTGGCCGGCTGCAACCAGAAGACCAGCCGCGACCCGCTGATGAACGTCAGCGATGCGCAGGCCCAGGAGGCGCTGGATTCGCTGAAGGCGCTGACGCTGGTGTTCGAATCCAGCGGCGGCCGCGTCGCGCGCTGGGAACACAATTTCCAGCGCGCCGTCGGCGTGCCGGAGCAGTCGGCGGTGCTGCTCGGCCTGCTGATGCTGCGCGGCCCGCAGACCGCGGGCGAGCTGCGCATCAACAGCGAACGCTGGTACCGCTTCGCCGACATTTCGTCGGTGGAAGCGTTTCTGGAAGAACTGCGCGACCGCCCCGAGGAGAAAGGCGGCCCGCTGGTGGTTCTGCTGCCGCGCGCGCCGGGCATGCGCGAGCCGCGCTGGGCGCACCTGCTGTGCGGGCCGGTGGCGGTGGAGCCGACGTCAGCCGCGGCGGCGGACGACGGACCGCGCGACGCCCTGGAGCGCCGCGTCGCCGCGCTCGAAATGGAAGTCGCCGTCCTGCGTTCTGCACTGCAAGACGTGCGCGAACAGCTCGGTTTGTCGCAACCCGGACAAGCCGCCTAGTCCCTCGACGGACATAATCGCGGCAACGTTTCGGAGATGTTCCATGGATCTTGCGTTTACCCCCGAAGAGCAGCAGTTTCGCCAGGACATCCGCGCCTGGGTGCGCGACAACCTGCCGCCCGAGATCGCCCACAAGGTTCACAACGCCCTGCGCCTGACGCGTGAGGACATGCAGCGCTGGGCGAAGATCCTGGGCAAGAAAGGCTGGCTCGGTTACGGCTGGCCCAAGGAGTTCGGCGGCCCGGGCTGGAATGCCGTGCAGCGCCACCTGTTCGAGGAAGAATGCGCGCTCGCCGGCGCGCCGCGCATCGTGCCGTTCGGCCCGGTGATGGTGGCGCCGGTGATCATGACCTTCGGCAACGCCGAGCAGCAGAAGCGCTTCCTGCCCGGCATCGCCAGCGGCGAAGTCTGGTGGAGCCAGGGCTACAGCGAGCCGGGCGCGGGCTCCGACCTGGCGTCGCTGAAATGCCGGGCCGAGCGCCGCGGCGACAAGTACATCGTCAACGGCCAGAAGACCTGGACCACGCTCGGCGCAGTACGGCGAATGGATGTTCAACCTGGTGCGCACCAGCACCGAAGGCAAGCCGCAGACCGGCATCAGCTTCCTGCTGATGGACATGAAGTCGCCCGGCGTCACCGTGCGGCCGATCAAGCTGCTGGATGGCGAGTGCGAGGTCAACGAGGTGTTCTTCGACAACGTCGAAGTGCCGGCCGAGAACCTGATCGGCGAGGAGAACAAGGGCTGGACCTACGCCAAGCACCTGCTGTCGCACGAGCGCACCAACATCGCGGACGTGAACCGCGCCAAGCGCGAGCTGGAGCGCCTGAAGCGCATCGCGAAGGCCGAGAAGGTCTGGGACGACCAGCGCTTCCGCGACGAGATCGCCAAGCTGGAAGTGGACGTCGTGGCGCTGGAGATGCTGGTGCTGCGGGTGCTGTCGGCGCGAGCAATCGGGCAAGAACTCGCTGGACATCGCGGGCCTGCTCAAGATCCGCGGCAGCGAAATCCAGCAGCGCTACACCGAGCTGATGATGCTGGCGGCGGGCCCGTACGCGCTGCCGTGGATCCGCGAGGCGATGGACGCCGGCTGGCAGGGCGAGTTCGTCGGCGCGCCGTACATCGCGCCGCTGGCGGCGACCTACTTCAACATGCGCAAGACGACGATCTACGGCGGCTCGCAACGAGGTGCAGCGGACGATCGTTGCGCAGACGGTGCTCGGCTGACCTGACCCCAACATCCGTACGCAGAGGACGCAAAGGAAACGCAGAGCACGCAGAGAAGACAATCTTCAAGATGAATTCTTCTGCGACTTCTGCGAAATCTTTGCGTCCTCTGCGTTCCTGACCCCGCTTTCCTCACTTCAGAGGCACATCATGGATTTCAACTTCACCGACGAGCAGGAACAACTGCGCGACGCCGTGCGCAAATGGGTCGACAAGGGCTACGACTTCGAGCGCCGCCGCGCCATCGTCAAGGCCGGCGGCTTCGACCGCGGCGTCTATGGCGAGCTGGCCGACCTGGGGCTGTCCGGCCTCTACATCTCCGAGCACCACGGCGGCATGGGCATGGGCCCGGTCGAAGGCATGGTGGTGATGGAGGAACTCGGCCGCGGCATCGTGCTCGAGCCGCTCGGCCAGGCGCTGATCGCCAGCGGCATCATCGGCGGCTACGCGCCCGACGCCGTCAAGTCGGCATGGCTGCCGAAGATCGCCGCCGGCGAGGCGCTGCTGGTGCTGGCGCACACCGAACGGGCGGCGCGCTACAAGCTCGATGTCTGCGAGACCAGGGCGAGCCGCAGCGGCGAAGCCTGGACCGTCAGCGGCGCCAAGAGCATCGTGCCGGCCGGCGACCGGGCCGAGGCTTTCCTGGTGCCGGCCGTCGCCGACGGCAAGATGGCGCTGTTCCTCGTCGAGCGCAGCGCGGCCGGCGTCAAGGCGCGCGGCTACGGCACGATGGAAGGCGCGCGCGCGGCCGAACTGACCTTCGCCTCGTCACCGGCGACGCTGCTCAGCACGGACGGCCTGGCGGCCCTGGAGCACGCGGTGGATATCGGCATCGCCGCGAGCTGCGCGGAGGCGGTCGGCGTTCTCGACAAGACCATGGACGTGACGGCGGAATACCTCAACACGCGCAAGCAGTTCGGCGTGCCGCTCGCCACGTTCCAGGCACTGCGCCATCGCATGGCCGACATGAAGATGCAGCAGGAGCTGGCCCGCTCGATGAGTTACTACGCGTCGCTCAAGCTCAATGCGCCGGCCGAGGAGCGCCGCCGCGCGATGGCGCGCGCCAAGTACCAGTTGGGCGTCTCGATGCGCTTCGTCGGCCAGAACTCGGTGCAGCTGCACGGCGGCATCGGCGTGACCGACGAATACATCGGCAGCCATTACTTCAAGAAGCTGACGCAGCTGGAGCTGAGCTTCGGCGACACGCTGCACCACCTGGGTGAAGTGTCGGCGCGGATGCAGGACACGGCCGGCGTGTTTGCCTGAAGTTGGCGGCGGCTAGAGGCTAGAGGCTGGAGGCTGGCAAAGACGGACCGCCGGACGCACGGAAGAGAAACCCAACAGCCCAACGCAGAGGACGCAGAGATTTCGCAGAGAACGCAGAAAAGACAGAAGAAAGGATGACGAGAGAACTCGTTCTTCCCTCCTTGAGTTCTTTGCGTCCTCTGCGTACTTTTGCGTCCTCTGCGTTGGGCTGTTGGGTTTTCCCAGCCTCTAGCCCCCGTCCTCAGGCGTGCAGCCGCGAGTTCTTGGGCAGGTGCGCCATCAGGAACTCCATCTGGTCCGCCAGGATGCGGCGGTTGCGCAGGATGAAGTCCTCCCACAGGCTGGGGACGTACGGCGTGTACAGCAGCGGCATGCGCGCCTGTTCGGGCGTGCGGTTGCTCTTGCGGTGGTTGCAGGTGCGGCAGGCCGTCACGACGTTCATCCAGTGGTCGCGGCCGTTCTGCGCGAACGGGATGATGTGCTCGCGCGTGAGCATCTCTTCGTGGAACTCGTCGCCGCAGTAGGCGCACACGTTGCGGTCGCGCGCGAACAGCTTGCTGTTGGTGAGGCCGGGCTTCAGGTCGAAGGGATTGATGTTCGGCACGCCCTTGGTGCCGATGATGCTGCTGACGGCGATCAGCGACTGCGCGCCGGTCACCGCGTTGTGGCCGCCGCGGAACAGCGCGATGCGCGCGCCGACTTCCCAGCGCACCTCGTCGGCCGCATAGTGGATCACGGCCTGTTCCAGCGTGATCCACGACTGGGGCAGGCCCTGGGCCGACAGCTTCAAGACCTTCAAGACACCACTCCTTTCCGGGAGAGGAAACCACATGGCAGGTGCGGCGCAGCGCCGCGCGGCGCTGTACAGCACAATATACCCTCTTTCGTGGCCAGCCGCCGCCGCGCAGGCGCCGTGCCGCTTGGCGCGACGGGCACGGGCTGCTATCAAAACGATACCGACGCGAGCGCGATGCAGATCTTCCGAGGCTTCCACCATCCGGGCATCGCGCCGGCCTGCGCGCTCACGATCGGCAACTTCGACGGCGTGCATCGCGGCCACCAGGCGATGCTCGCGCTGCTGAACAGCGAGGCACGGCATCGCGGCGTGCCCAGCTGCGTGCTGACCTTCGAGCCGCATCCGCGCGACTACTTCGCCGCCCTGGCGCGCAAGCCGGAACTCGCGCCCGCCCGCATCGCCACCTTGCGCGACAAGCTGACCGAGCTGGCCCGCTGCGGCGCCGACCAGTGCGTGGTGCTGCCGTTCGACGCGCGCCTGTCCTCGCAGACGCCGGAGGCCTTCGTCGACGAACGTGCTGGTGCGCGGCCTCGGCGCGAAGTACGTGCTGGTGGGCGACGACTTCCGTTTCGGCGCCAAGCGGGCCGGCGACTACGCGATGCTGGACGCCGCCGGTGCCGCCAGCGGCTTCGACGTGGCCCGCATGAACAGCTACGAGGTCCACGGCGTGCGCGTGTCGAGTTCGGAGGTCCGCGCCGCGCTGGCCCGCGCCGACATGGACGGCGCGGCGGCGCTGCTGGGGCATCCCTACAGCATCAGCGGCCACGTGGTCCACGGCCGCAAGCTCGGCCGCGAGCTGGGCTTCAAGACGCTCAACCTGCGCTTTGCGCACTGGAAGCCGGCCGCCAGCGGCATCTTCGCGGTGGAGGTCCATGGGCTGTCCGATGCGGCCGCTGCCCGGCGTCGCGAACCTGGGCATCCGGCCCTCGATCGACCCCGGCGACGTCAACGGCGGGCGCGTGCTGCTGGAGACCTACTGCCTCGAGTGGCCGGCGAGCCTCGGCCCGGAGGGGGGCTACGGTAAAATCATCCGGGTGGAACTGCTGCACAAGCTGCACGACGAGCTCAAGTACGACGGCCTGGCCGCCCTGCAGGCGGGCATCGCACGCGACATCGCCGACGCGCGGGCGTACTTCGCGTCGACCCGCCGGCAGACCACGCGCGACCGAATTTAGCGCGGTGCGTCATCGCGGCCTCGCGCCGCGAACGATGGCCACGACCGCGTGGATGCCGGCTCCAGCCGGCATGACCCCGATGCACCCGCTGCGAAAGAGCATTCCATGACCGACAAGACCGATTACCGCGCCACGCTCAACCTGCCCGACACGCCGTTCCCGATGCGCGGCGACTTGCCGAAACGCGAGCCGGGCTGGGTCAAGGAGTGGGAGGACAAGGGCCTGTACCAGGAAGCTGCGCGCCGCCCGCTGCGGGCACGAGAAGTTCGTGCTGCACGACGGCCCGCCGTATGCCAACGGCCAGATCCACATGGGCCATGCGGTCAACAAGATCCTCAAGGACATGATCGTCAAGGCGCGCCAGCTGAAGGGCCTGGATGCGGCCTACATCCCGGGCTGGGACTGCCACGGCCTGCCGATCGAGAACGCGATCGAGAAGCAGCACGGACGCAACCTGCCACGCGACGAGATGCAGGCGAAAAGCCGCGCCTTCGCCACCGAGCAGATCGCCATCCAGATGGCCGACTTCAAGCGCCTGGGCGTGCTCGGCGACTGGGAGCATCCCTACCGCACCATGGACTTCGTCAACGAGGCCGAGGAGATCCGCGCGTTCAAGCGCGTGATCGAGCGCGGCTTCGTGTACCGCGGCCTGAAGCCCGTCTACTGGTGCTTCGACTGCGGCTCGTCGCTGGCGGAATTCGAGATCGAGTACGCCGACAAGAAGTCGCACACGATCGACGTCGCGTTCAAGGCCGACCAGCCGCAGCAGGTGCTGCTGGCCTTCGGGCTGCCGCCCACCCGTCTGGAAAAGTCCGTGTTCGCCGTGATCTGGACCACCACCCCGTGGACCATCCCGGCCAACCAGGCGCTGAACCTGAATCCGGGGCTCGAGTACGCCCTGGTCGACACCCGCCGCGGCCTGCTGATCGTGGCGGCAACGCTGGTCGAGCGCTGCCTGGAGCGCTACGGCCTGGCCGGCGACGTGCTGGCCACCGTCACCGGCGACAAGCTGGGCGGCCTCGCCTTCCGGCATCCGCTGTACGACGCCGACCCCGGTTACCGGCGCCTGTCGCCGGTGTACCTCGCCGAATACGCGACGGCGCAGGACGGCACCGGCATCGTCCACTCGTCGCCGGCCTATGGCCTGGAAGACTTCAATTCCTGCGTCGCGCACGGGATGCAGTACGACGACATCCTGAACCCGGTGCAGGGGAACGGCTCGTACGCGCCGGACTTCCCGCTGTTCGGCGGCCAGAACATCTGGAAGGCCGGCCCGCAGATCGTCGAGGCGTTGCGCAGCGCCGACCGGCTGTTCGCGACCGACACGATCAGCCACAGCTACCCGCATTGCTGGCGCCACAAGACGGCGGTGATCTACCGCGCCGCGGCGCAGTGGTTCATCCGCATGGACGAGGGTGAAGGCGTCTTCACCCGCGACAAGGCGCCCAAGACCTTGCGCCAGATGGCCCTGGACGCCATCGAGGACACGAGCTTCTATCCGGAGAACGGCAAGGCCAGGCTGCGCGACATGATCGCCGGCCGGCCCGACTGGTGCATCTCGCGCCAGCGCAGCTGGGGCGTGCCGCTGCCCTTCTTCCTGCACAAGGACACGGGCGAACTGCATCCGCGCACGCTGGAGATCCTGGACCTGGCCGCCGACATGGTGGAGCAGGGCGGCATCGAGGCCTGGAGCAAGGCCACGGCCGAAGACATTCTGGGCGCCGAGGATGCGCCGCACTACACCAAGAGCACCGACATCCTCGAAGTGTGGTTCGACTCCGGCACCACGCACACGACGGTGCTCAAGCGCTCGCACGCCGGCGCCGGCCACGAGAACGGGCCCGAGGCCGACCTGTACCTGGAAGGCCACGACCAGCACCGCGGCTGGTTCCATTCGTCGCTGCTCACCGCCTGCGCGATGTACGGCCGCGCGCCCTACCGCGGCCTGCTGACGCACGGGTTCACCGTCGACAGCCAGGGCCGCAAGATGAGCAAGTCGCTGGGCAACGGCGTCGACCCGCAGGAGACGACGAAGAAGCTGGGCGCCGAGATCATCCGGCTGTGGGTGGCGGCGTCCGACTACTCCGGCGACATCGCGGGCGACGACAAGATCCTGGCGCGGGTGGTGGACGCGTACCGCCGCATCCGCAACACGCTGCGCTTCCTGCTGGCCAACACCAGCGACTTCGATCCGGCCAAGGACGCCGTGCCCGTCGCCGACATGCTCGAGATCGATCGCTATGCCATGTCGCGGGCGGCGCAGTTCCAGCAGGAGGTGCTGGCGCACTACGAGGTCTACGAGTTCCATCCGGTGGTGGCCAAGCTGCAGGTGTATTGCTCGGAGGATCTCGGTGCGTTCTACCTCGACGTCCTGAAGGATCGCCTCTACACGACGGCGCCCAAGTCGCTGGCGCGGCGCAGCGCGCAGACCGCGCTGTGGAACATCACCCACGCCATGCTGCGCTGGATGGCGCCGTTCCTCAGCTTCACGGCGGAAGAAGCATGGAAGCTGTTCGGGACGTCCGAGTCGATCTTCTTCGAGAGCTATGCCGAGATCGGCGGCCCCGACCTGGCGCTGATCGAGAAGTGGAACCGCATCCGCGGTGCGCGCGAACTGGTGAACAAGGAGATCGAGGCGCTGCGCGAGGCCGGCCAGGTCGGCTCGTCGCTGCAGGCCAACGTGGAACTGGCGGTGCCGCAGGACACCGAGGGCGCGCTGTGGACGGCGCTCGCCAGCCTGCGGGACGACCTCAAGTTCGTCTTCATCACGTCCGCGATGAAGCTGGTGCCGGGCGACAAGCTGGCCGTCAAGGTCACGCCGTCGCAGGCGGTGAAGTGCGAACGCTGCTGGCACTGGCGCGACGACGTCGGGCAGGATGCCGGCGCATCCCACCATCTGCGGACGCTGCACCGGCAACCTGTTCGGGGCCGGCGAAGACCGGAAGTTCGCCTGATGGCGCGCGCGGGCCGCGGCGCGTCCTGGCTGCCCTGGCTGGGGCTGGCGCTGGCGATCTTCGTCGCCGACCAGGTGAGCAAGGTGCTGATCCTGGGCGCGTACCGGCTCGGGGATTCGACCACCATCACCAGCTTCTTCAACATCGTGCGCGCCCACAACACGGGCGCGGCGTTCTCGTTCCTGGCGCAGGCGTCGGGCTGGCAGCGCTGGTTCTTCACGGCGATCGGGATAGTCGCCGCGGTGTTCATCGTCTGGCTGCTGCGGCGCCACGCCGGGCAGAAGCTGTTTTCCTTCGCGCTGGCGTGCATCCTCGGCGGCGCCGTGGGCAACGTGGTCGACCGGCTGCTGCACGGCTACGTGGTCGATTTCATCCAGGTGCACTGGCGCGGCTGGTACTTTCCGGCCTTCAACATCGCCGACAGCGGCATCACGATCGGCGCGGCCTGCCTGATCCTGGACGAACTGCTGCGGGTGCGGCGCAGTCGCTGACGGGCGCCTCCCGCACCGGCGTTGGCGGCACCGTCAGAACAGCAGGTTCGGCAGGGTCAGCGTGATTGCCGGCACATAGGTGATGATCGCCAGGAAGGCCAGCAGGATCAGCGTCCACGGCAGCGCGGCGCGCGCCACGCCCATGATCGACAGCCTGGTGATGCCGGCCGTGACGAACAGGTTCAGCCCGATCGGCGGCGTGACCATGCCGATCTCCAGGTTGACCACCATGATGATGCCCAGGTGCACCGGGTCGATGCCCAGTTCGGTGCCGATCGGGAACAGGATCGGCGCCATGATCAGGATGATGCCGGTCGGCTCCATGAACATCCCCGCCACGAGCAGCAGGATGTTCACGACGATCAGGAACTGCCAGGCCGGCATGCCCAGGCCGATGATGGTTTCGGCGATCGTCTGCGGAATGCGCTCGGTGGTCAGCACGTGCGCGAACAGCAGCGCGTTCGCGACGATGAACATCAGCATGACCGTCACCCGACCGGATTCGAGCAGCACCTGCGGCACGTTGCCCATGCCGATGTCGCGGTAGACGAACACGGCGATGACGAAGGCGTACACCGCCGCCACGGCCGCCGCCTCGGTCGGCGTGAAGATGCCGCCGTAGATGCCGCCGAGGATGATGACGATCAGCAGCAGGCCCCACAGCGAGTCTCGACCGGACCTCGCGATCTCGCCGAGCGACGCGCGCGGCTGGCGCGGCAGGCCGAGCATCCGGGCCCGGATGTAGATGGCCGCCATCAGCATCAGGCCCAGCAGCGCTCCGGGCACCACGCCGCCCATGAACAGCTTGCCCACGGAGGTCTCGGTGGCGGCGCCGTACACCACCATCACGATCGACGGCGGGATCAGGATCCCGAGCGTCCCCGCATTGCAGATCACGCCGGCGGCGAACGGCATCGGGTAGCCGGCCTTCACCATCCCGGCGATCACGATCGAGCCGACCGCCACCACCGTCGCGGGCGAGGAGCCCGACACCGCGGCAAACAACATGCACGCCAGCACGGAGGCCATCGCCAGCCCGCCGCGCAGGTGGCCGATGCAGGCGTTGGCGAAGCGGATCATGCGGCGCGCCACCCCGCCGGTGGTCATGAACGAGCCGCCGAGGATGAAGAAGGGAATGGCCAGCAGGGTATAGGCCTCGGACGTCTCGTACAGCTTGAGCGAGAGCGAAGCGAGCGAGTCCTGCGCGAAGGCCATGATCGTCAGCAAGGACGACAGCCCCAGGGCAACCGCCACCGGCATGCCCAGCGCCATGAACACGAACAGCATCACGAAGAGCGCGGCGATCGTCATTCCCGTGCTCCCGCGGCCGGCTCTTCCTGGACCAGTTTCAATGCGTCCTCGACCTCGTCGCCCAGCAGATGGGCCGTCCGGCCGGAGGCGACGCTCCAGAACACCTGCGCGAAACGCAACGCCAGCAGCAGGAAGCCGGCCGGCAGCACCAGGCGCGGAATCCACTGCGCGACCGGAATGTCCTGCATCAGGATGCCGACAGAGTGCATCTTCACCACGTACTGGTAGCCGCCCCAGGCGACGATGAGCGCATAGGCGATGCACAGCAGCGCGGCGATCGAGCCGACCACGCGTGCCGTGCGCGGCCCGAGCGCCTTCACGGCCGCATCGACGCCGATGTGCGCGCCGACCCGCACCCCGTAGGACATGCCCACGAAGATCAGCCAGGCGAACATCACCCCGGTCAGCTCCAGGGCCCAGACAAAGCTGTAGTTGAAGACATAGCGGGCGATCACCTGGCCGAACGTCACCAGGGTCATGGCCGCCATGAGGAACATGATGAAAGCTTCTTCGAGATGCTCCAGCCAGCGCATGGATCCGAAGGGCCCGCGTCGCGGGCCCTGCCTGTTCTTGTTTCAGGAATCTGCACCCGATCCGTTCAGGGGGGAATCACTACCCCGCGTTCCCCCTCGCTTGAGATTGGTCAATGCGCCGCGGCCACGGAAAGGCCGGCGAAACCGCTGGCGCGCGACGTGCGCCCAGGCGAGCTTGCATCCGTGCGCCACGGGCCCCAGGCAGCATCCGTTCGCGCACGGGTCGGGCCCGGTTGCTCGCCGCAGCGTCGCGGATGCTGCGCCGCACCAACGCTCGGGCCGGTTTCTTAGTTGGAAAGTCGAACCGCTTCCGATCCTTTTATCACGCGGCCAAAGGCTTCGTCTGCTGTCGCTGTGGGCACGTGGTCAACGTGTAGCGTTGTCCATCATGTCCACAGCCGTGGTGTCGTCATGGCGTGGCGCAAGACCTTGATCTCGGTGTTCGATATCCGAGCGCTTGATGAAGGCGGGCCTTGATCCGCAAGCGTTTATCGACGAGGCGATGCCGATCCTTCGCCTCACGGCCGTTGGCGCAGCCTTTGAGATAGACGTTCATGTTCGAGCGAGCGCATAGACGTTCGATGAAAACATTGTCCATCCAGCGGCCTCGGCCGTCCATGGAAGATCTATCTGAAGCCGCCGTCAGCGCGCCGGTGAAGGCGGCCGAGGTGAAAATCGCTGAGCCCTGATCGGAATTGAGATCTTGGTACGGCCGTGTTTGGCCAGGGCGTCTTCTAGCGCCGCGAAGGCAAACCGAGACGTCCATCGTATTGGACAGCCGCCACGACAAGACTGCCCGGCTCGCCCAGTCGACGATCGCGACGAGATAGAGGTAAGCCTGAGCATACGTAACTGGAACTCGAGCCATGCTACACAAC
>CAVPTY010000062.1:0-10026 GCA_963708655.1 uncultured beta proteobacterium
TTGAGAAATACCAACACTTCGATCCCAATTTAGATTACGGCAACATGTACAAATTTTCAGAAGAATTCAACAAACAGGATCTTAATGGAACCCTTACAGATGTTTTTGTACCAGAAATAGAGAATACGATTCCGTTACAGTATCGTGGAAAGATTCAGTATCGGTACATGAATCCGACCCCCAACAAGTACGATCCATTGGCCCAGATAGGATACATAGGATGGAAGTATTCTGTCAGGCATACCCATTGTGACCATCCAAAATTCTTTGATTTAGCAGAACATGGGTGGAAGAAAGCATAAAATGTGTGAGTTCATGAAATAATTCTTGACATTTGCGTGTAAATAGATATCAGATATATTTGAAACACTTGGGAACACTCCTCAAGGGGAAGCCCTAATAGCCATACGTCGCATGGCTGTTGGGGCTTTTTGCGTTTTAAGGGAAAACGGGAACTGAATCAGCTCGGACAAGAAGGTCGAGTTCACGCCCAAGTACGGACCGGGCTCGCCTGGCACGGCTGGAGGGCCGCATCGCCAGCGAAGATGGATTTCCGGTCAGAGCCCGTCCTTGAGGTAGACCGTGGAGAGGTGGCCGCTCTTCCACAGCGCGGCCGAGGCCTCGGTGTAGGGCAGCAGCAGGTGGCGGATCAGCGGCTCGAGCGCCGTCGACGCGGCGTCGGCGAGCAGCACGTAGCGGGTGTCCTCCTCGTCCTCGATCTCGTTGACGCGACCGACCCAGTCCAGGTCGACCAGGGTTTCGAGCACCGGCTCGAGTTGCACCGTTTCCAGTTCCAGGGTCCGTGCGAGTTCCGGCGCACTCAGGCCGCGCCGCGCCGACACCCGCGCGGCATCGAGTTCGCGCAGCACTTCCAGCGCCACCTGGAACTGCCAGCCGTGACCGGAGCGGCGGCGGGTGCCGGTCGTCAGGCTGGGCAGGTAGGCCGCGATCACGGCCCCCAGCAGCACGATCACCCACGCCACGTAGATCCACACCAGCAGCAGCGGGACGGTGGCGAAGGCGCCGTACACCAGCGAATAGGCGGGTACCTTGGCGACGTACCAGGCGAGCAGCCGCCGCGCCAACTCGATGCCGGCCGCCGCGAACACGGCACCGGCCCAGGCATGGCTGCGCCGCACCGGGGTGTTGGGAACGTACCGATAGAGCGCCGCCAGGCCGCCGGCGAGCAGGAAGAACTCGATCACGTCGAGCACCACCTGCAGCACGCCCGGCATCGCGGCAACCAGCCCGCGGGACGCCGAAACCACGTACGAAGTCAGGCTCAGGCTGGCCCCGAGCAACAGGGGGCCCAGCGTCAGCGCGGCCCAGTAGATCAGGACGCGCTGGGCGAAGGGGCGCCGCCGCCGGACCCGCCAGATGCCGTTCAAGGTGCGGTCGATGGTCAGCATCAGCGCCAGCGCCGTGACGATCAGGGCAGCGAGGCCGAAGGCGCCGAGCCGGTTGGCCTTGCCGGCGAACTGCGTCAGATACCCGAGGACCTGGCGCGCGATCGCTTCGGGGATCAGGCTCTGCGCCAGCCAGGCCTGCAGCGCCGACTGCAGCTTGCCGAAGATCGGGAAGGCCGTGAAGATCGCCAGCGCCAGCGTGAAGAACGGCACCAGCGCCATCGTCGTCGTGAACGTCAGGCTGCTGGCCGTCAGGCCCAGCCGGTCTTCGCGGAACCGCTCGCGCAACGTCGCCGCCGTCGACTTCCAGGGGAAGCGCGAGAGGTCCGCGAGCAGCTGGCGCAATGGCATCGGCCGCTATGATGCCACCTCGCATGACGACCATCGATTCCGCACCGCCCGTTGCCAGCCCGGTGGTTGCCCTGAGCCGCCGGCTGGCGGTCGGCAGCCTGCTGGCGCTGATCGTGCTGGGACTCGCGTGGGAGCTGTGGCTCGCGCCGCTGCGGCCCGGCGGCTCGTGGCTGGTGCTGAAGGTGCTGCCGCTGTGCCTTCCGCTCGCGGGCCTGCTGCGCAATCGCCTGTACACCTACCGCTGGGTGAGCCTGCTGGTCTGGATCTACTTCACGGAAGGCGTGGTGCGCGGCGCCAGCGACCGCGGCCCGAGCGCCGCGCTCGCCTGGCTGGAGGCGGCCCTGTGCCTGCTGTTGTTCGCGGCCTGCGTGCTGCATGTGAGAACGCGCCTGAAGGCGAAGACATGAACGGATTGATCGAAACCCTGCGCCGGGCCGTCGGCGCCAGCCACGTGCTGGTCGACGGCGACCTCACGGCGTGGGAGCAGGACTGGCGCAAGCGCGCGCGCGGCAAGGCGCTGGCCGTGGTGCGGCCCGGCACCAGCGACGAAGTAGCGCAGGTGGTGCGCGCCTGCGCCGCGGCCGGCGCGCCCATGGTGCCGCAGGGCGGCAACACCGGATTGGTGGTCGGCTCGACCCCCGATGCGAGCGGCCGCGAAGTGGTGCTGAGCCTGCAGCGGCTCAACGCGGTGCGCAGCCTGGACGCGGACAACCTCACCATCACCGTGGAGGCCGGCTGCGTCCTGCAGCGGGTGCAGGAAGCGGCCGAAGCGGCCGGCCTGCTCTTTCCCCTGAGCCTGGCGGCCGAAGGCAGTTGCACCATCGGCGGCAACCTCGCCACCAACGCCGGCGGCACGCAGGTGGTGCGCTACGGCAACGCGCGCGACCTGTGCCTGGGGCTGGAAGTGGTGACCGCGCAAGGCGAGGTCTGGCACGGCCTCACCGGCCTGCGCAAGGACAACACCGGCTACGACCTGCGCGACCTGTTCATCGGCAGCGAAGGCACGCTCGGGATCATCACGGCCGCGACGATGAAGCTGTACCCGATGCCGGCGGCGCGCCTGACGGCCTGGGCCGCGGTGCCGAGCCTCGACGACGCAGTGCGGCTGCTGGGGCTGGCGCACCGCGAACTCGGCGCCGGACTGACCGGCTTCGAGGTGATGGGCCAGTTCGCGCTGAGCCTGGTGGCGCGCCACTTCACCCAGTTGCGGGTGCCGCTGTACCAGCAGGCGCCGTGCTGCGTGCTGCTGGAGAAATCCGACGACGAATCGCAGGCGCATGCCCGCAGCCGGTTCGAGCGGCTGCTGGAATCGGCGCTGGTGCAGGGCTGCGTCGTCGACGCGGTGGTCGCCGAGAACCTGTCGCAGGCCAACCAGCTGTGGCACGTGCGCGAGAGCATCCCGCTGGCGCAGGCCGAGGAGGGCCTGAACATCAAGCACGACATCTCGGTGCCGGTTTCGCGCATTCCCGAGTTCTGCCGCGAAACCGATGCCCTGCTGCAGCGGCTGATCCCGGGCGTGCGGCTGGTGAACTTCGGCCACCTGGGCGACGGCAACCTGCACTACAACGTGCAGGCGCCGGAGCACGGCGACCCCGCCGGCTTCCTGGAGCAGTGGGAAGAGCAGGTGAATTCGCTCGTCTACGACTCGGTGCAGCGCTTCGACGGCTCGATCTCGGCGGAGCACGGCGTCGGCGCCCTGAAGCTGGACAAGCTGGAAAGGCACAAGTCGCCGGTCGCGCTGGAGCTGATGCGCGGCATCAAGCGGGCGCTGGATCCGCGCAACCTGTTCAACCCGGGGCGCGTGCTGCGTCCCTGAGCCGTGCGCATAATTTCGCCATGAACTCGCGGCCCGTGCGCTCCCAGTACGAAGACTTCATGCGCCATGTGTACACCCATGGCACGCCCAAGGCCGACCGCACCGGCACCGGCACGCGCAGCGTGTTCGGCTACCAGATGCGGTTCGACCTGGACGAGGGCTTTCCGCTGGTGACGACCAAGAAGGTGCACCTCAAGTCGATCATCCACGAGCTGCTGTGGTTCCTCGCAGGGCTCCAGCGACAACAACTGGCTGCAAGGAGCACGGCGTCACCATCTGGGACGAATGGGCGCGCGAGGACGGCGACCTCGGGCCGGTGTACGGCGTGCAGTGGCGCAGCTGGCCGACGCCCGACGGCGGCCACATCGACCAGATTGCCGAAGCGGTGAAGACGATCCGCACCAACCCGGACTCGCGCCGCATCATCGTGAGCGCCTGGAACGTCGCCGACATCCCCAAGATGGCGCTGGCGCCCTGCCACGCGTTCTTCCAGTTCTACGTCGCCGACGGCAAGCTCTCGTGCCAGCTGTACCAGCGCAGCGCCGACATCTTCCTGGGCGTGCCGTTCAACATCGCCAGCTACGCCCTGCTCACGCACATGATGGCGCAGCAGTGCGACCTGGGCGTCGGCGACTTCATCTGGACCGGCGGCGATTGCCATATCTACAGCAACCACTACCGAGCAGGTCGAGCAGCAGCTTGAGTCGCCAGCCCTTCCCCTATCCCGACGCTGGACATCAAGCGCACGCCCAGCGTCGATCTTCGAGTACGAGTACGAGGACTTCGAGGTAATTGACTACCAGTGCCACCCGCCGATCAAGGCGCCGGTGGCCGTGTGATGAAGCTCGGGCTGGTCTACGCACGGGCGCGCAACGGCGTGATCGGCAAGGACGGCGCCCTGCCCTGGCACCTGCCCGAGGACCTGGCGCACTTCAAGCGCCTCACGATGGGCGCTCCAGTCATCATGGGACGCCGGACCTGGGAATCGCTGCCGGAGCGCTTCCGGCCGCTGCCCGGGCGCACCAACATCGTCGTGACCCGGCGGCCGGCGTGGAGCGCCGCCGGCGCCAGCCGCGCCGGCTCGCTGGAAGAAGCCATCGCGCTGTGCGGGCCGGCGCCCGCCGCCTGGGTGATCGGCGGCGAGCAGCTGTTCGCGCAGGCGCTGCCGCTGGCCGACACCGTGGAGGTGACCGAGATCGACGCCGACTTCGACGGCGACGTCCATGCGCCGGCGTTGGGGCCGCAGTGGCGCGAGACGTCCCGCCAGCCGCACCGTTCGGCCGGCGGGCTGCCGTTCTCGTTCGTCACCTACCGCAGGGCTGGCGCAGCCTGAAGACCATGCGCCTGCTCATCATCGAAGACGATCCGGCCCTGGGCGATGCGCTCGCCACGGGCCTGCGCCAGCTGGGGCACGTGGTCGATCTCTTCGCCGACGGCCGGCAAGCCGACGCCGCGCTGGGTGAGGTGCCGTATGACGCGCTGGTGCTCGACCTCGGGCTGCCGCACGGCGACGGCCTGGAGTGGCTGCAGCGCTGGCGCACCCGTGCCCTGAAACTGCCGATCCTGATCCTCACCGCCCGCGAAGGTGTCGACAACCGCATTGCCGGCCTGGACCACGGCGCCGACGACTACCTGATCAAGCCGATCTCGATCGACGAACTGGCCGCCCGCCTGCGCGCAGTGATGCGGCGCACGTCCGGGTTCGCGCATCCGGTCTGGCAGCATGGTGCGCTGGAGTACGACGCCACGGCCAAGGCGGTGCGCTGGAAGGGCCAGCCGGTGGAACTGACGCCGCGCGAACTGGCGCTGCTCGAAGTGCTGCTGGCCAATCCGCAGCGGGTGCTTTCGAAGTCGCAGTTGCAGGACAAGCTCTATGACTGGAGCGGCTCCGAGCCCGAGAGCAACGCGCTGGAAGTCTACGTGCACCACCTGCGGCGCAAGATCGATCCGGGCATCGTGCGCACGGTGCGCGGCCTGGGCTACGCGCTGGGCTCGGGAGAGCCGGCGCCATGAGCCTGCAACGGCGCCTGATGCTGTATCTCCTGCTGTCGGCGCCGCTGGTCTGGCTGATCGCCGTCGCGGTGTCGGTCAACCGCGCGCAGCACGACGTCAACGAGCTGTTCGACAGCGAGCTGATCCGGCTGGCGCGGCAGGTGCAGGTGGTGCTGGACCATGGCCCCGGCAACGGGGACGCGCCAGTCGCCATCGCCGAGGGTGCCGCGACCGGCGAGGCCGACCTGAGCGATTTCGCGATCGCGGTGTGGGACGCGCGCGGCCAGCTGTACCTCGCGGATCGCGAAGGCGGCGAACTGCCGCGTCGGCCAGATGCGCCCGGCTTCGTCACCGAGCGGCTGCGCGGGGAACTGTGGCGCGTCTATTACCTGCCCTCGGCGGGCGGCGACTGGCTGGTCGCCGCCGGCCAGAAAGCCTACGAGCGCGACGAGCTGGTCTACGACCTCACGATCTCGCAGGTGCTGCCCTGGTTGCTGGTCCTGCCCCTGCTGCTCGCCGCGCTCGCCTGGGCGGTGCGGCGCGCACTGGCGCCGGTGGTGGCGATCGCGGCCGACCTGGAGCAACGGGATGCCGCCAACCTGAAGCCCTTGCCGGTGCAAGCCGCGCCGACGGAACTCACGCCCTTGCTGCACGCGATCAATGCGCAATTCGCGCGGGTCGACGCGCTGCTCACGCGCGAGCGCCGGTTCACGGCCGACGCGGCCCACGAGATGCGCACGCCGCTGGCGGTGCTGCGCGCGCAGTGGGACGTGGTGCGGCGGGCGCGTGACGAGCGCGAGCGCGCGGAGGCGCAGGCCCGCTTTTCCGCCGGGCTGGACCGCATGGACCGGCTGGTCACGCAGATGCTGGCCCTGTCGCGGGTCGACTCGCGCGCGGCCGCCGCGCAGGCGGTGCCCTGGGAGCGCGAGGTCGACTGGCCGGTCGTCGTGGAGCAGGCCATGAGCGAATGCCTGCCCTTGGCCGAACGGCGCCGCATCGAATTCGCCTGCGAATGGCCGCCGGTGCCGCGCGAGGCGCTGCCGCTGCTGGGCGATGCCGAACTGCTCGCCGTCATGCTGCGCAACCTCCTGGACAACGCCGCCCGCTACGCGCCGCCGGGAACGCTGGTGACGCTGCGGTTCTCGCGCGACCGTCTCGAAGTGGAGAACGCCGGCGCCGCCTTGGCGCCGGCAGAACTGGAGCGGCTGGGCGAGCGGTTCCGCCGGCCCGGCGGCCAGCAGGAGAGCGGCAGCGGCCTGGGCATCTCGATCGTGCAGCGCATCGCGGCGCTGCACGGGCTGGCGCTGCGGTTCGGGCCGCGCGACGACGGCACCGGCATGAAGGCGGTGGTCGCGTTCGCCGCCACGCCGGCGGCGTCCTGAGCGGCCGCCGGCCTACTGCGCGCGCGCCTTCTCGAGCAACTGGCGGGCTTCCTCGCGCCGGCCCGTGTCCGCCAGCTCACGCCCGGGGCGTGGCGGCGCCTGCAGCGCCCGCTCCAGATAGGTCACTGCCTCCTGCGGCTGCCCGGCCTCGACGAGGTACTCGCCGTAGAAGAAGTTCGGATCGATGCCCTTGGGATTGAGCGCCAGCGCCTTCTGGAGCAGATCGCGGGCCTTGGCCTTGTCACCGAAACCAAGCGGCCAGCCCGGCACCTTGTAGTACAGCACGCCCAGGCTGTTGTAGGCCGAGCCGTCGAGGACATTGCCGTCGATCTGGATCGCGGCCTCGTACAACGCCTTCGCCTCCTTGACCAGCGACAGCGCCCCGAGTCCGCCGCGCTCGCCGGCGAGCGAGCTCACGATGATGCCCTCCCACACCAGCGGTTCGGCTCGCCCGGGATGGCTTTCCGTCACCTTGCGGGCCTTGGCGGCCAGCGCCTCGAACCGCTGACTGCGCTCGGCCGGAGCGGCCCGGTAGCGGATCGCTTCCCAGTCGCGCTGCAACTGCGCGACCTCGTCGTCGGCGGGACCGGCCTGGACGGCGGGCGCCAGCAGCGCGAGGGCGCCGAGGGCGGCGACAAGGGCGGCGCGGCGCGCGCGGCCAGACAGGGTCAAGGCGTTCATGTGGGCATCCTCTGCGGGGTTTCGGGGCTGGGTCGGGAGGGATCGGGCACCAACAGGTCCAGGCTCCGGCCATGGCGGCCCAAGCTGCCGTCCAGCCAGGTCGGCGCCAGGCCGTTGATGCGCACGGCGAGCTTTTCCGGGAAGCCCAGGAAACGCTCGGCCGCCTCGTCCTGCAGCAAGCGCACCAGGGCCGCCGCCACCACGGCGGGCTGGTCCACGGTGGCGCCGGTCGCGCGGTTGTACGCCTGCACCTGCTGGTCGTTGAAATCGGTGTGCGTGGCGCGCGGCCCCAGGTACTGCACGCGCACGGAGGTTGCGGCGAGCTCGCGCCGCAGCGCCTCGGCGAAGCCGCGCAGGCCGAACTTGCTGGCCGAATAGAGGGAATAGCCGGGCAGCCCGATGCGCCCGAGCGCCGAGCCGACGCACAGCACCTGGGCCCGAGCCTGTTGCGTGAGGTGCGGCAGCAGCAGGCGCGTCAGCAGCATCGGCGCCAGCAGGTTCGTTTGCAGCACCCGCTGCATCGCCGCCGCGTCGTGCTGCGCCAGCGCGCCGAATGCCGGGATGCCGGCGTTGTGGATCACCACGTTGCAGCCCCACGCGGCCGCCTCACCGGCGAGCCGCTCGATCTGCGCCGGATCCGCGAGATCGGCCGCCGCCCAGGTGACGCGCGGTTCCGGGCCCAGCGCGCGCGCCTGGGCCGACAGCCGCGCCGGATGACGCCCCGCCAGCAGCACGCCCGCCCCGGCGCGCACCAGCGCGGCGGCCGCTTCCCGGCCGATGCCGCCGCTGGCACCGGTGAGCAGGACGCGCGCGTGCACCGGCTTCATGCCGCCTCCGCCAGGCGGTGGGCCGTGCTCGCCTGCGGCAAGGGCAGCTCGCGGAACACGTCGCCATACAGGCGGTAGAACGCACGCGCAGCATGCACGATCACGTCGCGGTCGCCGGCGTCTTCCATGCGGTCCATCAGCAACCCGAAGTGCGCCGTGTGCTCCCGGTCCAGCAGGCCGTGCGAACGCAGGTAGCCGAACGCGGAATCCGGCAACGCCAGCGCGCGCTGGATCTGGTCGGCCGCGGCCAGCGCGAGGGCGACGCTGGTGCCCTCCAGCACGTGCACCATGCCGAAGAATCCCAGCGGATTGCCGCGGGCGATGGTGTCGTAGGCATACGCCACCATCACTTCGGTCGCATGCGCCGGCCGGCCGTCACGCACGGCCTGCGCATTGGCGCCACACGCGCGCAGGTCGTCCAGGATCCACTCGTCGTGGCCCTGCTCCTCGAGCACGTACTCTTCCAGCGGCCCGTGCAGCCACGCGTGCCGCGGCGGCAGCGCGCGGCGGCAGGCCTGCAGCAGCGGCACCGTGTGGCTCACGTGGTGGTAGGCCTCGGTGAGGAAGGCGGTGTAACTGGCGAGCGATACCTCCCCGCTCAGGCAGCCCTGGATGATGGGCGCGCCCAGCAAATGGCGGCGGGCGTCGGCGGTGCGTTCCTGCAATTCGAGATAAAAGCCCATGGGTCCTCTTCAGGCTGTGGTTGAAAGTGCATCGGCGTGCGCCCGCCAGATCGCAGGGCGCTGTGGCCGGCCGTTGGCGGTGGCGAGGCCGGATTCGGCGTTGCAGGCGGCACGCGCGCGGACCCAGCGCCGCACGCGCGCGTAATCGGGCAAGCCGGCGTTGGCAGCGTCGAGCGCCGCCTGCAGCTGCGCATCGGTCGCGGCGGCGGCGGCGGGCCAGAGCACCGCACTCAGTGCAGGCTCGCCGTCGCCGAACACGACCGCCTGGGCGATGGCGGTTTGAGCCTGCAACGCCTGCTCGACCCACTCGGGCGAGACATTGCGCCCGAACGACGTGATCAGCACATTCTTCCTGCGGCCGTGCACATGCACGAAACCGTCGGCGTCGATGCCTCCCAGGTCGCCGGTGGGCCACCACTGCAAAGGGAGGGCCGTGTCGCCGAGGTAGCCCGACATGAGGCTGCCGGCGACCTCGATCTCGCCGTCGGCGGCGACGCGCACCCGGGCGTGCGGCAGCGGCCGGCCGGCGCTGCCGGGGCGGTCGGCGCCCGGCAGGTTCAAGGTCTGCACCGAAGCGCCTTCGGACAGGCCGTAGCCTTCGTACGCCGGAATGCCGGCGCCGCGTGCCGCGTCGAGGAGGCGCTCGCCGACCGCCGCACCGCCGACGGCCACCAGCCGCAGCGAGGCCGGCGCGCGTTGGCCGCGCTGTCCCAGCCAGTGCGTCCACGCGCGCAGCATCTGCGGCAGCAGGATCAGGCTGTGCGGCCGGTACCGCTCGACGGCGCCGTGGAACAGGGCCGGATCGAACGAGGAAGATCCGGCCAGGCCCAGCTCGGCCAGCCGCGGCACGACGCACGTCGCATGACGTGCCAGCGGCGCGAGCAGGTG